>DHLY01000165.1:8193-11821 GCA_002405525.1 Proteobacteria bacterium UBA4656
CCCATGTCGAGCATGCGGTCGGCTTCGTCGAGCACCAGGGCCTCGACGTGGCCGAGGTCGACGCCGCGCCGCTCGAGGTGGTCGATCAGCCGGCCCGGGGTGGCGACCAGGATGTCGACGCCGCGGCGCAGGATGTCGATCTGCGGGCCCATGCCGACGCCGCCGAACACCACCGCGCTGCTCACGCCGCAGTAGCGGCCGTAGGCGCGGATGCTGTCGTGCACTTGCGCGGCGAGTTCGCGGGTCGGGGTGAGGATCAGCGCGCGGAAGCGCTTGGCGTCGGCCGGCCGCTTGCCGTCCGGATAAAGCCGGTGCAGCAGCGGCAGTGCGAATGCAGCCGTCTTGCCGGTGCCGGTCTGCGCGCCAGCCAGCAGGTCGTGGCCGGCCAGCACCAGCGGGATCGCGTCGCGCTGGATCGGCGTGGGTTCGGTGTAGCCCTCCTGCGAGAGGGCGCGCAGCAGGGCAGGCGAAAGCCCGAGGGTTTCGAAGGTCATGGCGATGCTCCAGTGACCACGGAACGGGCATGACCCCGTCAGTGGCTTTCTCCCGGAGCGTTCCCGCCCCCGCGTGATGCGGGGAAACCGCGCTGCAGGCGAATCGATGGTCGGATACCGCCGGACGGCGGCATAGGTTCCGGCTCGTTGGGACCGCCGGGCGGCGGGGCCGGCGGGACGCGGATCCATCGGGATCGCGACCGCCAAGACCTGGGGCTGCGCACCGCGCGGCGCAGGGCTACGAGGTGCTCGGCTTCCGGTGGGAATTCCTGCGCAGATCCGCAGCGAGCCCGACTACTGTACCGGCGAATGCCTGAACGCGCACCTGAACGGTGGTCGGAATACCGCTGCCCCCGCGCCGGCGGGCGATGAGGGGGCGCCCGCCGACGCACGTCAGCGGCCAGGCCCGCGCCTCCCCGACCCGAACGGCTTATCGCTTTCGGGCAGATCCTCGAACGCCGCGAGCGCCTTGCGGAAGGCGTCGCTCTCGTCCGGCGCCCGGGTACCGCCGAGGCGCGCGATATCGCGCACGAGAGGTTGCGCGGCCGCATCCCCGCCCTCTCCCAGCCCCTGTCGGACCATCAGGATGATGAGTTCGCCGATCGACACGTTGCGCTCGCAGGCGACCTCCTGGATGCACTCTGCAAGCGCACGGTCGATGCCGCGGAGCAGGAAATCGGGCACGGTGCGCGGTCCGCGGAATGTCGAGCGGAATGCCAGGGAGCCTCTGCAGAAGCATCCACATCTGCGTTGTTTCCGTGCGCGTCCGCACCAGGGCGGGCGCCGCCGGGCGGCTGTGACGGCAGGCCGCGGGACCCGCCCGCGATCCGCCCCGAATCGCCCTGCCGCTGCCGCTACGATGCGCGCATGACCCGCCCCGCCACCGCCTGGCGCGCGCGCCTGCCCGCCGCCCTTCGCCCCTTTGTCGAGCGCGCCCCGCTGGGGGCGCTCCTGCTCGGCATGTCGTCGGGCTTTCCCTACGCGATGATCGGCGCCACCCTCACCACGCGGCTAGCGCAGGACGGCATCGACAAGCGCAGCGTCACCGCGTTTTCGCTCGCCTTCCTGGTCTACAACCTCAAGGTGCTGTGGGCGCCGGCGGTGGACCGTGTCCGCCTGCCGTGGATCGGCCGCCACGGCCAGCGCCGTTCGTGGCTCTGGCTGGCCGCGGCAATGGTGGCGCTGGCCTTGGCGTTCCTCGCGCTGGCAGACCCGCGCGCAAGCCTGGCGACAGTCGCCATCGCCGCGGTGCTGGTCGGTGTCGCGGGCGCGACCTTCGACATCGTGATCGACGCCTACCGCATCGAGACGCTGGAGCCGCACCAGTTGGGCACCGGCAGCGGCATGTCGCAGTACGGCTGGCGCATCGGCTCGGTGGCGGCCGGCGCGCTGGCGCTGCTGGTCGCAGCAAGCTTCGACTGGAGCACCGCCTACCTGGTGTGCGCGGTGTTCGTGCTGCCGGCGGTGGCGGCCTCGCTGTGGTTGGGCGAGCCCGTGCGTCACCGTGAGGCGCCGCACGACGCCCGGCTGCCCGGCTTCGTCGATGCGGTGGTCGCACCGCTGAAGGAGTTCTTCCTGCGCCGAGGCGCATGGCTGTTGCTGCTGTTCGTGCTGCTGCACAAGATCGGCGACACGCTCGGCCAGCTGACGCTGCGCCTGCTGCTCGATGACCTTGGCTACACCAACGAGGAGATCGCGACCTGGGACGTGGGCGTGGGCTTCTTCGCCTACCTGATCGGCATCTTCATCGGCGGGGCGATGTATGCCGGCCTGGGGCTCAAGCGCTCGCTGCTGGCGAGTCTGGTACTGATGGCGGCGAGCAACGCGTCGTTCGCGCTGCTTGCCGCGCACGGCCACAGCAACATCGGGCTGGCCGCCGCGATTGGCTTCGAGAACGTGGCCAGCGGCATCGGTGGCGTGGTGGTGGTGGCCTACCTGTCGGCGCTGTGCAACCTGTCGTTCACCGCCACCCAGTTCGCCCTGCTGTCGGCGGCGGCGTCGATCGTCGGACGCCTGATCACCGGCACCAGCGCCGGCGCGCTGATCGAAACCCTCGGCTACGTGAACTTCTACGTTCTGACCACCCTCGCCGCCCTGCCCGGCATCGTGCTGTTCGTGCTGCTGATGCGGGCGGGGCTGGCGGAGACCTCGGCGGAGACGGTCGCTCAGAGGTCGTAGTCGATGGTCAGCGGCGCGTGGTCGGAGAACTTCTTGTCGCGGTAGACCTTGGCCGCGCGCAGTACGGGCGCCAGGTCCGGCGTCACCACGTGATAGTCGATGCGCCAACCCACGTCCTTGGCCCAGGCGTTGGCGCGGTTGGACCACCACGTGTACTCGGCCACGCCGGGCTTGAGCGTGCGGTGGGCATCCACCCAGCCGGCCTCACCGAGCACGCGGTCCATCCAGGCGCGCTCCTCCGGCAGGAAGCCGGAGTTCTTCTGGTTCGAACGCCAGTTCTTGAGGTCCAGCGGCGTGTGCGCGATGTTCCAGTCGCCGCACAGCACCCACCGGCGGCCGGAGGCGCGCCACTCGCGCATCCGTTGCAGCAGCCAGTCCATGACCTGGAACTTGAACGCCTGCCGTTCCTCGCCGGATGAGCCCGAGGGCAGGTAGAGCGAGACCACGGACAGGTCGCCGAAGCGCGCCTCCAGGTAACGCCCCTCGGCGTCGAACGGCGCCCAGCCGAGCTTGTCGATCACGGCGTCCGGCTCGCGCCTGCTGTAGACCGCGACGCCACTGTAGCCCTTGGCCTCGGCGTCGTGGAAGTGCGCGTGCCAGCCCTTGGGGAAGAAGGCCGGGTCGGTGAGCTGGTGGCGCTGCGCCTTGGTCTCCTGCAGGCAGAGCACATCGGCCTTCTGCCGCGCGAACCAGTCGAAGAAGCCCTTGTCGTTCGCGGAGCGGATGCCGTTGAGGTTGGCTGTGATGATGCGCATGCGAGGCTGATGGGGCGTCTGGTTCGCGAAGGGTGCAATGAGCGTAGCGAATTGCGCCGATGGCGGACGAGGGCCCAGGGTATAGAGGAGGCGCAGCCGGGCGGCGGGCGGCGCACCTGCGGCTGCGCTGAGTTGGGCCCAGGGCACAGGGCCCAGAGAAGCAGGTGTCACTGCTGGGCCCTGAGCCCTGAGCCCTGAGCC
>DHLY01000165.1:11982-12168 GCA_002405525.1 Proteobacteria bacterium UBA4656
CCTGAGCCCTGAGCCCTGAGCCCTATACCCTATACCTTCCCCCCTCAAACCCACGCCCCGCCGATGCTCCCCCACCAACGCGCCTTCCTCGACCTCGCCCTGCGCTGCGACGTGCTGCGCTTCGGCGAGTTCATCCTCAAGTCCGGGCGCGTCAGCCCGTATTTCTTCAATGCCGGGCTGTTCAAC
>DHLY01000165.1:12447-22247 GCA_002405525.1 Proteobacteria bacterium UBA4656
CAACCGCAAGGAGGCCAAGGACCACGGCGAGGCCGGGCTGCTGATCGGTGCGCCGCTGGCAGGTCGCGTGCTGATCGTGGACGACGTGATCACTGCCGGCACCTCGGTCCGCGCGTCGGTTGCCCTGATCCGCGAACACGGGGCCGCGCCCGCCGGTGTGTTGATCGCCCTCGACCGCCAGGAGCGCGGCACCGGAACGCTGTCGGCGGCCGACGAGGTCCGCCGGGACTTCGGCCTGCCGGTGGCGGCGATCGCGGGCGTGGACGAATTGCTGCAGTTTACGGCCGAGCGGCCAGGGCTCGTTCAGCACCGCGAAGCGCTGCTCCGGTATCGTTTGCGTCATGGAAGCGACGCCTTGCTGCGTCCGACGGAGATCCCATGAAGTCCATGCTGGCTGTTTTCGCCGTCGTCATGCTGGCCACTGCCTGGTCCGCGTCGGCGCAGAAGATCTACAAGTGCACCAACGAAAAGGGCGAGATCTACTACACCCAGGCCTACGATCCGGTTCGCTGCGCGGGCGGCGGTGCACAGCTGAACGAGCAGGGCGTCGAGGTTCGACGGATCGACCGCATCAAGACGCCGGAGGAGCTCGCAACCGAGGCTGCGGCCGAGAAGTCCCGCGCCGAGGCCGAGCGGCTGGCGGCCGAGCAGCGCGAGGCCGACCGTATCCTGCTCAGCGCCTACGCGAACGAGGACGACATCAAGCGCGCGCACGCCCAGCGGATGCAGATGATCGACACCGAGATCCAGACCGCGAAGCTCCAGCTGACAAGCCTGCAGGCGAAGCTGGCCGAACTGCTGGCGGTCGCCGCGGAGTCCGAACGCGCCAACAGCCCGGTTCCGGAGAGTATCGCCAGCCAGATCGAAAACGTCCGTCGTCAGATCGGCGGTCAGAATGAAAACATCACCCGCAGCGAGACCGAGCGCGTGACGGGCACCGCCGAATTCGAGTCGACGATCGCGCGCTATCGCGAACTGGTGGCCGCCCAGAGGGCGCGGATGTAGGCCACCGCGGTCACATCAGCAGGATCGTCGCCAGGCCGAGAAAGGCGCCCATGCTCACCACGTCGGTCGCGGTGGTCAGGAAGATGCTCGACGCGGTCGCCGGGTCCGCTCCGAGGCGCCTGAGGCCGAGCGGGATCAGCGCCCCGCAGATACCGCTGACCACGCAGGAAACGATCATCGCCGCCTGGGTGATCATCCCGAGCAGGACCGCGTCCGGCCGCCCCTGCTGGCCGGCGTAGAACCACATGCCGATGCCGGCGACGGCGCCCACGGCGGTGCCGTTGAGCAGGCCCAGCCACGCTTCCTTCGACACCACGGCCCATGTCTTGTCGGCCTTCAGTTCGCCCAGCGTCATGCCGCGCAGGGTCACGGCCAGCGCCTGGCAGCCGGTGTTCCCGGACTGGCCGGCCAGCACCGACAGGAACACCGCCAGCACCACGATCTGGTCCAGCGTCGCCTCGAAGAACCCGACCACCGCGGCGGCAACGAAGGCGGTGAGCAGGTTCAGCTGCAGCCATGGATGGCGCATCAGCAGGCTGCGCTGCCACGGCGTGGCGAGGCGTTCCTCCTTCTCCACGCCGACCATCGAGCCGGCCTGCGCCGAGATCTCGAAGGCCTGCTGCTCGAACAGCACCTGCCCGCGCACCATCCCGAGCAGGCGCTGGCCCTCGTCGCAGACCGGGTACACCGGATAGTGCCGGGTGACGACCTCGTGCATGGCCTCGACCAGCGGCTTGTCCGGGCGCAGGAAGAAGGGATCGCGCAGCATGATGTCCGACAGCGCCTGTTCGCGGCTGGCGAACAGCAGTTCGCGGAACGCGACCACCCCGACCAGGGTGCCGTCGGCCTCGGTCACGAAAATGTAGGTCACCATCCTGCGCTTTACGGTTTCACGCAGTTCCTCGACCACCCGCGCGACGATGGCGTCGGGCCGGAAAACCGCAGGCGGCCGCTCGATCAGGCGGCCGACGGTGCCCTCCGCGTACGCATGGCCTTTCAGCCAGAGCTGCCCCTGGCCGAAGGGCGTGGCCGCAGCGATGCGCTCACGACGCTCCGGGTCGAACTCTTCCAGCACCTCGACGGCGTGGCCCGTACGCAAGCGGGTCAGCAGGTCAGCGATCTCGGCGTCGGATGAGTCCGCGAGTCGCCGCGCGGCGGTCCGGGGATCGAGGTCGCGGATCTGTTCGAAGTCGGGCGGCGGGGCGCTCATCAGGGTTCGCGATCCGGGGCGGCGGGCGGACCCGCAATCTACCAAGCCTGACCCGCGATGCCCACGCGACGGGGCCCACAAGCCCGGCGCGCGGCCGCTACCGCCCCCACGCTGCGGCCTGACCCGGCCGCCGCTTGACCATTCAGGACCGTCCCGGACCCGATCACCAGATCGCCACCCGCGTGTCCTGCGGGCGCACCATCGGGTCGCCGGCCTTGCAGCCGAAGGCGGCATGGAAAGTCGGCAGGTTGGACAGCGGCCCGTTGACACGGAACTTGCCGGGTGCATGCGGGCCGGTGTTGACCTGCAGCTTGAGCGCCTCGTCGGTCCAAGTGCGCCGCCAGACCTGCGCCCAGCCGAGATAGAAGCGCTGCTCCGGCGTGAAGCCGTCGATCTTGGCCTGCGGTTCCTTCGTCAGCCGCGCCTGCAGCGCGTCGTAGGCGACCTTGAGCCCGCCCAAGTCGGCGATGTTCTCGCCCAGCGAGACGCGGCCGTTGAGCCGCATGTCGCCGATGGCGATGAATTCTCCCGCCTGGTCCACCAATCGCTGCGCGCGGCCATCGAAAGCCGTTCGGTCGTCGGCAGTCCACCACATGCGCAGGCGGCCCTCGGCGTCGAAGCGGCTGCCCGTGTCGTCGAAGCCATGCATCAGCTCGTGCCCGATCACGCCGCCGATCGCGCCGTAGTTGATCGCGTCGTCGGCCGCCAGGTCGAAGAACGGCGGCTGCAGGATGCCGGCCGGAAACACGATCTCGTTCCAGACCGGGTTGTAGTACGCATTGACCTGCTGCGGCGGCATGCCCCATTCGCTGCGGTCGATCGGTTTGCCGATCTTGGCGAGGTCGTGGGCCTGCTCGAAGGCGGCGAGCCGGCGCACGTTGCCGGCGAAGTCGCCGCGCGACAGTTCCACGCCCGAGAAATCGCGCCACTGGTCCGGATAGCCGATCTTGGGCGTGAAGCTCGCCCACTTCTCCAGCGCCTGGCGACGGGTGTCCTCGCCCATCCAGTCGAGCTTCTCCAGCCGCGCGCGCAGCGCGACCTTCAGGTCCTCGATCATCACCATCATCCGCGCTTTCGCCTCCGGCGGGAAATGGCGGGCGACGAACAGCCGGCCGAGCGGCTCGCCAAGGATTGCGTTCATCTGGTCGATGGCGCGCTCCTCGCGCGGCTTCTGTTCCTTCTGCCCGCGCAGCACCTGGCCGTAGAAGCGGAAGTTCTCCTCCACGAAGGCCATGCTGAGGAAGGGCGCGGCGTCGCGCAGCAGGTTCCAGCGCAGGTAGGCCTTCCAGGTCCCGACCGGCGTGTCGGACAGGGCCTTGTCCATCTCGGCGAAGAACGCCGGATGCGAGAACGAGAAGTCCTGCATCCCCCCGACGCCCATCGCGGCGAAGAAGCCGCTCCAGGAGAAGTTCGGCGTCGCCGCGTCGGCCTGGGCGACCGGGATCACGTTGTAGCTCTTGTTCGGGTCGCGCATCTCCTCGCGCGGCAGGAACACGTTCGCGAGGCGCGTTTCCAGCGCCACGATCGCCGCGGCGTCGGCGGCAGCCTGCTCGGCCTTCACGCCGGACAGCCCCAGCATCTTCGCGATATGCTCGCGGTACTGGTCGAGCTGCTTTTTCGACGCTTGGTCGTCGCGCAGGTAGAAATCTCGGTTGGGCAGGCCCAGCCCACCCTGCGTCGCGTAGGCGATGATCCGCGTGTTGTCCTTCAGGTCCTGCCGCACGCCGAGGCCGAACAGCACGGGGTCGGCCTCGCGATGCATGGCGACCACGCGCGCGACCACGCCCTTCGGCGTCTCGATGGCGTCGATCGCGGCGAGGCCGGCCTCGATCGGCGCGATGCCGCGCTTTTCGATCATCGCCTCGTCGATCGCCGAGACGTAGAACGCGCCCACCAGTGCTTCCGGGCTGCCCTTCGCGGCGTCGGCAGTCGCCGCCGCTTCCTTCGCGATCGCCTTCAGGCGATCCGCGTTGCGCTTGTCGAGCTCGGCAAAGGTGCCCCAGCTCGAATAGGCCGCCGGCACCGGGTTGTTCTTGAGCCAGGTCCCATTGGCGTAGGCGTAGAAGTCGGTGCAGGCCGGGGTGGCCTTGTCGAAGTTCGCGAGGTCGATGCCGCGCTCGTTGGTCTTCGGGGCGGCGGCCGCCGGCGCGGCGAAGGCGACGGCGATCAACAGGGCAAAGGGACGCAGGCGCATCGGGACGGTTCTCTCGGTCGGGACGGCCGCGACAGCGGCCGACAGAGCATGCAGCTCGGGCTGCATGGGTGGAGGCCGGGTGCAGGATGACGCCCCCCGCGCGATGGGCTGCCCCCCCGGCGGCGGCGGCGCGTGCCCCGGGGAGCGACCTGGGCCATGGCTCAGGCCCGCAGGTCGCGCCGGATCTCGCGCGCCGCGTTCATGCCCGGCACGCCGGTGACGCCGCCGCCCGGATGCGCGCCCGCGCCGCACAGGTAGAGCCCACGCAGCGGCGTGCGGTAGTCGGCCATGCCCAGCAACGGCCGCGCGCTGAACATCTGGTCCATTCCCAGCGAGCCGTGGAAGATGTCGCCGCCGACCAGGCCGAACTCGCGCTCGAGGTCGAGCGGCGACAGCGCGCGGTGGCCGAGCACGCTGCGGCGGAAGTTCGGCGCCACGCGGTCGACGGTGTCGATCATCAGGTTCGCGACCGTGTCGCGCTGCGCGTCCCAGCCGCCGTCGACCTGCGGATTGACGTGCTGGCAGAACAGGCTCGCCACTTGCGCGCCGGGCGGGGCCAGCGTGTCGTCGAGGGTGCTGGAGATCACCAGTTCCACGATCGGCTCGCGCGCCCAGCCGGCGTTGTGTTCCCTCGCGCGCGCGTCGAAGTACGCGCGCTCGAAGTAGCGCAGCGAGTGGCCGACCAGGATGCCGCTGCGGTGATGCGGCTGCAGGCTGGTGCCCGGCGCTGCGGCGAAGTCCGGCAGTTCCGACAGCGCCACGTTCATGCGGAAGGTGCCGCTGCCATTGCGGTGGCGGCCGATGCGGGCGCGGAAGTCCTCGTCCAGCGCCTCGGCGGGCACCAGGCGCGTGAACAGCGTCTTCGGGTGCAGGTTGGCGGCGACCACGCGCGCGCCGAACTCGCGGCCGTCGGCCAGCACCGCGCCGGTAGCGCGGCCGTCGCGCACCAGCACGCGCTCGACCGCCGCCCCGGTGAGCACCTCGACGCCGCGCGCGGCGCATTCCTTCGCGAGCGCCTGCGTGATCGCGCCCATGCCGCCGATCGCATGCCCCCAGGCGCCGGACTTGCCGTTGACCTCGCCGAACACGTGGTGCAGCAGCACGTAGGCCGAGCCGGGCGTGTACGGCGAGGCGAAGTTGCCGACCACCGAGTCCCAGCCGAGCGCGGCCTTGAGCGGGTCGGATTCGAACCAGTCGTCGAGCAGCTCGCCCGCGCTCTTGGTGAACAGGTCGAGCAGCTCCGCCTTGCCGTGCAGATCGAGCCCGCGCAGGTGCTTGGCCACCCTCGCGGTGGCCAGCCAGTCGGCCAGCACGAAGCCGTCGCTGACGTTGGGCGGGGTGAGTGTCAGCAGCGCGCGCAGCACCGCGACCACGCGGTCGAGCATGGCGTAGTAACGCGGCAGGCGTTCGGCGTCGCGCCTGGAGAAGCGCGCGACCTCCTCGGCGCCATGCGGCCCGCCGAGGCGGAAGGCGCGCCCGTCAGGCAGCGGCAGAAAGTTCGAGTAAGGGCGCTCGACCACCCGCAGGCCGTGCTGCGCCAGCCGCAGGTCGGCGACCACCTTCGGGTTGAGCAGGCTGACCGTGTACGACGCCGTCGAGTTGCGGAAGCCGGGGTGGAATTCCTCGGTCACCGCCGCCCCGCCGACCACGGCGCGGCGCTCGAGCACGCGCACCTTGAGCCCCGCGCCGGCGAGGTAGGCCGCGCAGACGAGGCCATTGTGGCCGCCGCCGAGGATCAGAACGTCGCTGACGGAGGGCTGCATGGCGCGCACACGGCGGGATGGGCACGCGAGGATAGCGCGACGCCCGTCCCCAGCCGGCACGCTGCAACCGGCTCGTCGGGACCGGCGGGCAGCGTCGCGCCCGATGCTGACCGGCACCGCAGGAAATGCCGCCGATCGGATTAGACTGCGGCCTTTCGTGCGTCGCGGACCTGGTCCGCCGCGCCCTGCGAAGCCGGTGACCCCATGCCCGAAGCCATCAATCCCAAGACCGCGTATCTCATCGTCCTGCTGCTGATTTTCGCCTTGCCGTGGCTGTTCTGGCGGCTGGCCCGCACGGACGATGTGGCCCCGCTGCCGGTGGTGCAGATCGTGGCCGGCATTCTGCTGGGGCCGGGCATCGCCGGCGCGCTGTTCCCGGCGGCGCACGATGCGCTGTTCCCGCCCTCCGTGATCGCCAACCTGAACGGCATCGCGTTCTGGGCGGTGATCGTGTTCCTGTGGCTGGCCGGCATCGAACTCGACCTCAAGAAGGCATGGGTCGGACGGCGGGAAACCGCCGTGACCGCGGGGCTCGCCCTGCTGATGCCACTGCTGCTGGGCGCGGCGACCGCGCATTTCCTGCTGATCTGGCAGCCGGGCCTGATCGGGCCGAAAGCCTCGGAATGGCAATTCGTGGCCGGCGTCGGCATGGGCTGCGCGGTCACCGCGCTGCCGATCCTGATGCTGCTGATGGAGAAGCTCGGCATCCTGCGCACCCCGCTCGGCCAGCGCGTGCTGCGCTACGCGAGCCTCGACGACATCGCGATCTGGGTGGTGCTGGCCCTGATCCTGGTCGATGCCGACCGCCTGCTGCACCAGATCGGATTCCTGGCCGGCTTCGTGCTGCTCGCGCCGTGGGTGCGCCACGGCCTGCGCCGCGTGGGCGACGTGGACCGCTGGGCGCTGGGCCTGGTGTGGCTGCTGGCCTGCGCACTGGCGTCGGACGCCGCCGGCCTGCACTTCATGGTCGGCGCCTTCCTTGCCGGCGTGATCATCGACCGCCAGTGGTTCAGGGAGGAGCACTACGACCTGGTCCGCCACCACGTGCTGCTGCTGATGATGCCGGTGTTCTTCCTGTCCACCGGCCTGCGCACCGAGTGGGACGCGGGCGGCACCACCGTGTTCATCGTCGCCGCCGCGCTGCTGGGGGCGTCCGTGGCCGGCAAACTGGCCGGCGTGCGAATCGCCGGCCGCCTGCTCGGCTGGAAGCCCGGCGAAGCGCACCTGATCGGCTGGCTGCTGCAGACGAAGGCCTTGATCGAAATCATCTTCGCCACCATCCTGCTGGACAAGGGCGTGATCTCGGCGGACGCCTTCACCGCCCTGTTGCTCATGGCGGTCACCAGCACCGTGCTCACCATCCCGATGGTGCGCAAGCGCGCGCCGGCAGTGGCGGCTGCCGCACGCAACGACTGATCGACGGCCAGAAGCAAATTTCGCCCTTAACCGCACCGGGCCTGGGATTCACGCGGTCCGCCGAACCGCGCCATGATCGCAACCCGCAGCTCGACCAAAGGCCGACCCGATGGACATGCGCGACATCCCGTTCGGCGTCGTTGACTGGGCCTCGGTGCCGCGCAGCCACCAGGCAGGGCACAGCGGCACCGCCAGTTCGCGGGCGTTTCGATTCGGCGAAATCCGGGTGCGGATGGTCGAGTACTCGCCCGGCTATCTTGCCGATCATTGGTGCAGCAAGGGGCATATCCTGCTCTGTCTCGAGGGTGAACTGCACACCGAACTGGATGACGGTGGACGATTCATCCTGCGACCAGGCATGAGCTATCAGGTGGCGGACAACGCCGAAGCGCATCGATCCAGCACTCCGATCGGCGCCAGGCTGTTCATCGTCGATTGACCGCAGTGTGCCCCCCGACCGAAGATTCGCTGGCATGAGCAGCCCCGACCCCGCATCACGCGAGATCCGGCCGCCGGTACCTGACACCCGGCGCAACGCCGCTGCGGCTTACGCTGCTCCGCTCTACGAGATCTCGACCGAGCCAGCGCGCATCGATGCGGTCGCCGCGCATGCCTTCCTGGCGACTGCATACTGGTCGCGCGGAATCCCGTTCGCGACGGTCGCGCGTGCGCTCGCCCATTCGGTGTGCGCGGCCGCATTCGATCGAGGCCGCCAGGTGGCCTTTGCGCGCGCGGTCACGGACCGCGCCACCTTCGCCTACATCGCCGATGTCTACGTCCTCGAAGATCACCGCGGCCGCGGACTGGGCCGCCGCATCGTCGAAGCGCTACTCGCCCATCCCGACCTGCAGGGGCTGAGGCGGATGATGCTTGCCACCCGCGACGCGCATCGTCTGTACGCAGGCCAGGGCTTCGCGCCGCTGGCCGACCCGGTGCGGTTCATGGAACGTCACCATCAGGACTGCTACGCCGGTGCCCCAGTCAGCCTCGACCCATACTCCGCGGTGAGCGACCCGGGGGGCGCCGGCGAAATCAACCCGCCGTAACCCACGCGTGCGGCTTTGCCGACTTCGAAGCAATCGCAAGCGTCCAGTGGCCAGACGTGCCCGGGCGCGATCTTCGGCCGCGTCACGATCTCGTCCGCGCGCAGATCGCGCAGACCCGTCGAGTGCGCCAGGACCCAAGGCTCGCGTGCGCTGGTGCGCGCCTCGGCATCCGCCTTCGGGCTCGGACCATGGCCAGGGCAACGATGGCGCCGGCGCCCCGTCGGCAGCCGCTTGACCCGCACCAGGTCGCACGCCATCCGCTCCGACTGCGTCAGCCGTGCATCGGCCAGGCGCCATGCCTGCGCCGGCGCGCGATGCGCCCAGTCCACCGCATCCTGCCAAACACCGTCGCCGTGGCGCACCTGATTGCCCCGCCGCACACGACCGATCCAGCCCCAGCCCAGACGCTCCACCGCCCGGAACCACGGCGTGCGGAATCCGGCATCGCTGATCACGATCACCCAGGTGCCCTTCGGCACCCAGCGCGACAGGTCCCGCAGCAGCGCGCGCTCCGTCTTGCCGTTGCCTTGCAGGGCAGCCGCATACACCCGCTGGGACACCGTCAGTCCGCGACCCATCCCCAGCCACACCACGGCCGCGCGCAACTCCACGAATGTGCCGCCCGGCGTGGCCGCCGACCCGTCCACCGCGATGACCAGCGGCGACAACCACCGGCACAGCCGCGCCAGCAGCGCCCGCGCCACCTCCTCGGCGTCTTGCGCGACACGTGCGCTGCCGACCAGTCGATCCACGCGCTCGAGCGCAGGCCTGCAGCTGCCGCCAGACTGCGTCATCCCTCGCGCCAGCCGCGACAGGCTGAGCATGCTGCCGCTCATCGCAGCCCACACCACCGCGCCCAGCATCCGTCGGCGTGCGCCATGAATGCCCGACAACGCCTTTTCGATGAATCGCGCTACGGTCCGGTCCGCGTTCATGACGGTCTGCGCTTCGGTGGGTCCCGAGTCGGAGAAAAAACCCGTCGTGCACGCGCTGTTTTCCCATCACCCTACGCGCAATCCGCTGAATCGCCAAGAGATTTCGGGGCGGAAACAGGGGAAACGTCAGCCATGAGACCGCGTTGATCGCATCGCCCCGCACGGGGCACGCCCGCGCTCGCCTGCAGGAATCTCCGCTCGCTGTTCCGGCCTCGAAATCCTCCGCGCCGG
>DHLY01000165.1:22298-24813 GCA_002405525.1 Proteobacteria bacterium UBA4656
CCGCGTTGATCGCCTCGCCCCGCACGGGGCACGACCGCGCTCGCCTGCAGGAATCTCCGCTCGCTGTTCCGGCCTCGAAATCCTCCGCGCCGGAAATGCTTTCCCCTGTAGAACGACCACTCCCGCGACGCTTCGTCGACCGGGCTTGTTCAACACGGGATCAGGTCGCGGCTGCGCGCGACCTATCCTTAGCCGTTAGAGCGCTGCACCGGATTTGCGCTGTTTGCCACGAGGCTCAAACCATTGCCCAGGAACTCTGACAGTGCCTCCGACATTGGCATGGGCGCCGTGATTGTGAGAACGAACACGCCCTCCTTGACACCGATCTGCCAGTGCACGACTCGCACCACGCGTCCATCACGATTCTGGTCGCCGCCCAACTCCATGAGTGAGACGCGGTCCGCGGCCTCCTTTACAGGTTCGCCTTTGCTCTTAGCCGCTTCGCGAACGAACTCCAGGCCGGTCGCAGACTCGTCGCGGGCCTCGGGCAGCGGGTTGTAGGAAAGCTCCAAGAAGTGATCCTTGGCGGGGCCAAAGACCGCCTTGAGAGTGCTCTCGTTCTCTATGACCGTTGTCTCGGCGGGCAGGCTAACCACAGCCGAACCGTTGGCGAAGGTAACATGCTGAGACGCCTCGGCCGAGATCGCATTGAAGGATGTTGCTACCAAGAGCAGGGCTGTCGTGAGGAACTTCATAAGCGCTCTAACGCCTGAATTCACCGGCCGCGCAGCGGTCCGGTGGAATGATGAGTTGAACGAAGCCGCTCCGCGGCAGGAACCCCGCATCGCACGTCGCGCCGATGATCGGCGCATCTTCCGTGGTGCACCCAGTCCCGGGTGCGCCACGCTGGAGACGTGTGATGGATGCATCCGAAAAGTCGCGCTTCGAAGACCTGTATGCGCAGCATCTTAGGGCATTGCGGTTGCAAGGCAAGGCGAAGGCGACCATCGACGGCTATGCCCGCGCCGTGCGGCGGGTGGCCGCGCATTTCGATCGCTGTCCGGACCAGCTTTCGGCCGACGACGACAAAGCCTACTTCGACGCCCTGATCGCCCGGCGGTCCTGGAGCCTGGTCAAGATCGAGCGCTGCGGGCTCGAATTCTTCTACCGCCACGTCCTCGGGCGCCACTGGCCGTGCGTGGACATGCGCAAACCCCCGGTCGTGCGTTCGCTGCCCGACGTGCTCACCGTCGACGAGATCGCGCGCCTCATCATCCACACGCGCGAGCGGCGCTATCAGACGTTCTGGTGGGTCGCCTACAGCATGGGCCTGCGCCTGGGCGAAGCCCTGAACCTGCGCATCGGCGACATCGATGCCGCGCGCGGCCAGGTCCACGTGCGCGACGGCAAGGGAAACAAGGACCGCTTCGTCGTCCTGCCCACCCTCACCCTCGCCTGCCTGCGCCGCTACTGGCGCGAACATCGCCATCCGCAACTGCTGTTCCCCGGCCCCGGCCCCGCCGCCGGCGTCATGGACCGCGGCAGCACCCAGAAAGCCTTCGCCCGCGTCGTCACCGACTGCGGCATCCGCAAGAAGGTCTCCATCCACAGCCTCCGCCACGCCTACGCCACCCACCTCATCGAGGTCGGGCTCAACCTGCGTGGGGTGTAGGAACTGCTCGGCCACGCCTGCCCCAAGACCACGGTGCGCTACGTCCACATGACCGACCACTGCCGCGAGGATCGCCGCGTGGTCATCGAGCGTCTGGTCTCCCGGCTGCGCGATGTCCTGTCCGATGTGCGGAGCCGGTCATGAGCGCCGCACCGCCGCGCATCCGCCTCGCCGCCCTGTTCGAGCAGGGCCAGGCCGCGCTCGCCGACCGCTACGGCCATCGCTTGCGCGCCCACCAGCGCCAGGCCATGCACGCCATCCTCGCCTGCCGCAGCGGCGTGCTCGGCACCTTCGACTGGCAGTGCCCCGACTGCGACACCCACCGCGCCACGCCACGATCCTGCGGACACCGCCACTGCCCCGCCTGCCAGAACCACAGCACCACCCAGTGGCTCGAACGACAGCGCGGCAAACTGCTGCCCGTCGACTACTTCAGGGTCACCTTCACCCTGCCCGCCGAACTGCGGCCGCTCGCCCATGCGCAGCCCGGTGTCGTCTACGCCGCATTGATGCGCGCCGCCGCCGACACCCTCACCGGCTTCGCCGAGCGCAAGCTCCACGCCCGGATCGGCCAGTGCGCCGTCCTGCACACCCACACGCGCCGTCTCGACCTGCATCCCCACGTGCACGTGGTCGTGCCCGCCGGCGGGATCGATGAGAAGCGCCGCTGCTGGCGCGCCCTCCGCGGGACGTATCTGTTCAACGTCTTCGCGCTCGCCCGCGTGTTCCGCGCCAAGCTGCTGCGGGCACTCACCGATGCCGGGCTCATCCTACCGATCGGCGTGCCCACCCGCTGGGTCGTCGACTGCCGCAACGTCGGGCGCGGCGCGCACGCGCGCGAATACCTCTCCCGCTATCACTACCGCGGCGTCATCCGCGAGCACGATCTGATCGCCCACGATC
>DHLY01000170.1:0-387 GCA_002405525.1 Proteobacteria bacterium UBA4656
ACGCAGACCAACCTGGCGAACATCTACCTGGAGTACGCCGGGGCGCCGCGCAGCCATCTTGCGGCGCGGCGGGACAAGTACGCGTCGATCTCGCTCGACCTGGGCCGCGAACCGCCGAAGCTGTGGTCGGTGGCGGCGAAGAACATCTACGTGGTGCTGCGCTCGCGGTACGACCTGGACATCTCGCACATCATGTCCCGCGCGGAAGGTGCGGCGCCCCGCAGCGTGGTGTCGCGCCCGCTGCTGGAGGACCTGGAGCTGCGGCTGGTCTACGACCACGGGCAGAGCGTGAGCACGGTACCGCCGGGGCTGGCGGACACCTGGGGGGTGTCGGTGGACGTGCTGTTCGCGCGCGGCCTGGAGAACCTCGCGGCCCTGCAGGCGCCG
>DHLY01000170.1:575-3124 GCA_002405525.1 Proteobacteria bacterium UBA4656
CGGAGTCGTTCGTGCTGGTGCCCAAGGTGGTGGATCGCCTGCCATTCGCGGCGCATGCGGTGCTGGCGCCCTGCAACCGCGGTGTGTTGCTGGCGGCCGACGGGCGCGACGAGGCCGCCCTGGGGCAAATGTTGGATGTCGCGATGCTTGCGTTGCAGCAGCAGCCCTGGCCCATGACGCCTACGCTGCTCGAGCGAGATGGCGCGGGATGGAAGGCGCTGGCGCGCGATGGCGTGGTGGGCCGCAAGCTGTCGGACTTCAGGCGGCTGTCCGAGCACGGGGTGTACCGCGACCAGAAGACCGAGCTCGATCGCCTGCATGAGCACACCAACGTCGACGTGTTCGTGGCGACCGCGAGCCTCATGAAGCGGTCCGAAGACGCAGGGATCGAAAGCTGGTGCACCTGGACGGAAACGGTGGACACGCTGCTGCCGGTGACCGACCTGGTGGCGCTGCTGCGCGACCCAGGCAACAAGGACAGCAAACCGATTCTCGTGCCCTGGGGCGTGGTGGAACGCGTTTGCGGTCGCTGGCTGGAAGCGACCGAGGAGTCGCCGGTGCGCTGGCGGGCACGTGGATTTCCTGATGCGGCGGCGTGGTCGGAATTGCAGGCTGTGGCGATGCCGATGGGGGGTTGATCGCAGGGGGAAGCGGCGCCCGAAGGGCGGGATTCTGTGCCGCGTCTTGGGGCCGCAGCTTTAGGAGCGGGCGACGCTCGCGAACGCACTGCGGATCGCTCTTGCACGTTCGCGGTGTTGCGGTCGCGAGCGGTGCTCGCTCCTACAGGGGGTCTGGATTGCGGTCGGTTACTTGCCGATGCAGAACCGCCCAAAGATCTCCCCCAGCAGATCATCCGGCGTATAGGCCCCGGTGATCTCCGCCAGCGCCTGCTGGGCCTGGCGCAGGTCCTCGGCGGCGAGTTCGCCGGCGCGGGTGCCGTGCAGGGCGATCGATGCGGCATCCAGGTGCGTGGCGACACGCTGCAGGGCTTCGACGTGGCGGGCGCGGGCGCTGAAGGCGCCTTCGGATTCGGTGGCACCGGCGTGCTGGCGCAGTTGCGCGCGCAATAGATCGAGGCCGACGCCGGTGAGGGCGGACAGATGCACTTCGGTCTCGCCGTCGCGTTCTTCCACGCGCGCGATGTCATCGACGAGGTCGATCTTGTTGCGCACGGTCAGGCGCGCGCAGGTGGGCGGGCATTCGGCGCGCAGTGCGTCCAGCGCGCGGGGGCTGGTGTGGGGGTCGACCACCAGCAGGGCGAGGTCGGCGCGCGCGACTTCGGCGCGGGCGCGGCGGATGCCTTGTGCTTCGATTTCATCGGGGGTGTCGCGCAGGCCGGCGGTGTCGACCAGGGTGAGTTCGACACCGTCGAGGCTGACGGTTTCGGCCAGGGTGTCGCGGGTGGTGCCGGGAATCGCGGTGACGATGGCGCGCTCGCTGCCGGCGAGTGCGTTGAGCAGGCTGGACTTGCCGGCGTTCGGGTGGCCGAGGATCACGGCGTGCAGGCCGTCGCGCAGGCGCTGGCCGTGGCGGGCTTCGCGCAACAGGGTGGCGAGCGCGCCGCGCAACGCTTCGAGGTCGGCGGTCAGGCGTGTGTCGGCGAGGAAGTCGATCTCTTCCTCGGGGAAGTCGATCGCGGCTTCGATGTAGGCGCGCAGGTCGATCAGGCGCTGGAGCAGGGCATCGACGCGACGCGAGAACTCGCCCTGCAGGCTGCGCGCGGCGGCGCGGGCCTGGGCTTCGGATCCGGCGGCGATGAGGTCGGCGATGGCTTCGGCCTGGGCGAGGTCGATGCGCCCGTGCCGGAGGGCGCGCTCGCTGAACTCGCCGGGCCGGGCGCGGCGGGCGCCGAGCGCCACGCAGCGGGCGAGCAGCAGGTCGAGCACGACCGGGCTGCCGTGGGCGTGCAGTTCGACCACGTCCTCGCCGGTGAAGGACTTCGGGGCGTCGAAGCGCAGGACCAGGCCCTGGTCGATGGTTTGTCCGTCGGCGGCGCGGAAGGTGGCGAGGGTGGCGATTCGAGGTGGGGGTTTGCGGCCGGTGAGGGCGTTGACCAGGTGCACCGCCTGCGGGCCCGACAGCCGCACGATGCCGACGCCGCCGCGGCCGGGGGCGGTGGCGATGGCGGCGATGGTGTCGGGGTGGGGGGCGGGGGGCATGCGGGGATTGGGGCGCTTACAGGGATGAGTCGGTGGTTTCGGCAGGCCGACTGATTCCTGCTTCTGGGGTAATGGGCCGAATCGAGGGTTTTCAGGGGCCGATGATCGCGGCGCGCGCGCCGGTCCCACAAGCTTGCCGACATCACGCTTGTGGGAGCGAGCAGCGCTCGCCACCCATTGCGCTCGGCGAGAGCGTCCTGTAGGAGCGAGCAGCGCTCGCGACCGCAACGATCGGTCTTGCCGCGCCCCCGGACGCCGCGGTCGCGAGCGGTGCTCGCTCCCACAGGGTTGTTGCGGTGGCGGGCGTTGCTTGCCCCCACAGGGTTGTTGCGGTGGCGGGCGTTGCTCGCCCCCACAGGGTTGTTGCGGTCGCGGGCGTTGCTTGCTCCT
>DHLY01000087.1:0-15345 GCA_002405525.1 Proteobacteria bacterium UBA4656
CTGGCCAGTTCCGCCTTGATCGCGATCACCGACAACGTGTGGCCGAGCAGGTCGTGCAGGTCGCGGCCGATGCGCTCGCGTTCGGCCACCTTGGCCAGCCGGGCAACCTCGTCCTGCGACAGGCGCAAGGCCGCCTGCTCGCGCGCCGTGGCGGCGTACGTGCGCATCGCGATCAAGGAGGTGGTGGAGACCAACGTGGTCAGCAGCAGCACGAACACGCCGGCCACCGGATCGATCAGCCAGTGCGAGACGGCGAGCATCGCCAGCGAGCCGACCAGCGCCAGCAGCGCCGTCGGCAGCGACAAGGTGGCCGCGGAGAGCGCGCCGTAGATGGTGTACGTGTTGGCGAACGGGTTGACCGGCAGCAGCGCCGGCGCGAGCGCCGCCATCGCCAGCCCCATCGCCACGCGACGCCAGCCCGCCAGCCAGAACGCGCCGAAATACAGCGGCAGGAACAGCACGATCGACAGCAGTGTCAGCCCGATGTCCAGCGGCCGCATCATCGGGAACGCCAGCGGCAGAAACAGGAACGCCAGGAACAACAGCGGCATCCAAGCGCTCTCGCCAGGCGCCAGCGTCCGCGGCAGCAGGCGGCGATCGAGCGCCTCGCGCCAGGCGCGCAGGCGGGCGAGCCAGGGCCAGTCGGGAAGGCGCAGCGCGTCGGGATCGTGTGTGTCCATGCGCGCACCTTGCGCCAGCCCGCCCCGCGGCGCCAGCCCCGGATCACAGGTGCCGGAGGTGACGACCGTCATGCCCGTCCGGGGGTACCGGAGCCGACCACCCGCATGATATGATTGAAGGACTGTAAGTCGATGATTTTCCTGCGTTCCCGCCCCGGCGGGACGCGACGGAGGCGACCATGTCCCTGCTGCAGAAGCTCGAGCCCCTGCGCCGCAACGCGGCCACCCGGATCACCCACGGCCTGCCCGACGCGGTAGTGCTGCGATTCGCCGCGACCCATCATGCCCTGGAGCAGGCGGTCGACGAGGCCGCCGCTGCCCATGCCGCGCTGCTGCGCGACCTGCCGGACTTCGCCGCGCTCGACGAGGCGGGCCAGATCCGCGCCGCGCAGGAAGGCTTCGTCAACTTCTACCAGGAAGACGCGATCAATCCCTTCGTCGCGCTGGCCGCGCGCGGCCCCTGGGTGGTGACCACGCAGGGCGCGGTGGTCCATGACTGCGGTGGCTACGGCATGCTCGGCTCCGGCCACGCGCCGCAGATGGTGCTGGACACGTTGGCGAAGCCGGTCGTGATGGCAAACATCATGACCCCGAGCGCCTCGCAGCTGCGCCTGTCGCGCGCGCTGCGCCACGAGATCGGGCGCGCGCGCGGAGGCTGCCCGTTCGAGAAGTTCATGTGCCTGAACTCGGGCTCGGAGTCGGTGTCCCTGGCCGGGCGCTTCGCCGACGTCAACACCCGGTTGATGACCGACCCGGGCGCGCCGCACGCCGGATGGCGCGTCAAGCGCGTCGCGATCAAGGGCGCCTTCCATGGCCGCACCGAACTGCCGGCGCTGTACAGCGATTCGTCGCGCAAGGCCTACGCTGCGAACCTCGCATCCTACAAGCACCACGAGGCGCAACTGCTCGTCGTCGAGCCGTACGACGTCGCGCAGCTGCGCGAAACCTTCGACCGCGCGCAGCGCGAGCACTGGCACATCGAGGCCATGTTCCTCGAGCCGGTGATGGGCGAAGGCAATCCCGGCCGTGCGGTGCCGGCGGAGTTCTACGCCGCCGCGCGCGAACTCACGCGCGAACACGGCACCCTGCTGCTGATCGATTCGATCCAGGCCGGCCTTCGCGCGCACGGCGTGCTGTCGGTCGTGGACTATCCGGGCTTCGAAGCGTTCGAGGCCCCGGACATGGAGACGTTCTCGAAGGCCATCACCGGCGGCCAGTACCCGCTGTCGGTGCTGGCGGTCAACGCGCGCACCGCGGCGCTGTACCGCAAGGGCATCTACGGGAACACGATGACCACCAACCCTCGCGCGATGGAAGTCGCCTGCGCCGTGCTGGGGTCCATCACCCCGGAA
The DNA here is from genome assembly GCA_002405525.1 of Proteobacteria bacterium UBA4656. Lineage (GTDB taxonomy): Bacteria > Pseudomonadota > Gammaproteobacteria > Xanthomonadales > Ahniellaceae > UBA4656. Next base: position 2,033 of record DHLY01000087.1, read on the forward strand.
CTGCGCCGCAACGTGGTCGAGCGCGGCCGCGAGCTGGTAGCGCGGCTGGAGCAGCTTGCACGCGAACTGCCCGGCACCATCACCCGCGTGCAGGGCACGGGCCTGCTGGTGTCTTGCGAACTCGCCGCGCAGTTCAAGTGCTTCGGCGCCGGCTCGACGGAGGAATACCTGCGCCACCACGGCTTCGGCGTGATCCACGGTGGCACCAACTCCCTGCGTTTCACTCCGCCGTTTGCGATCACCAGCGAGGAAATCGAACTGCTGGTCGACGGCATCCGCCGGGCGCTGGTCCATGGACCGCGGGCCGCGGTGGACGCAGCCCGGCAGGTGGCCGCCTGACGCAGACGCGCGGCGGCGCCGAGCCCGGCGGCGGGCAGCCGTGAACCTGCGCCGCCGGATGGCCGAGTTCGGCTTCGAGTCGAACGAGGACTACGAGTTCCAGGTGCGCGCGCTGTTCGCAGCGCGCATCGACCACTTGCGCTGCCTCGCCGTCTGCGGCGAATCCGGACGCCGGAAGACCGCCTTCGCCAACGCGCTGGCGCAGGCATTGGAGTATCCGCATGTCGTCTACCACGACTTCGGCCAGCCCGGGCCGCTGGCGCCGCAGGTCGTCGTGGTTTCCGCCGACGAACAGGACCATCCGCAGCCGGCGGAAGCGCCGTTGACGCGTTTCGAGCGCGCCGTGGTCGAGGCCTGCGCATTCAGCGAAGCGGCGCGCACGGTTCTGGTGCTGGACCAGCTGCAGGCGGCCGACTTCCGCGACCAGATGCGGCTCAACGGCTTCGTCCGCACCGGCGAGTGGGCGCTGTCGACCGCAGCGGTGCGCGCCAACCCTCGCCACCTGCTGCTGGTCCTGGTCTCCGAACAGGCGCTCTACCATTCACTGGCGCGGGTGTCCTACCGGGTGTGGACCGACGCGCGCGGCTCGCCTTTCACCCTGCGCCCGCGGGACGTCGGTCTCGGCACCGATGCAAGCGCGCTGTTCGATGCCGTGGCGGACCTGTTCGGCGCCCTTGGCGGCGCGCCGACCCCGTCGGAGTTCGCACGCATCCTCGACGACCTACTGCACCAGGTACGCACCGAGGACCATCTGCGGCACTCGCTGTTCGGGTGGACCGAGCACGTCGACCGCGCCGCGCTGGCATCGCCGGCCGTCGCGCCGCTGCTGCGCAAGGTGATCGACGCACTCAGCCAGTGGCTGGGCGCGGAAGAGGTCGTGGTCGGCAGCGAACCGCACGACTGAAAGGCAGCGGCTGAACGGCGGTCGATGCACGATCTGCGCGTAGGCAACCGATCCGTCGGAGCGCGTCCGGGCCGGTGACGGCCGGGCGATCGGTCCAGCGGCGTGTGGATCAGGCGACGCGATGGCGGTCGGTGGCGAGCAGCAGTTCGTGCGCGATGCCGGGCTCGAACGCCGAGTGCCCGGCGTCGGGAACGATGCGCAGGTCAGCCTGCGGCCAAGCACGGTGCAGGTCCCAGGCGCTGCGCGTCGGGCACACGACATCATAGCGCCCTTGCACGATGGTGCCGGGGATGCCGTGCAGGCGGTGGGCGTCGCGCAGCAGCTGGCCGTCGCAGGCGAAGAAGCCACCGTGCACGAAGTAGTGGCACTCGATGCTTGCGAAGGCGAGCACTCGCGCCTCGCTGTCGAAGGCGGAGACGTAGTCGGGGTCCTCGCGCAGGAAGGAGGTCCGCGCCTCCCACAGGGACCACGCGCGCGCCGCCTCCAGCCGCACGGCGGGATCTGAACCAGTCAGACGACGGTGGTAGGCACTGATCAGATCGCCGCGCTCCGCGGGCGGGATCGGGGCCAGATAGTGCTCCCACAGGTCCGGGAAGATCGCGCTGCAACCATCCTGGTAGAACCACTCCAGTTCCCAGCGCCGGAGCAGGAAGATCCCACGCAGCACCAGCGCCGCCACCCGGCCCGGATGCGCCTGCGCATAGGCCAGCGCCAGGGTGGATCCCCAACTGCCGCCGAACACCATCCAGCGCTCGATCCCAAGGCGCCGGCGGAGGCACTCCATGTCAGCGACCAGCTCCCAGGTCGAGTTGCCGGCCAGCTCCGCGTGCGGCGTGGACCGCCCGCAACCGCGCTGGTCGAACATGACGATGCGCCAGTGCGCCGGGTCGAAGAACCGCCGCATCCGCGGGCTGGTGCCGCTGCCGGGGCCGCCGTGCAGCACCAGCGCTGGCTTTCCGTCGGGATTGCCGCTCTGCTCCCAGTAGATCCGGTGCGGCGGATCGACGTCGAGGAAGCCGGAGGCGTGGGGCTGGACGTCGGGGAACAGCGTTCGAAGGGCCATGGTTCCAGTGTACGCCGCGGCAGGGCGCCGCGTGGTGCGAACGGGTTGGGCGCCGCTTCGGCGCCGCCGGCGACGGCAGGTCTGTCGCCACTGAAGCGGCTCCCACAACGGGCAGCTCGCGATCCGCTGGACAGACGGAAGTCGCGGCGTGGCTCGGGACCGAGGAATCATCGCGGGGCGGAGGGCGGCAGGAATCGCCGGAGCCGCGACATGCGCGGGATCGCTTCGACCGAACTGCGCGCAGCGGAGTGGAGGTTGGGGCTGCGGCCGCTGCGGGGGTAAGCGGGCGTGTCGATGGGCGGGCCGACGGACCGGCCGAACATCCCGCAAGAGCGAGGCCCGCGGAGGAACCGCCGAGTGGTGGGCGCCGACAGCAGCCGGGGCCGCGCCATGTGCGGGAGCGCTTCGACGCGCGCTGCGCGCGCCGCGAGATGGAGGTTGGGACTTCGGTCGCTGCGGCGGTGGATTGGTTTGTCTTTCTTCGCGAATTGGTCGGGGCGGAGAGATTCGAACTCTCGACCCCTACAACCCCATTGTAGTGCGCTACCAGGCTGCGCTACGCCCCGACACCGCGAAGAGCCTGCATTGTAGCGGAACCACGCGCCGCCGGCTCAGCGGCGCAGGATCAGCAGGACCTCCTCCAGCTCGAGCCGGACCTGGCGCACGATCTGGCCGGAAATGCTGGCCTCCATCCGCCCCTGCTCGCCATCCAGTCGCTGGCGGGCGCCACCGATGGTGAAACCCTGGTCGTAGAGCAGGCTGCGGATCTGCCGGATCATCAGCACGTCGTGGCGCTGGTAGTAGCGCCGGTTGCCGCGGCGCTTGACCGGCTTGAGATTGGGAAACTCCTGCTCCCAATAGCGCAATACGTGCGGCTTGACGGCGCACAGCTCGCTGACTTCGCCGATGGTGAAATAGCGCTTGGCCGGAATCGCCGGCAGTTCGCTGTTGTCGCCTTGGTCGAGCATGCGCCCCTAACGGTGCCGGAAGCTGGTGGTGGTGGTGGAAATGGAACCGCCGCTCAGCCGCGGGCGGCTGCAGGACCGCCGGACGCGGGTCCGGCGTACGCCTCGACCCGCACCTTCAGTTTCTGCCCCGGACGGAACGTCACCACGCGACGGGCGGAGATCGGAATCTCCTCGCCCGTCTTCGGGTTGCGCCCCGGTCGCTGGCTCTTCTGCCGCAGATCGAAATTGCCGAAGCCCGACAGTTTCACCTGCTCGCCTCGTTCGAGCGACTCGCGGACCACCTCGAAGAAGGCGTCGACAAATTCCTTCGCTTCGCGCTTGTTGAGGCCGACGTTCTCGAACAGCCGTTCGGCCATTTCGGCCTTGGTGAGCGCCATCGATCCCCCCATTGCTGCCGTTCCGCCACTCGAAGTCGCGACGATCGACGCCCCTCAACTGCGGAGCACGGCCCCGAAATCGCGGCCCAGCGCATCGACCACCGCCCCCACCGCCGCGTCTGCGACGGCGTCCGTTAGGGTGCGGGAATCATCCTGCAAAATCAAGCCAATAGCGAGACTTCGTGCGTCGGGCCTGAGACCGGTGCCCGTGTATTCATCGAACAGGTGCAGCGCGCGCAGGCCGGGGCCTGCCGCTGTCCGCACGCAGCCCTCGACCGCCGACCAGGCCACGCTCCGCGGCACCACCACCGCGATGTCGCGGCGCACCGAAGGAAACCGGGAGAGATCGCCCGCACGCGGCACGCTGCGGTGAGCGAGCGGCTCCAGGTCGAACTCGAACACCAGCGGGTCGTGGCGCAGATCGAGGGCTGCCTGCAAGCGCGGATGCAGAACACCCAGCCAGCCGACCACGACCTCGCCGCGGAACAAAGTTGCGGAGCGTGCGGGGTGCAGCCAAGCCGCCCCCCCCGCTCCGAACCGGGCGTCCGCGGCGGCCGCAAGCGCCAGCAACTGTTCGACGTCGCCCTTGAGGTCAAAGAAGTCCGCCGACCGCTTGCCCGCATCCCAGTGCTCGGCGGCGGCACGTCCCAGCACCATCCCGGCGAGCCGGTCGCGTTCCGCTGGCGCTGCGCCGGGGCTTGCGGCCTCGAACACGCGGCCGAACTCGAACAGTCGCAGCCGCGTCTGCTGGCGCGCCAGGTTGCGCCGCGCGGCTTCGACCAGTCCGGGCAGGATCGCGGTCCGCATCACCGCCAGGTCGGCCGACAGAGGGTTGGCCAGCGGCACCGCCGCAGCGCCGAGCCCCCAGTCGGCAAGCAGCCCGGAGGGCACGAAGGCGAAGTTGATGCACTCGGCATAGCCGCGTGCGACGAGCAACTGGCGCAGGACGGCCGGCGCCACCCGCGTTTCGGAGTCGGTGGCCACCTGCAGCGCTCCCGAGGGCACCCGCACCGGGACCCGATCGTAGCCGTGCACGCGAACGACCTCCTCGATCAGGTCCTCCTCGATCGCGACATCGAAGCGGGCGCTCGGCGGCCGCACGGCCCAGCCCGCCGAATCGGCAACCACCTGCATTCCGAGCCCGGCGAGGATGTCCGCCACGCGCTGGGCGGGGATGTCCATGCCGAGTACGCGCGCCAGCCGCGCGGCCCGCAGCCGGATGGTCGGGGTCGGCGGCAGCGCCTGCGGGTGCTCGGCCGCCAGCACCGGCCCTGGCCGGCCGCCGGCGATCGACGCCAGCAGCGCGGTCAGCCGCTCGATCGCGCGTCGGGGCAGTTCCGGGTCGACGCCCCGCTCGAAGCGGTGCGAAGCGTCGGTATGCAGCCCAAGCCGGCGCGCCCGGCCGATGATCGCCGCCGGCGCGAAGTGCGCGCTCTCGAGGAACACGTTCCGGGTCGCGTCGGTCACCCGCGATGCCCAGCCGCCCATCACGCCGGCAATCGCGACCGGCCCGCCGTCATCGGCCACCACCAGGAAGCCCGGATCGAGCACGACCTCGCGCTCGTCGAGCAGTCTGGCGATCTCACCGGGCGCCGCCCGCCGCACCACCACGGCGCCGCGCAGGCGGTCATGGTCGAACGCGTGCATGGGCTGACCCAGTTCGAGCATCACATAGTTGGTGCAGTCCACCACCGCGCCGACCGGACGCAGCCCGGCCCGGCGCAGGCGCTCGATCATCCACGTCGGCGTCCGGGCCGCGGGGTCGATCCCCTCGACCACCCGGCCGAGGTAGCGCGGACAGTCGGCCGGCGAATCGCTGCGAACCGCGCGCACCGCCTGCGAGGTGACGCTGACCGGCCCTACGTCCTGCGCCAAGCGCGGCGTATCGAACAAGGTCGCGACCTCGGCGGCCAAGCCGGCCATGCCGAGGCAGTCGGGGCGATTGGGGGTCAGTTTGATTTCGATCGCGGCGTCGGGCAGGTCCAGCCACTTCGCCAGCGGCGCACCGAGCGGCGCATCCGCGGGCAGTTCAAGCAGACCGTCGCCGTCGGCGTCGAGCGCGAGTTCCTTGGCCGAACAGAGCATGCCATTCGATTCCACACCGCGCAGTACCGCGCGCTGGATCGCCAGCCCGTCGGGCAGGCGGGCACCGATCGTGGCGAGCGGCGCCTTCAGACCGACGCGCGCGTTCCGCGCACCGCACACGATCTGCAGCGGCTCGCCATCCCCGGTCGACACGCGGCACACCTGCAGCTTGTCGGCCTGCGGGTGGCGCTCGGCGGACACGACCTCGGCGATCACCACGCCGTCGAGTCCCTCGCCCAGCACGTCGACGCCTTCGACCTCGAGCCCGGCCATGGTCAGCCGACGGCACAGGGTCGTGCGATCGGCATCGACGCGGACCAGGGAACGCAACCAGTTTTCGGAGAACTTCATCGCAAGCCGCTCATCATCCGGTGGCGCGAGAACCGCGCCGTCGCCGGGCCCACCAAGGCTGGGCCCTGTGCCCTGGGCCCCGGGCCCTTGCTCGAACGGTGCAATTCGCTGCGCTTATTGCACCCTACGAAAAACCCTCGGCCCTGCCCTTCAGGCGAACTGGCGCAGGAAACGCAGGTCGTTGTCGTAGAACGCGCGCAGATCGGACACGCCGTAGCGCAGCATCGCGAAGCGCTCAATGCCAAGCCCGAAGGCATAGCCGGTGTATCGCTCCGCATCGACGCCGCAGGCGCGCAAGACGTTGGGGTGCACCATGCCCCCGCCGAGCACCTCCAGCCATGCGCTGGACCCGTCGGGCCGCTCCCAGCGGATGTCCACCTCGCAGGACGGCTCGGTGAACGGAAAGTACGACGGACGGAACTGCATCTCGAAGTCGCGCTCGAAGAAGGCGCGCACGAACTGCGCCAAGGTGCCCTTGAGATCGGCGAAGCTGGCGCTCTCGTCGACCACCAATCCTTCCATCTGGTGGAACATCGGCGAGTGCGTCTGGTCGCTGTCGCTCCGGTAGACCTTGCCAATGGCGAGCATGCGCAGCGGCGGCCTGCGATTGCGCATGAAGCGCACCTGCACCGGTGAAGTGTGCGTGCGGAGAAGGCGGCCGTCCGGGAAGTAGAAGGTGTCATGCATGGCACGCGCCGGATGGTGCGGCGGGAAGTTCAGCGCTTCGAAGTTGTGCTCGTCGTCCTCGATCTCGGGGCCGTCAGAGACCTCGTAGCCCATGCGCGAGAAGATCGAAATCATCCGGTCGATGGTGCGCGACACTGGGTGGGCGACGCCGTGATCGACGAGCCGGCCCGGCATCGTGATGTCGATGCGCTCGGATGCCAGGCGCGCTTCCAGCTCCGCAGCCTCCAGCGTCGCGCGGCGGGTCGCGATGGCGTCCTGCAGGTTCGCCTTGGCGGCGTTGACCTGCTCGCCACGCGCCTTGCGCTCGTCGGGCGCCAACTTGCCCAGCGCCTTCAACTGCTCGGTGATGACACCGCTCTTGCCCAGCAGCGCCACGCGCAGCGCCTCGAGCGCGTCGAGGTCGGCGGCGCCGAGAATCTTCGGTTCGTATTCGCGGACGATGGAATCCATGCGGGTCCCCAAAACGACGAAGGGAAAGGGCGCAAGCCCTTTCCCCACGTCGAGACTCGGATGGCCCGGGCAAGGCCGGGCCAAGGTCTTACGCGGCCAGGCTCGCCTTGGCCTTCTCGGCGACCTTGCCGAAGGCGGCGAGGTCGTGCACGGCGAGATCGGCAAGCACCTTGCGATCCATCGCAATGTCGGCCTTCTTCAGGCCGGCGATCAGGCGGCTGTAGGAAAGGCCGAACTGCCGGGCCGCCGCGTTGATGCGCACGATCCATAGCGCGCGATACTGGCGCTTCTTCTGCTTGCGTCCGATGTAGGCGTACTGCGCGGCCTTGGTGACCGCCTGCTTGGCGACGCGGAACACCTTGCGCCGGGCATTGTAGTAGCCCTTGGCCTTGCTGATGATCTTCTTGTGCCGGCGACGGGCGACGACACCACGCTTGACTCGTGCCATGGTCCGTCCTCCTTACGCGTACGGCAGCATGCGGGCCACGCGGCCGGCGTCCTCGGCGCGCACGTAATTCGTGCTGCGCAGGCCGCGCTTCCGCTTGGTCGACTTCTTGGTGAGGATGTGGCTCTTGAACGCGTGACCGGCCTTGAACTTTCCGGACGCGGTCTTTCGGAACCGTTTTGCGGCGGCCCGGTTGGTCTTGATCTTGGGCATGTGACTGGCTTCCGTTTGGGTTTTGGTGACTGGCGCGAGCGGCGGGCGACCCCGCGCTTTCCGTTCCTGCTCGTACCGGCTTGGTGGCGGGCTTTCGCCCGCGGGTTCCATCGCACATCCGACGCATCCCGCACCGCATCGATCCGACGTTGGAAGGCTGCGCAAGCAGCCGTCCCCGGATCGCACGACCGCCGCGGCGTCCTGCCGCGACCCTCGCCGGGTCGTGCCACCCTTCAAGGCAGCCCGACGAACCCCGGCTCGGCCTCTTCCGCAAGGAGAGAGGGAACCACAACGTGTTCCGCGCTGCGCGCGCAACGTTTATCTCTTTTTCGGGGCGACCATCATGAACAACTGCCGACCCTCCATCCTCGGCATCTGCTCGATGGTCACCTCGTCCTTTATGTCGGCCTCGATCCGCTGCGCCATCTGCAGCCCGAGTTCGGTGTGCGCCATCTCGCGCCCCTTGAACCGGATGGTGATCTTGACCTTGTCGCCCTCGGCGATGAACCGCTTGAGGTTGCGCAGCTTGATCGCGTAGTCGCCATCGTCCGTCACCGGACGAAACTTCAGCTCCTTGATCTCCTGCTGCTTGGTCTTCTTCTTCGCCGCGCTGGCCTTCTTCTGCAGCTCGAAGCGGTACTTGCCGAAGTCCATGACACGGCACACGGGCGGGTCTGCGTTCGGCTGGATCTCGACGAGGTCGAGTCCCAGCTCTTCCGCCATGCGCAGCGCCTCGTCGCGGGTGAGTACGCCGACCTGCTGGCCGTCGGCTCCGATGACGCGGACTCGGGGTACCCGGATCTCCTGGTTCTTCCGGGTCAGCTTGTTGTCGGTGGCGATGTGTCGGGTCCTCTGGGTGGTTGACGCGGGGCGATCACGGACATCTCAGCCCGCGGCCGCATTCGATCCGGAACGCAAACATGCCGCAAAGCCGGCGAGGTCCATGGTCCCCAGGTCCTCCCCGGCCCGCGTACGCACGGCGACCGTCCCCTGCTCTCTCTCGCGGTCGCCCGCGACCAGCAGGAACGGCACCTTCTGCAACGTATGTTCGCGGATCTTATAGCCGATCTTCTCGTTGCGCAAATCGGGCTCGACCCGGACCCCTTGATTCGCAAGGTCTTTTGCCACCCGCGCGACATAATCGGCCTGGGCGTCAGTGATGTTCATGACCACGGCCTGCACCGGGGCCAGCCAGGCCGGCATCGCCCCGGCGTGATGCTCGATCAGCATCCCGATGAAGCGCTCCAGCGAGCCCACGATCGCCCGGTGCAGCATCACCGGGGTCCGGCGGCCCGAATCCTCTGTCACGTACTCGGCGCCCAGCCGGCCCGGCATGAAGAAATCGACCTGCATGGTGCCGACCTGCCAGGCGCGGCCGATCGAGTCGCGCAGGTGGTACTCGATCTTGGGCCCGTAGAAAGCGCCCTCGCCCGGCAGCTCCTCCCACTCGACCCCGCAAGCCCGGAGCGCCGAGCGCAGCGCACGTTCCGCCTGTTCCCACATCGCGTCGTCACCGATCCGCTTGTCCGGACGCAGGGCCAGTTTGACTGCGACCTCGGTGAAGCCGAAGTCCCTGTACACGCCCATCGCCTGCCCGTGGAAGGCGACCACCTCGGCCTCGATCTGCGCGTCGGTGCAGAAGATGTGGCCGTCGTCCTGGGTGAAGCCGCGCACGCGCAACAGGCCGTGCAGTGCACCGGAGGGTTCGTTGCGATGGCAGGCGCCGAACTCGCCGTAGCGGATCGGCAGGTCGCGGTAGCTGTGCAGGCCGTGGTTGTAGATCTGCACGTGGCCCGGGCAGTTCATCGGCTTGAGCGCATAGTCGCGGTTCTCCGACGCGGTGGTGAACATGTTGTCGCGGTAGTTCTCCCAGTGGCCGGTCTTCTCCCACAGCGACTTGTCGAGGATCTGCGGGCAGCGCACCTCCCGGTAGCCGTTGGCCCGGTACACCCCGCGCATGTACTGCTCGACGACCTGCCAGACCGCCCAGCCGCGTGGATGCCAGAACACCAGCCCCGGCCCCTCTTCCTGCATGTGGAACAGCCCGAGTTGCCGGCCGAGCCGGCGATGGTCGCGCTTTTCGGACTCCTCGAGCTGGGTCAGGTAGGTCTTGAGCTCCTTGTCGTTGCGCCAGGCCGTGCCGTAGACGCGCTGCAACTGCTGGTTCTTCTGGTCGCCGCGCCAATAGGCGCCGGAGACCCGCATCAGCTTGAAGGCACCGAGCTTGTTCGTGTTCGGCACGTGCGGGCCGCGGCAGAGGTCGACCCACTCGCCCTGGCCGTAGAGCGAGATCTCGTCGCCGGGCGGGATGATGTCGTCGATGATCTCGGCCTTGAAGTGCTCGCCCCTGGACCTGAAGAAAGCGATCGCTTCGTCCTTGCCCATTACCGAGCGCCGGACCGGCAGGGCCTCGCCGACAATCTTCGCCATCTCGGCCTCGATCTTCGCCAGGTCCTCGGTGCTGAAAGGCGTGGCGCGCGCGAAGTCGTAGTAGAAGCCGCTTTCGATCACCGGCCCGATCGTGACCTGGGTGTCGGGGAACAGCCGCTGCGTCGCCTGCGCCAGCAGGTGCGCGGTGGAGTGGCGGATCACGTCCAGCGCGTCGGCGTGCTTGTCGGTCACGACTTCCAGCGCCGCATCGCGATCGATGCGGAAAGACAGGTCGACGAGGCGGCCGTCGACCTTGCCGGCCAGCGCGGCCTTGGCGAGGCCGGGGCCGATCGACGCGGCCACGCCGGCCACGTCGATCGGGCCGGGATACTCGCGGCGGCTGCCGTCGGGGAGCGTCACTTGGATCATGGTTCGGATCCTTTTCGGGCCAACAAAAAAAGGGCGCCGGGCGCCCTTTCGTTCACGCGGAGGGAGAGGCTGGGCGGCAGGTCAGCGGCTGGCGGTTCGGGTTCGCGTCATGGTGATCGTGTTCTTTCGAACTACGGCTCTCGGCTCGTGCCTGGGGGGTACGGGACCTGGTACTGCCGCGGCAGGCCGGGCACGGGAGGGGTTCCAGAGCCTGCCGCGACGCGTCGACCGTCGGGAACATCGCCCCGTAGGAGCGAGTGGTGGGCGCGACAGGGATCGAACCTGTGACCCCTACCATGTCAAGGTAGTGCTCTACCGCTGAGCTACGCGCCCCAGCCGCGTACGGTAACAGTCGCCACCGGCCGGCCGCAAGCGCGCGCGGCCTTGTTCGCGGTCGCCTATCATGGGTCGGCACGCGGGGAGGGGTCACTTGGGCAGCCCATTCGGCAGCGAAACCATCGCGGGACTGGCGGGCCGAATCGCCGGCATGGCGCCGGTCGCGGTGCGTTTCGCCTGGGGCGCGCGGCGGCCGAACGGCCGCGGGCACCTCACCCTGGAGGGCGACCGGCTGCGGCTGCTCGGGGAGGTCGCCGGCCGCGGCGCGATCGACCTCGCGGCGGATCGCGCGCAGGTCATCGGCTGGCAACGGCAAGGCGCGGACCGCGTGGGGCTGCGGCTGCGCGCCACGGCCGGCGGCGCGCAGACGCCGCTGCGGGCGCTGGAGTTCGCCAATCCGGCCGACTCCGAGCGACTCGTCGCCTGGCTTCCTGCCGCGGCGACCCGGGGCGGCCTCGTGCGGCGCTGGTACGAGGAGCGGCTGGGACCGTATCGCCGGGAGGCCTGGGCCACCTATGCCATCGCGCTGGCAATCGCCGCCTGCTACGTGCTGCAGGCGCTGCAGGCCGGCGCGGCCGGCTTCTCCGCACAGACCCTGCTCGCCCATGGCGCGAACTTCCCGCCACGCACGCTCGATGGCGAGGGCTGGCGCCTGCTGTCGGCGGTGTTCCTGCACGCCGACTTCGGCCACTTGCTGGGCAATCTCGTCACCCTGGTCGCCCTCGGCCCCTACGTCGAACGGCTGTACGGGCGTTGCGCGCTGGCGGTGCTCTTCGTCGGCGCCGGTCTCGCCGGAAGCGCGCTCGATCTGTTCACCAACTTCAGCGTCGTGGCGGTCGGCGCGTCGGGGGCGGTGTTCGGCATCGTCGGCGCCCTGCTCGCCTATCCGTTGCGGCGCCCCGGGCACCTGCCCCTGGGATCGATCCGCGCGATCCTCGCCTTCGGCGGCCTGTACACCGCGTGGTCGCTCAAGCAGGGCTTCGACGGTGTCGGCATCAACAACAGTGCTCACGTGACCGGCCTCGCCGCGGGCTTCGCGCTCGGCCTCGCGCTGGCGCCGCCATTCGAGAGTACGGCGCGCACCGCACGGCTGCCGATGGCGGCGGCAACCGCGCTGCTGGTGGTGCTGGTGGCCTGCGCGGGCGCGCTGGCGGTGGCGCGGCGCGGCGACGACTTCGGACTGAGCCGCCTGAACGGCGATCTCGCGGCACGCGCGTCCGACCTCGACAGCGACTGCCAGACCGCTGAAAAGCGAGCGCTCAGGGATCCGGGGGCCGGGATCGCGGCCTACGAGGAAGCCTGCGTGCGCCGACTGCAGGAGATCGAGGCCGCCCTGCGCGCGCTGGCCCCGCGCGACCAGGGCATGCGGCAGCAGCTCGCCGAGCAGTTGGCGGTGCTGGGCCGCCGCCGGGACGCCCATCTCGAGGCGGCTGCCCTGCTCGGCGACGCCGCCGCCGTCCAGCCCGCCGACGCGGCGCGGGACGCGGCGCTGCGGGCCTGCCGCTCCGCCGTCGACGCGCTCGACCGCCGGGCGACGCCGCGCGTCGCATCCGCCCTGCGTCGCGACTGCGTCGCCGGTCTCGACCGTGCGCTGGCCTTGCTCGACGCCGCCCGCCCGACGCAGCCGCAGACCCTGCGCTGGGCGCATGCTTCGCGGACCGCGTGGCGCAGCGAGCGCGCACGGTTCGAGCGCGTCGCCGTCGCCCTGGAGCGCGGCGACGCGAAGGCGCTGCGGTCCGCCCTGGCCAGCCTTGAAGCGCCGTCGGCCGCGTTCGACGACGGCGGCGACGCGGCCCGGTCGGGCCGGGCGGACGGCTGAAGCGGTTCAACCGCCGACCAGGCCCTGCGCTTTCGCGCGCCGGATCTCGTCGCGCACGCGCGCGGCGGCCTCGAACTCCAGATCCTGCGCATGGCGGTACATCTGCGCCTCGAGCTTGCGGATCTTCGCCGCGACCTGGGCGGGATCCATCCGCGAGTAGTCGACCTCCGGCTCCACGACCTTGCGCGCCGCCGCCCGGCTGCGTCCCTTTTCGCCCGGCACGTCGGACCGCGCGCCTTCCATGATGTCGGCCACCTTCTTGACCACCGAGCGCGGAACGATGCCGTGGCGCGCGTTGTGGTCGACCTGCTTGACGCGTCGCCGCGCCGTCTCGTCGATCGCCGCCTGCATCGATGCGGTGACCGTGTCGGCGTACAGGATGGCCTTGCCGCGCAGGTTGCGCGCGGCGCGCCCGATGGTCTGGATCAGTGACGGGGCGGATCGCAGGTAGCCCTCCTTGTCGGCGTCGAGGATGGC
>DHLY01000087.1:15502-18043 GCA_002405525.1 Proteobacteria bacterium UBA4656
AGCCCCTCGCGCAGCAGGTTGATGCCCACCAGCACATCGAACGCACCGAGCCGCAGGTCGCGGATGATCTCCACCCGCTCCACCGTGTCGATGTCGGCATGCAGGTATCGCACGCGCACGCCGTGTTCACCGAGGTATTCGGTGAGATTCTCCGCCATCTTCTTGGTCAGGGTGGTGACCAGCACGCGGTCGCCCTCCGCGACGCGCCGGTGGATCTCGCCGAGCAGGTCGTCGACCTGGGTGCGCGCCGGCCGCACCTCGACCTCGGGGTCGACCAGCCCGGTCGGACGCACCACCAGTTCGACCACCGAGCCCTCGGACTTCGCCAGTTCCTGCTTCGACGGCGTGGCCGAGACGTAGACGGTGCGCGGCTGGCGACGCTCGAACTCGTCGAACTTGAGCGGCCGGTTGTCGAGCGCCGAAGGCAGGCGGAACCCATACTCGACCAGGGTCTCCTTGCGCGACCGGTCGCCCTTGTACATGCCGCCGAGCTGCGGGAGCGTGACGTGGGATTCGTCGACCACCAGCAGCGCGTCCGGCGGAAGATAGTCGAACAGGCACGGCGGCGGCTCCCCCGGCGCGCGTCCGGTGAGATGGCGCGAGTAGTTCTCGATCCCCTGGCAGAACCCGATCTCGGCCAGCATCTCGAGGTCGAAGGTGGTGCGCTGCTTGAGCCGCTGCGCCTCCAGCAGCTTGTTGTCGCGGTAGAGCTGCTCCAGCCGGTCGGCGAGCTCGACCTTGATCGTCTCGATCGCCTCCAGCACGGTGCGCCGGGTGCTCACGTAGTGGGTCTTCGGGTAGACGGTGTGGCGCGGCAACCGGCGACCGACCTCGCCGGTGAGCGGGTCGAACAGGGCGATCGACTCGATGGTGTCGTCGAACAGCTCGATGCGAACCGCCTCGGCGTCCGATTCGGCCGGGAAGACATCGATCACCTCGCCCCGCACGCGATAGGTTCCGCGGCGCAGTTCATAGTCGCCGCGCGTGTACTGCAGTTCGGCGAGCCGGCGGATCGCCTCGCGCTGCTCGAGGCGGTCGCCGCGAACCAGGTGCAGCACCATGCGGAAGTACTCGTTCGGATCGCCGAGCCCGTAGATCGCCGAAACGGTGGCCACGATCAGTGCGTCGCGTCGCTCGAGCAGGGCCTTGGTCGCAGACAGACGCATCTGCTCGATGTGCTCGTTGATCGACGAATCTTTCTCGATGTAGGTGTCGCTGGCCGGGACGTAGGCCTCGGGCTGGTAATAGTCGTAGTAGGAAACGAAGTACTCGACCGCGTTTTGCGGGAAGAACTCCCTGAACTCGCCGTACAACTGCGCGGCCAGGGTCTTGTTGGGCGCCAGCACGAGGGTAGGCCGCTGCACGGCCTGGACCACGTTGGCGACGGTGTAAGTCTTGCCCGACCCGGTGACGCCGAGCAGCGTCTGGTGGGCGAGCCCCGCCTCGAATCCCTCGACCAGGCGGCGGATCGCCTGGGGCTGATCGCCGGCTGGCGCATAGGGGGCGACGAGGCGGAAGCCATCGCTTCCGCTGGCGCGGGTGGGTCGGGCGGTCATGGGGGCGGCCGATGCGGGACGAGGCATTTTCCTACAGACCGACGCGAAACGCGCCGATCGCGACCGCCGGCCGCCAGCTTCACACTGCACACCCTCCCAAGGCAAGGATGCATGCCATGCGCCCGGACCCGCGCCAGACCGGACTTTCCATCATCGAACTGATCGTGGCCCTGGCGATCATCGCCATCGTGCTGACGTTCGGCGTGCCATCGCTGGGGCGACTGCTCGCGACGGCCGAGGTGCGCGCGCAGGCCAGCGCGCTGAGCGTTGCGCTGGCCGCCGCACGGATGCGGGCGGTCGAACGCCAACATCCGGTCGGGCTATGCCCGCTGGACCGGGATGGCGAATGCATGCCGGCGGCCGACTGGTCGCGCGGCTGGATGGTGTTCGATGATCCCCGCAGCATGGGTCGGCCGCGATCACCGGCGGCGGTGTTCGAAGTCCGGCACGACGCCACGCCGCAGGTGCGAGCGTCGAGCACCGCCGGGAGGCGCAGCGTGGTGTTCCGGCGCGACGGCACATCCGCCGGCAGCAACGTGACGGTGACCCTCTGCCACCCCGGATATCCTGGCGTCGGCCGACAGGTGGTGGTGAGCAACGTCGGCCGCGCACGATCCGGGCCCCTGCCGCGGGACTGGCAATGCCGCGATTGAGGGACGGCGGACAGGCGCATCGCCGCCAGGCCCCTGAGAGGCAGCGCAAGGACAGCCTGTATAGGCAAGGCCATGGATAGCCCGCGCGCGGGTCATGCACGCCAGCGCATGATTCGCGGGAGCGAGTGCGAACCTATTCCGGACTTGCGATTTGAAAAACGCACGAGATACGGCTTCTTTCGAGGGCTCTCAGGGGCTGCGCCTGGCGCCCGGCCGCGGGCATGCGGTCGTGGCAGCGCAGCACGGACCCGAACCAGCCAGAGGACCGAACAGCCATTCTTGGATGCAGGGCGCCCCCACACTGTGGGATCGGGGGGGGGGGGGGGGGGCGG
>DHLY01000087.1:18190-18344 GCA_002405525.1 Proteobacteria bacterium UBA4656
GCGGGCGACCGGATGCTCGGACGCATCCGGTCGCGCCGACACGCGCTTCCGCCGGAGCCCGCGCGACGCAGGCCCAGGCGCGGACGCCTCGCACCCCGGCTTGACGCTGCCAGCCACCTGGGCGATGATTCGCGCCCTTCGCGCGGCGCCCGGC
>DHLY01000147.1:0-822 GCA_002405525.1 Proteobacteria bacterium UBA4656
CGCAGGGGACGGATCGGGTGGTCTTTGGGCACCCGGTCCTCGATCGAGACCTGGGCAAACATTCCAAGTTGCTGCACGTCCGGACTGCGCATCGGCGAATTCGCTCAAAATCGATCAGCTCTGATCATCGCACCATGCGAAACTTTGCGCGACGGACTTTCTCGACGGGCTGCTATGGGTTGCGCTCAATTGTCCGCTGATCAATTCCGGCGCACACCTCCGGCCATGGGCGTCTTCGCGATGCTGCCCGCATAGCGTGCGGCTGCCGGATCGGCGCATGCGCCTTCGGAAGACGCGGTACGCAGGAGGCGTTCGGGGCGATGGAGGGGAAATCGGGTCGAAAGACTCGCCAACTCGTGTCACAGGATGTGTCGTCGATGCGATGCGATGACCGTGTTTCGGCCCCATGCACAGACTGTCGTGGCGCCGCTTTGGTGGCGCAAAGTCCCGGCCAGGGCGTTGCCCCGGAAGCGGCGTAGCAAAGGTTTCGGTGATCGAGCGCGCGTGCCACGGTGGTCATCCAGCAGCAGCCATCCAAACGCCGGTACGGCCTTTTGACCGATGACGCGCGGTCCCTCTGCGTTGTCCACCCATTCGTTCCGCATTGCGCAATCGCTGCCAACGGAATTCCGGGCGCAGGTGCCGGGGAGGGTCCCGCCGGTGCCTCGGCGCGGCGGTCTTGGCTGCAGACTTGCATGATCGCAGTCGCGCCGGGCGGCGGGCGCGCTCCGCCGTCAGATTGCCCTGGGAACCTGACATCGATTACAGCGCAGATTCTGCGCCGGAGCCTCGAAGGTCAATGCGCTGCGCGTATTGCAGGGC
>DHLY01000147.1:1071-11905 GCA_002405525.1 Proteobacteria bacterium UBA4656
CGCCGGGCACGTCATCAACACCGGAAGGCTTGCCGCGCCGGGCTGCACCTGTTTTCAAACCTGCGGCGCGGCTGAAGCCCGCCGCATCAACCCAAGCTGACGGAGATACGACATGCGCATGGGGGATCTAGTCTCCTTTCTCACTGGCCCCGCCGCCCGCCTGATGAACCGCCTCGCCATGCCAGGGAAGTTCTTGGTCATGGGGGCGGCCTTCCTGACCGGCATCGGCCTTCTGCTGTTTCTACTCGTGCCGCGCATCAACGCCGATCTCTCCTTTGTTCGGGACGAGATCAGGGGGGCGTATCTGATCGAACCGTACGGTAAGGCGGCTTCGGCGCTTGCGCGGCTCGGTGTCGCGCGTTACTCGGCCGCGAGCGGCTCTGCGCAAGCAGCCGAAAACGTCGCGAGCCTGCAGGCCGAGTTCGAGCAGCATCTCGGCGGTGTGCGCGAATGGATGGGCCTGCACGCCGGCGAATGGCAGGTGCAGGACGAGTGGGAAGCGATCAATGCAGCCTGGACATCCCTGCGGGCAAGCACGGCACGCGATGCCGAAACCATCTTCGCCGAACAGGCCGCCGCCCTCGCCAAGCTCGACGCGCTGATGGCGAGGGTCACCATCGACTCCAGCCTCGCTCTGGACCCCGCGCTGGACACCTATGGCCTGATGGATGCAAGCACGACGCGTCTGCCCATGATGACGACGGCAATCGCCGGTGCGCATGGCAACGTCTGGCATGCGATCGGCCGCCGCGAGGTCAGCACCCAGGACCTGGTCGATGTCACGGGGGAGCTGAAAGTGGTTCAGGTTGGATTGGCACAGGCGGAGGGCATCCTGCTCGCAGCATACGAGGCGGACCCCTCGCTGCAGGCCAAGCTGGAGACGCAGATCGCCACGTCGCGGGATGCAAGCGATTCTTTCACCAACCAGCTCCGGGCGGGGGTTTCCGTTGGTGTTGCGCCGGCCCTCGATCGGGCCGCGCTCGACGCGACGGCTGCCGACGTCCTTTCGAAGGTGCAGGCCCTGCAGGCCGACAGCGGAAAGCTGCTGATCGACGCGCTGTTGATTCGCGAGGCGGGGCTCGTGCGGGCGCGGGCGCTGTCGCTTGGCGTGGTCGCTACCGTGCTGCTCGTCGCGCTGTATCTGTTCCTCGGCTTCAATCGCTCGCTGCGCAACAGCCTGCAGGGCCTTGCCAGTGCCGGCACGCGGCTTTCGGCCGGCGACTTCCCGGAGCGCATCGACCTGGGATCGCGTGACGAATTCCAGGGCATTGCGAACGAGTTGTCGAAAATCGGCGCCAGCCTGCGCCGTTTCGAAGCGGCCCAGCGGTCGATGAGCCATGCGCACGAGGCTGGCGATACCGACGCGCGGATGGATGCGCAGGCGCTTCCAGGGGCCTTCGGCGACCTTGCGCGCGCGGTGAATTCCTTGGCAGAGGGGCACATCCAGGTGCAGGAACGCATGGCGGCAGTTGCGACCGCGTACTCGCAGGGTGACCTGTCGGCGGTCATGGACCGTCTCCCCGGCAAGCGTGCCGCGATGACCGAGGCCATGGACTGCATTCGCACCAACCTCGGGGCGATCAACGAAGCCATTCTCGACCTCGCGAACGCGGCGGCCGACGGTGATTTTTCCCGGCGTGGCGACGTGACCCGCTTCCAGTTCTCGTTCGGCCAGATGGTCGACTCGCTCAATACGCTGATGTCGCGAGCCGAATCCGGCCTCACCGACGTCGGCGGCATGCTGGGGGCCCTGGCGGCCGGCGATCTGACCGCGAGGATGCCGGGCGAATACCGTGGCTTGTTCGGGCGGATGCGCGATGACGCGCATGCGACAGCCGAGCGTCTTGCTTCGATCGTAAGTGGAATCAAGGCGGCCGCCGAGTCGATCGACCTTGCGGCCAAGGAGATCGCGGCGGGCAACCAGGATCTGTCGCAGCGCACCGAAGAGCAGGCGGCCAGCCTCGAGGAGACGGCGGCGTCGATGGAGGAACTGACCGCGACGGTCAAGACCAACGCCGAGAATGCCGGTCAAGCCAACCAGCTCGCCTCCGGCGCCCGCGACGTAGCGGTCAGCGGTGGCTCGATCGTGCGAGAGGTGGTGTCGACGATGGGCGCGATCGCGGATTCTTCGCGGCGCATGGACGAGATCATCGGTGTCATCGACGGCATCGCGTTCCAGACCAATATCCTCGCCTTGAATGCGGCAGTCGAGGCCGCCCGAGCCGGTGAGCAGGGACGTGGTTTCGCGGTGGTCGCTTCGGAGGTGCGTGCGCTTGCGCAGCGATCGGCTGCTGCGGCGAAGGAGATCAAAGGCCTTATCCGCGACAGCGGGGACCGCGTCTCGAGCGGCAACGCGCTGGCGGCCAAGGCGGGGGCGTCCATGGATGAAATCGTTTCGGCCGTTCGGCGCGTCAGTGACATCATCGGCGAGATCACGGCGGCATCGCGCGAGCAGTCTGCCGGGATCGAGCAGGTCAACGAGACGGTCGCTCAGATGGACCAGACGACGCAGCAGAATGCAGCTCTGGTCGAGGAAGCGTCGGCTGCGGCGCGGTCGCTGGACGAGCAGGCAGGCGCGCTGGTGCGTGCGGTGTCGGTGTTTCGTACGAACGCCACCGCTACGGACGCCGGCGCGGCTTCGCGTGCGGCGTCGTCGCGGACCCGCCTTGCGGCGGTCAGCTGATCGGACCGCTCCCGCGCCTGCGATTCGCTTGGCGTGGTGGCCCGGGCGGCACGGCCGTCCGGGCCACGTCGGGTCCCGACGGTTGCCTGCGGGCACCGTCCGGCCGACAAGCCTCGCGCAGGTTGTGGCTCAACAAGATCGATGGACCCGGACGCCATGACAAGCCGTGATTCGACTTCGATTCCGCCGTCGATGATGGCGAAGGCGGTCGTCGACAGGACCGCGTGGGCGGTCGCAGTTCTCGTGCTTTTCGCGGTGGTGGTCGCGGCGCCCTGGCTCTATCGACTGGGCGTGCAGGCGCTCGTCGACCGGCAATCCGACGTGCTTGGGGACCGCGCACGGGACGTCGCACTCAGCATCAGCGCGTTCGCGAGCAGTGAGTCCCGGCGTCTCGAGGCGATCCATGCCCGCTTGGCGTCACTCACCGGCGCCGAAGATGGCCCGAACGCCGTTCGTGGCGGGCCAGGCGGAAGCTCACAGGAACCGGTCTTGGTGATTGGCGGAAGGGCGATCGGTCGACGCAACGAGGTCATCGATCGCTTCAGCCTTGCGACCGCGTCCAGTGTGGCGATCTATGTTCGGGTTGGCGAGGTTTTCCGCGCAGTCTCGACGTCGCGCGGCTCCGAGGATGGGCCGCTTGCGGGCGATTTGGCGATCGACGTCGATCATCCCGCGTGGCAGGCGCTGGTCGGCGGGGGAAGCTACATCGGGCGTAATGTGCAATCCGGCAGCGCGTCGATCCTGCACTATGTCGCGGTGCGAGACGCGGGTGGGCGGGCCATCGGCGCCACCGCCGTCGGCGTCAACGTTGAATTCCTTTTGCCGACGCGGAGAGAAGCCAGTAGCGACACCGCGTCCGACGAGTTGACAGAGTTCGTTTTGGTCGACCGCGGCACGAGCGCTGCGCCGGCGCCGCTCGGTTCACGGGATGAAGTCCGTGGGGGGCTCGCGCAGCTGCTGCGCGGCGGTGGCCCGGCGATCCTGAGGTCGATCCTCGAGTCGGGCGAAGGTCAGCCGCACGTGATTCCGGACGGCAGCGGGCGATCCGTGCAGTGGCTCCTTGCCGGGGCTCCGGTCGATGGATGGCCGATGATGGCCATTGCGGCGCAGCCCGTCAGCGTTGTACGGGCGGCGGTGGCGCCGATGGTCGATCGGATGGTCTATGCAGCCGGCGGCATGGCCGGTCTGATCTGCCTGCTGTTCGGGCTGCTGGTGCGAAC
The DNA here is from genome assembly GCA_002405525.1 of Proteobacteria bacterium UBA4656. Lineage (GTDB taxonomy): Bacteria > Pseudomonadota > Gammaproteobacteria > Xanthomonadales > Ahniellaceae > UBA4656. The sequence goes on from DHLY01000147.1 coordinate 4,975, forward strand.
CACCGGACCGAAGGAGCGGAACCTTCTGCGCAGTTGGATCTCCGTCCGCGGGCCGGGGCAGGTCTTGCCGGCTGCAAACCCCGGCTCGCCTGATCCGACGGTCAAGAATGAGGACCATTTGAGCGAACGTGCCACAAGCACGGCGCAGTCCTCGGCGGAGACGGCCGCCGAGTATGCCGGGTCGGCCTTGATGCTGCTCGATGATCGGCTGCACGTGCTGTTTGCGAATGGCGCCATGCGCCGCCTGTGTGGCGTGGCCGAGCGCGTTGCGTCACGCTCGGGGGTGCTGAACGGGGATTGGTTCGTCGCGGGGCAGCCCATCGAAGCCTTGTTGCCGAAGGCGGTTGCCCATGCGGTGAGATCCGGCAGTGGTGGTGGCCCGGCAGGATTCGAGTTCGAGCACGCCGGACGCAGGTGGAGTCAGACCCTGAACCGGGTCGAACTGCCCGATGGACGCCCTGCACAGGTGTTGGTCGAATGGCGGGAGCAGGGGACGGCGGGCGACATGGAAACGCGCATTTTGGCGCCGCTGCAGGCGGCGGCGGCGGGTGATCTTTCTGCTCGCGTGGAGGTGAGCGGCCTTCCGGAGCAACAGCGCGTCCTTGCAGGACTCGTCAACGAGTCTCTTGACGCCATCGAATGTGCACTCCGTGAACACGCGCGCGTTCTCGCCGCGGTGGCCGCGGGCGATCTCTCGCACCGAGTCGATGGCGTGCATGGCGGGCTGCTGGGCTGCATGCGCGAGGACATCAATCGTGCGTTGGACGGATTGGTGGAAATGCTGCGTGGAGTCGGATCAGTCGCGTCCGCGCTGGGAACGGCCGTGGTTCCGCGCGGCGCAGCAGGCGACAGGAGCAGGACCGGCCGCCCCGTGGGCGGCGAATCCCCCGCCGTTTCGTTGCAGCGACTGACGGCGACCGTACGCCGGACAGCGGGGAATGCGTCACAAGCGAGCGATCTGGCCGGGTCCGCCGGCGAACATGCCGGTCGCGGCAGTGCGGCAGTAGGCGAAGTGGTCACGGCGATGGCGGGCATCGAGCGCGCGGCGCGCAAGATGGCCGAGATCCTTGGCGTGATCGATGGCATATCGTTCCAGACCAATATCCTTGCACTGAATGCGGCGGTCGAGGCCGCACGGGCGGGGGAGCAGGGCAGGGGCTTCGCCGTGGTGGCGTCCGAAGTCCGCGCGCTCGCCCAGCGTTCTGCGGCAGCCGCGAGGGAGATCAAGGTCCTGATCGGCGATGCGATTGGGCAGGTCGACCAGGGAAGCTCGCACGTCGACCGTGCAGGGCGCACGATGGTCGACGTGGTGGTGTCGGTTCGCAAGGTCACCGACACCATCGCGGAGATCAGCGCCGCAACCACCGAGCAGGCGGCGATGATCGAGAAGATCGGGCAGGCAGTCGAGCAGATCGAGCAGACGTCTCACGATGATGCGGCGCATGCCCGCGATGGCGATTCTTCGGCGGCAAGCCTCGTCGATCTCGCCGACGCGCTGAGGACTGCGATTGCGCCGTTCGCGACTGGCGCGACCACAACCGAGGCGACCGCGGCGGAAGCGGTGGCAGCAGTGCCCGGCGCGCGCACGCGCGAACCCGCGATTGAATCCGGCAAGCCCGCTGCACCGGTCGCCCCAAGGCTTGCCGCTGCGAGCCGCAGCGCACCGCCTGCGCCTTTGGCCCCGCCGGTCGCGGCAGCCGTCGGTTCGCCGCCCAAGACGCCGTGGCGTCCGGCTGGACGGTCCAGTCGGCAGGGAATCGCCGCCCCCGCGAGGCCGGCGGCGGCGCGGGCAGCTTTGCCGAAGGTGAAGCAGGGGGCTCCGGCGTTGCGGGCCGCAGCGACACCTGCGCCGAAACCGGTACTGCACGAGCCATCACGTCCCTTGCGGCCAAAGCCACCGAGCGTTCCGGCTGTCGCGTCCCCGCCAGCCGGGAGAACGCGAACGGCCAAGGCGCCGGTGCCCGCGCCGGCCCGGTCTGACAAACGCCCCGCGCAAAGCCCCGCGCCCGCGACGATGATCGAAGGTCGCCACGTCGCCGCGCAAGCGGCGCAGGAGTCGCCCAGGTCGGAGGTGGCGCGCGCCTCGGGGCGCGCCAAACCCGCGCCCCGAATTCCGTCGGTCGCACCCGGCGACGATTCTTTCTGGCAGGAGTTCTGAGCCTGCCTTCTTCCCGAGGCCTGGCCGGCGGCTGCTCCGGCACGGCTCTTGCTGCCTGAATCCACCGCCGTGCGGCGACGGCGGGCGGTATCTGCAAGGTTCCAGGGGGGCGCAATGGTTCATGAGGATGTCATCGACGGCGACTTTGCATTCTCGGGCGCCGACTTCGCACGGGTGCGCGAACTCATCCATACCCGCGCGGGAATCGCGCTCGCCGAGAGCAAGCGCCAGATGGTGTACGGGCGTCTCGGACGCCGGTTGCGCGCGCTCGGCATCAGGTCTTTTCGGGACTACCTGGACCGGCTCGAATCGGGCGGGTACGACAACGACGAGTGGCAGGCATTCACCAATGCCCTGACCACCAATCTGACGGCATTCTTCCGCGAGGCGCACCATTTCGAGATCCTCACACGCTTCCTGGCGAGCCGCAGCGGAAAGGGCGTGCAGCGCATCTGGTGCGCGGCTGCATCGACCGGTGAAGAGCCCTACTCGATCGCCGTTGCTGCGTGCGAGGCGCTCGGAAGCGATACGCCGGCGGTCGAAATCGTGGCCAGTGATGTCGATACACAGGTGTTGGAAACGGCGTCGCGGGGGGTGTATCCGCTGGAGCGCATACAGGGCATCGAGGCCTCTCGGCTGCGGCGATTCTTCCAGCGCGGAAGCGGCCCGAACGAAGGGCGAGTGCGCGTCAAGCCGTCACTGCACGCGATGATCACATTCCGGTCCATCAACCTGCTTGATCAGGACTATGGATTCCGAGGCGCGTTCGACGTCATCTTCTGCCGAAATGTGATGATCTACTTCGACAAGCCGACGCAACGCGCGATTCTTCAGCGCTTTCGTCCGCTGCTGGTGCCGGACGGCTTGATGTTCGCCGGACATTCCGAGAGTTTCTTCCACTGCGCCGACCTTTTCGCGCCCTGTGGGCGGACGGTATACCGGCGCAGCGAAGGGCAGGATGCGGCGCCGTGAATGCGCCGATTCGCCGATGGATCTCCGGCGAGGGCCAGGCCATGGCCCACTACATCGACCCGCAACTGCAGCGGCGAGCGGTGAAGCTTCTTCCGGCGGATTACTTCATCGGCGATGACGAAGTCGCCATCGTCACGGTGCTCGGGTCCTGTGTGGCGGCCTGCATGCGCGACCCGGTTCTGCGGATCGGCGGCATGAACCACTTCATGCTCCCGTCCGGGAACGCGGATGGGGGTAGTGGGGCGCGCTACGGCTCCTACGCGATGGAACTGCTGATCAATGGCCTGCTCAAGCGCGGCGCACGGCGCGAACGGCTGGAAGCCAAGGTGTTCGGCGGCGGGAACGTCCTGCAGGGGTTCACCAGCAACCCGGTAGGAACGCGCAATGCGGAATTCGTGTTGTCCTATCTCGCTGCCGAACGAATCCCGATCCTGGCGCGGGACTTGCTGGGCATCCATCCGCGGAAGGTTTGCTACTTCCCGGCCTCCGGCAGTGCGCTGGTGAAGCGTCTTCCCCATGCGCACGACGATACGGTCGTCACGCAGGAATCGCAGTACAAGCGTTCGCTGGCGGCCTCCAAGTCGGCGGGTGATGTCGAGTTGTTTGACTAACGGGTGAGGGGTTGCCATGCCGATCAAGGTGCTCATCGTCGACGACTCCGCGCTGGTGCGCCAGATCCTCGCCGAGTTGCTGGCGGCCGACCCCGCGCTGGAGGTGGTCGGCACCGCAGCGGACCCTTTCATCGCCCGCGAACGGATCAAGGCCCTGAAGCCCGACGTCATCACCCTGGACGTCGAGATGCCTCGCATGGATGGGCTGACGTTCATCGAGAACCTGATGCGCCTGCATCCGCTGCCGGTCGTGATGGTTTCGTCGCTTACCGAGGCCGGCGCCGACGTGACGCTGCAGGCGCTCGAACTCGGCGCGGTGGATTTCGTCACCAAGCCCAAGGTCGGCGTCGCCGAAGGGCTGCAGGCGTACGGAGAGGAGCTTCGCGCCAAGGTCCGTGCTGCGGCGCATGCACGCTTGCCAACACAGCGCCGCGACGCAGCGCCGGTCGAGATCGTGCGATCGGGGCCGCGCGCGATGGCGTACCGGACCACCGATCGCCTGCTCGCCATCGGCGCCAGCGCCGGAGGCACCGAGGCGATTCGGGTCGTGCTGCAGCAGATGCCTGCCGATGCGCCTTCGATCGTCATCACGCAGCACATTCCGGGCGAATTCTCGCGCGCCTTCGCGGAGCGCATGAATCGCCTGTGCGCGATGCGCGTCTGCGAGGCCGAGGACGGGCAGCAGATCGTCCGCGGTCACGCCTACATCGCCCCTGGCGGACGCCACTTCGAGGTGGAGCGCAGCGGTGCCCGCTGGGTCTGCCGGATCACGGATGGTCCCCCGGTCAGCCGACATCGGCCGAGCGTGGATGTGTTGTTCCGCTCGGTGCTCGGCAGCGCGGGCCGCAATGCGGTTGCCGCAATCCTCACCGGCATGGGCGACGACGGCGCGCGGGGTTTGCTCGAGCTGCATGACGCCGGTGTGCCAACGCTCGCCCAGGACCAGGCGACCAGTCTGGTGTGGGGCATGCCGGGCGCTGCAGTCAAGCTGGGAGCGGTGGATGAGGTGCTGCCGCTCGAACGCATCGCGCCGCGTCTGCTCGAGCTGGCTGGAACTCAAGTCAGCGTTCGAACGGCCGATACCAGCATGGCGCCGATTTGAGCCGGCATTCGCTGCCGCCTACCGAACCCATTCCCCTGGATCAACCATGCACAAGCGAATCCTCTACCGAATGGCTCCCGCGATCGTGCTGACGGTGATCCACCTCGCGGTGGAGATCGTCGAGGTCCCGCAGCCTGTGTCCTTCGCTGTGCTGACGACCATGGCGCTCGCGTGGCTTGCGTTCGCATGGTGGCTGCTGAGAGCCGGCACGTCGCTCGGGCCTGCCGAGGCACGGTTGGTGGCTGACCAGTTGTCACTCCTCACGGAGCTGCGCGAGTTTGTCGGCCGCGAGGTCTCCGGCACCCGCGAGGAGATCGAACGCACTCGCAATCTGGTGCGCGGCGCGGTGCGAGACCTTCAAGCTTCGTTCGATTTGATGAACCGTAAAGCGCGCGAGCAGGGGCAGGCGGTAGCGCGGATCATCGAGGGAGACTCCAGCCAGATCGACGTGCGCCGGTTCGCCGATCTCGCCAGCCGGCAGATGGAGCATTTGTTGGGGGCGCTGGATCAGGTCTCGAACCAGTCGTCGACCACGGTTCAGCACATCGACGACATGACCCAGCACCTGGAGGGAATCTTCGCGCTGCTTGAGGACGTGAAGTCGATCGCCGACCAGACCAACCTGCTGGCGCTGAATGCGGCGATCGAGGCTGCGCGTGCCGGAGAAGCTGGTCGTGGATTCGCCGTCGTGGCTGACGAGGTTCGCTCGCTGTCCGAACGATCGACCACGTTCAACGAGCAGATCCGCAAGCTCGCCACCAGTTCGAAGGATGCCGTCGCGAAGGTGCGGGATACGTTCAGTCATGTCGTGACCCGAGACCTCAGCCGGTCGCAGGAGGCCAAGAACGAGGTCGGGCGCCTGCTGTCGCAGTTGAACTCGATGAACGATTCGATGGCGGCGGCGATTCGCGAAGTATCGGGTTGCAATGAGGCGATCGACCGCTCGGTGTCCGAAGCTGTTCGTTCGCTGCAGTTCGAGGACATTTCGACGCAGGCGCTGGGGTCGGCCGACGTGCACCTGCAGCGTCTGACGGCGATCAACCGCGAGGCAGTTTCCCTGCAGGAGTTGCTCAGCCGCGGCAACGTCGCCGACGAAGCGGTACTGAGGGCGATCGAGCGATTCGGCGAGAAGTTGCGCACCATGCGCGACGACTGGAAGAAGCCGCCGCACAAGCCGGTGTCGCAGGTCGCTATGGATTCCGGGGGCGTCGAACTGTTCTGAGGGTACTCCACGGGGCGATGCTACGGGGCGGCTCACGGACGAGGCCGCCCCGCGGCAGTCGGGGCTCGGGTGCCCGGACTTTCGGTGTCATCGCCGCGGGCGATAGCATCACCGCATGGCCAGTCCTCCGGTCCCAAAGCGTCGCCCGTCGCGCAAGCCGCGTGCCGACCCTCTTGCGCTGCGCCTGCTCGGGCGACAGGAGGAGGAGCGGAGGCGCATCGCGCGGCTGCTGCACGACGATCTGGGCCAGACGCTGACCGCGGCGGTACTCGAATTGGAGTACGCCCGCGGCGCCCCGGACGATGCAGGCGGCGTCATCGACGGCGTGGTCGCGGAACTGCGCCGGCTGCTCGCCGACGCGCGCGATCTCAGTCTCTCGCTGCGGCCGGCGCTGATCGACGAGGCCGGTCTGCCGGGTGCTTTCGGCGCGCTGGCTTCGCGCGTGGCCGCCGTGCGCGGCGCCGAAGTCGACCTGGGATGCGCGCTGGACGGCGCGCGAATCCCGGCGCTGGTCGGCCTGTGCGCCTTCCGCACCGCGCAGGATGCGCTGCTGGACCTTGCAGCGCCCGGCGCGCACCTCGTGCTGCGTGCGGTGTCGGACGGTGCGCTGCTCAGGATCGAGGTCCGAGGACCTGCGGCCGCCGGCGACCCGTCGCGGGCCGAGGCGATCGACGACCGGGTGGCGGCAGTCGGCGGCCGCGTGGTGCGTCGGCAGCGCGCCGGCATGGCGGCACTGGTCGCCTGCCTGCCCCTGGCCGAGCCGCTGCGGTAGTCGGCGGCCGGTACCGTGCTGGCTACGGGCGGACATCGCAGCGATGACCCCGCGGTGCCCGCTGCGGGTACTTGCGGGCGCCGTCGCGAAGCGG
>DHLY01000147.1:12071-14982 GCA_002405525.1 Proteobacteria bacterium UBA4656
CCGGCGCCGCGGACGAGGCGGCAACGCGACGACGAGCCGTCGCTGCACGCTGGCACGCTTCATGCTTCGAGAAACTCGGCCGGTCCCGTACTGCCCCCCCCCCCCAAGGGCTCGGCCTTGACCCCACCGGGGACCGGCGTGCCGGTCCCCGTTTTTTTTTGTTGCGGCGTTGCGGGTACGACCGCTGCCCGGTGCAAGCCGGGGGGCGTCCGCTGGCCGGGCCCCGCCTTGACGCTGCAGTCCGGTACGGCGCCGCAGCCCGGGATGGGCGGGGGGTAGGCGACCGCTTGCGCAGCGGCCGGCTAGAATGCACGCTCCGCCACCCCATGCCACCCGCGTGCCGCGATGGACGCCGACCTCGAAAGCCGCGTTGCCGAACTCGAAACCCGGCTCGCGTTCCAGGACGATCTGCTTGGCGCGCTCGACCTCACGGTAGCGCGGCAGGACCGTACGCTGGGCGAAGTGCAGCAGGAGTTGCTGCGCTTGCGTGCCGGGCTGGAGGCGCTGCGTGTCGCTCTCGGTCACGACGCCACCGCCGAACCGCCGCCGCCCCACTATTGACATGGGCAATTCGCTGCGCGAACAGTTGCTGGCGCTGGGCCTGGCGAAGAAGCCGGATCCGCGCGTGGATGACCCACGTCGCCGGTCGAAGGCGGCCGGCGCTCAGACCGCCGCTGCGGCCAAGCCGCCGCCTCGTTCGCCGCGACCCGCGGCCGAGCCCGACCTGGCCCAGGCTTACGCAGCACGCGCGCGCGTCGAGCGCGTCGAGCGCGAGCAGGCGGAACGGGAGGCGCAGGCGCGGGCGCGTGACAGGCGTGAGCGCCGCGCGCGACTGGCGGCGGTGGTGGAGGGCAAGGCGTTGAATGTGGCCAGCGCGGACATCGCGCGCCATTTCGACCATGGCGGCAAGATCCGCCGCGTGTACGTCACCGCCGAGCAGCTGCTGCAGGTCAATGCCGGCGACCTCGGCGTGGTGCAGCGCGATGGCCGCTACCTGCTGGTCGAGCGGGAGGTCGCGCTGGCCGCGCGGGAGATCCTTGCGGAAAGCGTACTGCTGCTCGCCGAACCCGGCGCGGCGGCCGACGACGACGTACCGCCCGACCTCGTCTGGTAGGGGGCCGCGGCGTCAGGGCGCGTAGTGATCGACCCGCCGCAGGATCGCGATCTGCGGCATCTCGCGCACCCCGGCGGCCTGCATGCCGGCCGCCAGTTCCGGCGAGGCGAGGAAGGCCTGGGCACGCTCCAGCGACTCCCAGTCCATCGAGACCAGCACGTCATCCGCGGATCCGTGCCGCAGGTAGATGCGGCAAGCCAACTCGCCCGCGGCGCGGCGGGCCCCGGCCGCGCCGTCGAACATCTGCTTCCAGCGTTCGAAGTCCCGGACCTTGTGTCGCACATCGATGGTGACCATGCCTGCCTCTGCCCGCCAACCGCAACGAGTATCCGCCGTCGCCCCCGCGGTGCGCAATTCGGCGCGCGCACGCCGCGCCATCAAGAGTCCGGATCGTAGTCCAGCACCGGCGCCAGCCAGCGCTCGGCCTCGTGCATTGACCAGCCCTTGCGGCGCGCGTAGTCCTCGACCTGTTCCCTCGAGATGCGGCCGACGACGAAGTACTGCGCCTGCGGATGCGCGAAGTAGTAGCCACTGACGGCCGCAGCCGGCAGCATGGCGAAAGACTCGGTCAGCGTCACGCCGGCGCGGCGCGGCGCGTCGAGCAGGTCGAAGAGCTTCGCCTTCTCGCTGTGCTCCGGGCACGCGGGATAGCCGGGCGCGGGCCGGATGCCTCGGTATGCCTCGGCGATCAGCGCCTCGCCGTCGAGCGACTCGTCCGGCGCATAGCCCCACAATTCACGCCGCACCCTGGCGTGCAGGGCCTCGGCGAGCGCCTCGGCAAGGCGGTCGGCCAGAGCCTTGAGCAGGATCGCGTTGTAGTCGTCGTGCGCGGCCTCGAAGCGCGCCACGTGGGCGTCGATGCCGATGCCCGCGGTGACCGCGAAGGCACCGATCCAGTCTTGCGCCCCGCTTCCCTTGGGTGCGACGAAGTCGGAGAGGCACAGGTTCGGCCGGTCCGCCGGCTTCTCGGCCTGCTGGCGCAGGAAGTTCAGTATCGCGAGCGGGTTCCCCCGATCGTCGCCGTCGGCGGCATAGACCTCGACATCGTCGCCGACCGCCGCCGCCGGCCACAGGCCGACGACCGCCCTCGCCGTGAGCCAGCGATCGGCCACGATGCGGTCCAGCATGGAGCGCGCATCACGATACAGATCGCGCGCCTGCGCGCCGACCAGCGGATCGTCGAGAATCTGCGGAAACCGCCCGGCGAGTTCCCAGGTCTGGAAGAACGGCGTCCAGTCGACATAGGGAACGAGTTCGGCCAACGGCCAGTCCTCGAAAGTGGTCAGCCCCGGCCGTGCGGCCTGCGGTGGCCGGTAGGTCGACCAGTCGAAAGCGAGCCGCTGCGCGCGCGCCTGGGCCAGCGGTACCAGGCGTTTGCCGGGGCCGCGGTCCTTGTGGCGCTCGCGGATCTCGGCGTACTCGGCGCGCAGACGTGCCACGTAGTTGTCGGCCAGGTCACGGCTGACCAGGGTCTGGGCGACGCCCACGGCGCGTGATGCGTCCTTGACCCACGCCACCGGCGCTTCGTAATGTGGCTCGATCCGCAGGGCCGTGTGCGCTCGCGAGGTGGTCGCACCACCGATCAGTAGCGGAATGGTGAAACCCTGGCGCTGCATTTCCTTCGCGATGTGCTGCATCTCGTCCAGCGACGGCGTGATCAGGCCGGACAGCCCGATCATGTCGGCTCGTTCGGACCGCGCGGCATCCAGGATGCGCTGGGCGGGTACCATCACCCCGAGGTCGATCACCTCGAAGTTGTTGCAGCGGAGCACGACGCCGACGATGTTCTTGCCGATG
>DHLY01000147.1:15111-20278 GCA_002405525.1 Proteobacteria bacterium UBA4656
GATGTCGTGCACGTCGCCCTTGACCGTGGCGATCACGATGCGGCCGTTGTTCCGTCCGGCGTCGCCGCTGCGCGCTTTCTCCTCTTCGATGAACGGCACGAGGTGGGCAACGGCGCGCTTCATGACGCGCGCGGACTTCACGACCTGCGGCAGGAACATCTTGCCGGCGCCGAACAGGTCGCCGACCACGTTCATGCCCGCCATCAGCGGGCCTTCGATGACGTCCAGCGGGCGGGCACAGGCGAGGCGCGCCTCCTCGGTGTCGGCCTCGACGTGCTGGTCGATCCCATGGATCAGGGCATGCTCGAGGCGCTTCTCGACGGACAAGGCGCGCCACGCGTCGCTTGCCGCCGCGGCGGCACCCTTGCGCGCCTGGTAGCGGCCGGCGATCGCCAGCAGGCGCTCGGTGGCATCGCGGCGGCGGTTGAGGACCACGTCCTCGACGCGTTCGCGCAGTTCGGGATCGAGGTCGTCGTAGATCGGTAGTGCGCCGGCGTTGACGATGCCCATGTCCATCCCGGCGCGGATCGCATGGAACAGGAAGACGCTGTGGATCGCTTCGCGGACCACGCCGTTGCCGCGGAAGGCAAAGCTGACGTTCGAAACGCCGCCGGACACGTGGCAATGCGGAAGCTTGGCACGGATCTCGCGCGCCGCCTCGATGAAGTCGACCGCGTAATTGTCGTGTTCCTCGATCCCGGTCGCGATGGCGAAGATGTTCGGGTCGAACACGATGTCTTCCGGCGGGAACCCGAGCCGGTCGACCAGCAGGCGGTAGGCGCGGGTGGATATATCGACCTTTCGGCGCGCGGTGTCGGCCTGGCCGTGCTCGTCGAACGCCATCACCACCACGGCCGCCCCGTAGCGCATGATCTTCCGCGCCTGGTCGAGAAAAGCCTCCTCTCCCTCCTTCAGCGAGATCGAGTTGACGATGCCCTTGCCCTGCAGGCACTTCAGCCCGGCCTCGATCACGCTCCATTTCGAGGAGTCGACCATCACCGGCACCCTCGCGATGTCCGGCTCGGCCGCGATCAGGTTCAGGAAGCGCGCCATCGCCGACTCGGAGTCGATCAGGCCCTCGTCCATGTTGACGTCGAGGATCTGCGCGCCGTTCGCAACCTGCTGGCGGGCGACCTCGACCGCCTCCTCGTAGCGGTCCTCCTTGATCAGCTTGCGGAACGCCGCGGAGCCGGTCACGTTGCAGCGTTCTCCGATGTTGACGAAGTTGGTCTGCGACGTGATGACCAGCGGTTCGAGCCCGGACAGCCGGGTGCAGCGGGCGCGGCTCATGCGGCGTCAGCGAGGCGCGCTGGCACGGCGCGTGGGGGGAAGGCGGCCAACGCTTCAGCGATCGCGGCGATGTGTGCTGGCGTGGTGCCGCAGCAGCCGCCGACGAAGTTCAGCAGTCCGGCGGCGGCGAAGTCGCGCAGCGTGGCGGCCATCTGTGCCGGCGTCTCGTCGTACTCCCCGAACGCGTTCGGCAGTCCGGCATTCGGGTGCGCGCTGACGGCGCAGTCGGCGACCTCCGACAGGACGTCGACGTAGGCGCGGAGTTCGGTCGCCCCAAGCGCGCAGTTCAGGCCGACCGCCAATGGGCGGGCGTGGGCGACCGAGGTGTAGAAGGCCTCCGCGGTCTGTCCGGACAGCGTGCGCCCGGAGAGATCGGTGATGGTTCCCGAGATCATCACCGGCAGGCGCCAGCCTTGCTGGTCGAACATCTCCTCGAGGGCGTAGATCGCAGCCTTCGCGTTGAGCACGTCGAAGATGGTTTCGACCATCAGCACGTCGCTGCCGCCCTCGACCAGCCCCGCCGCTGCCTCCCGGTAGGAGGCGGCCAGTTGGTCAAAGCTGACGTTGCGGAAGCCGGGGTTGTTGACATCGGGGCTGATCGACGCGGTGCGGCTGGTGGGGCCGAGCACGCCGACCACGAAGCGTGGACGGTCGGGCGTGCGCGCCTGCGCGGCATCGCACTCGATGCGGGCGATGCGCGCGCCCTCGCGGTTGAGTTCCGGGACCAGGTGCTGCAGGTTGTAGTCCGCCTGGCTGATCGCGGTGCTGTTGAAGGTGTTGGTTTCGACGAGGTCGGCGCCGGCGTCCAGGTAGGCGCGGTGCACGGCGCGCACGATGTCGGGTCGGGTGATCGAAAGCAGGTCGTTGTTGCCCTTGAGGTCGCAGGCGTGCCCGTGGTCAGCGTGGCCGTGGTCCGCGTCATGGCCGTCGCGGAAGCGATCCCCGCGGTAGCCCGCCTCGTCGAGGCGGTACTGCTGCAGCATGGTGCCCATCGCGCCGTCGATCAGCAGGATGCGGCGCGCCATCGCGGCCTCCAGGGCGGCCACGCGGGCGGGGTCTTTCCAGGGCAGGGTCTTCATCGGTTCAGGGCTTGCGGGCGAGCAGGGCGAGCACCTCGAAGTGCGGCGGTCTCTGTTCGCGGGTGGCGAGGTCGCAGGACGCGACCTCGAGTCCGGCCTTGATGGCGAGGCTGCGCAGTTCGGCAGGGGTGAAGCCGAGGTTGCGGTGGTCGAACTCGGCGACCGTGCCGCGGTGCTGGTGGCGCGCCAGCGTGCAGGCCAGCAGTCGGCCGCCGCGCCGCAGGACGCGCGCGGCCTCGGCCATCGCCTGCGCGGGCCGCTCGGCGTAGGGCAGGGCGTGCATCATCAGTACCAGATCAAACCCCGCGTCCGGCAGGTCTAGCGCGTGCATGTCGCCGGCGCGCACCACCACATTGGCGCGTCCGGCCAGCCGCGCGCGCGCCGCATCGACCACGCGCTCGCTGGCGTCCACGCAGGTGATCGAGCGCGCATGCGGGGACAGCAGTTCGGCGGTGACGCCATCGCCGGATGCGATGTCAAGCACCTCGCCGAGATCGAGCAGGCGCACGAAGCCGCGCGTCAGCGTCTCCCAGGTGCGTCCGGGGGAATAATGGCGCTCCATGTCGCCGGCGACGGAATCCGCCCAGTTGGCGCGCTGCGCGCGTTTGGCGAGCACGGCGGCTACCCGCCGGGTGTCGTCGCGCAGCAGCGCATCGTCGGCCGATTCGCGCAGGGCCTGCCAGAGGGCCCGCGTGCCCGGGCCGGCATCGACGTTGTAGCGGTAATAGGCGGACACGCCGGCGCGGCGGTCGCGGACCAGGTCGAGGTCGCGCAGTCGGGCGAGGTGGGTGGAGACGCGGGGCTGGGCCAGTCGAGTGGCGGCCGCGAGTTCGGCGACGGTGAGTTCCTCGCGCTCCAGCAGGGCCAGCAGCCGAACCCGGGTCGGGTCGGACAGGGCGCGCAGGAAGGCCGAGCATCCGGCGAGGTCCACGTCCATCTCTCCATCGCGATTCAAAGATGCAGGATGATGGCGGCCGGTGGCCGGCGCCGTCAATCGCCGGCCGCAGTGGCGACTCCATACGCTGCGGCGGCAATGGCCGCCGGGTCGAGCGGCTAGAATCGGGAGGCTTGTCCCGCACCGACCAGAGGTCGCCATGGATTTCCGCTTCACCGAAGAACAGTTGATGATCCAGGACGTCGCCCGGCGCATCGCCGCCGAGCGGATTGCGCCGGTCGCCGCCGAGTTCGACCGCAGCGGCGAGTTCCCGGTCGAGACCATCAGGATCCTGGGCGAGAACGGCCTGATGGGCATCGAAGTGCCCCACGAATATGGCGGCGCCGGTCTGGATGCGATCGCCTACGTCCTGGCGATGGTGGAGATTGCGGCCGTGGATTGCGCGCACTCAACGATCGTCAGCGTCAACAACACCCTTTACTGCAATGGCCTGCTCAAGTTCGGCACCGAGGCGCAGAAGCACAGCTACGTGACCCCGATCGCCACCGGCCAGGCGATCGGCGCCTTCGCCCTGACCGAGCCGCAGTCCGGCTCGGACGCCTCGGCGATGCGCATCCGCGCCGTGCGCTCGCCCGATGGTTCGTACTACACCGTGAACGGCAAGAAGAGCTGGATCACCTCCGGCCCGGTGGCGAGATACATCATGCTGTTCGCGATGACCGATCCGGCGAAGGGAGCGCGCGGCATCAGCGCCTTCATGGTCGACACCGCGCGGGAGGGCTTCCGCCGCGGCAAGACCGAGCCCAAGCTGGGCATCCGCGCTTCGGCCACCTGCGAGATCGAGTTCACCGACTATCGTATTCCGGCCGAGGATCTGATCGGTTCCGAGGGTGACGGCTTCAGGATCTCGATGGGCGTGCTGGACGCGGGCCGCATCGGGATCGCCGCGCAGGCCGTCGGCCTGTCCCGCGCGGCCTACGATGCATCGCTGGCCTATGCGCGTGAGCGCAAGGCCTTCGGCCAGGCGATCGGTTCGTTCCAGATGATCCAGGCCAAGATCGCCGACATGAAGTGCCGGCTGGACGCGGCACATCTGCTGACCCTGCGTGCGGCCTTTGCCAAGCAGCAATCGGCCACCACCGGCGCGCGCTTCTCGACCGAGGCCTCGGTGGCCAAGCTGTACGCGTCCGAGTCGGCGATGTTCATCACCCACCAGGCGGTGCAGATCCACGGCGGCATGGGCTACTCGAAGGAGATGCCGCTGGAGCGCTATTTCCGCGACGCCAAGATCACCGAGATCTACGAAGGCACCAGCGAGATCCAGCGGCTGGTGATCGCACGCAACGAGACCGGGTTGCGCTGACCGTCGGCGCAAGCCCGCTTGCCGACGCAGTGGGTCGATGGACGGCGGCAATCCTGGCGGCGCGCGGGACGATGGGTTTCGCGATCCGGGGGCGCGTCAGGTCTGCGCAATTGCCGGGAGACCGAGAGGAGTCAGCTGTCGTCGCTGGCGGCGCAAGGCACGCGAGCGCAGCACGCGCCCATGTTCGGGCTGGCGGGGTCAAGTCGTCGACCGGGGGCGAACGCGCGGCTGGGGCGCGGTAAGGATCGGCGGGCCCTTCACCCGCGCCGGCATCCGGCGCGGGTCCGGACTCGCTCCCGCTGCATCAATCGCTTGCGCGATTGATGCGCGGGTGCGGAATCAGGGCTGCGCGCCAGCACGGTATTTCTGGGTCTGTTGAAATTCAAGTGGGTCATGCCGGGCGAGCGACATGCGGGTTGACCGAGTAGAAGTCGAGCTTTCCGGCGATCAGGAAAATGACGGTTCGGCTCGTGGACAGGCGGGTGAATCCACGTGCACTGCGTTTGGCGGCCTGAAATAGTCCGTTGCGGGCTTCGAGGA
>DHLY01000088.1:0-9129 GCA_002405525.1 Proteobacteria bacterium UBA4656
GGTAGTCGAGCAGCAGCAGGTCGGGATCCCACTCCTCCGAGCGGCGAAGCGCGTCGTGCGGATTCCCGAATTCCTCCACCGCCAGGTCGGGGCCGATGCCCTCCACGACGTGGCGCAGCATGGCCCGCGCCGACGGCTGGTCATCCACGATGAGGACGTTCACGGCAGTGCACTCCCGAGGAAGTCTGGCGACGGGCGAGCCTTGACCCCAGCCACCTTTCTCTGATCAGACTACCCGATCCTCCCAGCAATGCGAACCACGGAGCCTCCGGGCGGGGGGCGAGTGCCGCGCCGTGCCCCGTAATCTCCGCTGGCGGCGCCAGGCGCCTTGGCGCTGCAACCCGCACGGCCGTCGACCGCCGTCATGCCGCAGGCGCACGGCGGTCGAACCGCAGTGCGCGGTGCCCGTTGGCAGCATCCCTGGCGCCGGCAGCCTGGTGAACTCTTCGTGAAAGAGGCCCGCAGTACCCGGCTGGACCCACAGTGCGCCCTGCCGGCCAGCCCTGCACACGCGCCCAATCCGCCAACCCGACCCCGATCGCGCTTGCGGGTCAGGATTCCGGACGCATGTACGGGAACAGCAGCACGTCCCGGATCGAAGCCCGGTCGCAGACCAACATCGCCAGCCGGTCGATGCCCACACCCAGTCCGCCGGTGGGCGGCAGGCCGACCTGGAGGGCCCGGATGTAGTCCGCATCGAAGGCCATCGCCTCGGCGTCGCCGGCCTCCTTCTGCGCAGTCTGGGCGCGGAACCGCTGCTCCTGGTCGTCCGGGTCGTTCAGTTCGCTGAAGCCGTTGGCGATCTCCTTGCCGCCGATGAACAGCTCGAAACGGTCGGTGATGCCGGAATCGACGTCGCTGGCGCGCGCCAGCGGCGAGACCTCCACCGGATAGGCGGTGATGAATGTCGGCTGGACGAGACTGGCCTCGACCGTCTTTTCGAAGACCTCGAGCAGGAGCTTGCCCCAGTCGTACTCTTTCCGGACCGGGATGCCGAGCCGCACGCAGTGCGCCGCCAGCGCCTCGCGGTCGCGCAATTCGTGCGCGCCGATCTGCGGATTGTGCTCGCGCACGGCCTCGTCGAGACGCCAGCGGCGAAACGCAGGACCAATGTCGATAACGCGCCCTTCCCACGTCAGCGCCGTGCCGCCGGCGACCGCACGCGAGGCCTCGCGGACCATCGCTTCGGTGAGGTCCATGACCTCGTGGTAGGTGGCGTAGGCCTGGTAGAGCTCGAGCATCGTGAACTCCGGGTTGTGCCGGGTACTCACGCCTTCGTTGCGGAAATTGCGGTTGATCTCGTACACGCGCTCGAAGCCGCCGACCACCAGGCGCTTCAGATACAGCTCCGGCGCCACGCGCAGGTACATGTCGAGGTCGAGCGCATTGTGGTGGGTGACGAAGGGCCGCGCCGTGGCGCCGCCGGGGATCGGGTGCATCATCGGCGTCTCGACCTCGATGAAGCGCCGGTCCGGTGCTTCGAGGAAGTCGCGTATGAAACGCACGAGGCGCGCGCGTTGCGTGAACGCACGCCGTGACTCGGGGCTTATCGCGAGGTCGACGTAGCGCTGCCGATAGCGCAGTTCGACGTCGGCCAGTCCGTGCCATTTGTCCGGCAGCGGGCGCAGCGACTTGACCAGCAGGCGGATCGCGTCGCACTTCACCGACAGTTCGCCGGTGCGGGTGCGGGTCAGCGTGCCCTCGACGCCGACGATGTCGCCGATGTCCCAGCCCTTGAACGCCTCATAGTCCTCGTCCAAGGAGGCCTGCTGCACGAACAGCTGGATACGCGACACCACGCCCGCCGGTGCGCCGGGCCAGGCGTCCGAACCGTCCTGCACCTGCGCAAACGATGCCTTGCCCATCACGCGCTTGGCCAGCATGCGGCCTGCCAGGCGCACGCGGCGGCCCGAGCATTCGAGCGCTTCGGTCGTCCACCGATCCTTGTCCGCGTATTCATGCTGCAGGTCGGCCGCGAAGGCGTCAGGCACGAAGTCGTTCGGATAGGCGATCCCGGCCTCGCGCAGGGTGGCGAGCTTGGCGCGGCGCTCGGCGATGAGTCGGTTGTCGTCGGCCGGCGCGCCGGATTCGGCGATATGCGGTTCGGTCATCGTCGGGTGCTTGCGGGGATCAGGTTGCGTCGGCGCGCTTGGCGCCGGCCTCAAGGCCGGACTTGAGGCTGGCCTCGACGAATTCGTCGAGGTCGCCGTCGAGCACGCGCTGGGTGTCTGAACGCTCGACCCCGGTGCGCAGGTCCTTGATCCGCGACTGGTCGAGCACGTAGGAACGGATCTGAGAGCCCCAGCCGATGTCGCTCTTGCCGGCCTCGAGCTTGTCCTTTTCAGCGTTACGCTTCTGCAGTTCCAGCTCGTAGAGCTTTGCCGCCAGCATCTTCATCGCACGGTCGCGGTTGGCGTGCTGGCTGCGCTCGTTCTGGCAGGCGACCACGATGCCGGTCGGGACATGGGTGATGCGGACTGCCGACTCGGTCTTGTTGACGTGCTGACCGCCTGCGCCAGAGGCGCGGTAGACGTCGGTCTTGAGGTCGGCCGGGTTGATCTCGATGTCGATGTCGTCGTCGACCTCGGGCGAGACGAAGACCGCGGTGAACGAGGTGTGGCGGCGGTTGTCGGAGTCGAACGGCGACTTGCGCACGAGGCGGTGCACGCCGGTCTCGGTCTTGAACCAGCCGTAGGCGTAGGGGCCCTCGACGCGAAAGGTCGCGCTCTTGATGCCCGCCACTTCGCCGGCCGAGGCTTCCATCAGCTCGGCCTTCCAGCCGCGCCCGTCGCACCACTTCAAATACATGCGCAGCAGCATCTCGGCCCAGTCCTGCGCCTCGGTGCCGCCGGCACCGGCCTGGATGTCGACGAAGCAGTTGTGCGAATCCATCTTGCCCGAGAACATGCGCTGGAACTCCAGCGCCTCAGTGCGCTTGCCCAGCCGGTCAAGATCACCGATCACCGCGGCGGCAGTGTCCGCATCGCCCTCGGCGACGGCGAGCGCGAACAGGTCGGCGGTCTCGGTCAGCCCCGAGCCGAGGGCGGAGAGATCCCCCACCACCTGATCAAGCAGCGCGCGTTCGCGGCTGAGGTCCTGCGCGCGCCTGGGATTGTCCCAGACCGAGGGCTGCTCGAGTTCGCGGTTGACTTCTTCGAGGCGCTCGCGCTTGCCATCGAAGTCAAAGATACCCCCTGAGCGACTGCACCCGCCCCTGCAGGTCGGCGATGCGCGCGAGGATCTGGCCCTGTTCGATCATGATTACCCGGATTGCGGTTGAAGTCGGCGCGCGATGCTAGCAGACCCGCCATCATGCCGGCTCGACGTGGCGGACCAGCAGCCGCACCCGGCGCTCGCCCCGCCAGTCGTCCAGCCCGAGCTGATACGCGCAGCGGATCGCCGCAGGCGGCCGCTCCGCCGCAGCGCCGAACTGCACTGCGTCGACCGGTGTGCCGCATGTCACATGGCGGAGTCGCAGCCGCAAGTGGCCGCCGGCGAGCACGCGGCAGTCGTCCACGCGGAACCGGCCGTCGAACACCGGCTCGGGGAATGCCTGGCCCCAGGGTCCGGCGTCGCGCAGCAGGGTCGCCAGCGCCACCGTCGCCTCGGCGGCCGGGAGTTCGCCATCGCTCAGGCATTCGGCCGGGTCTTCTTGCGCGCCCAGATGGCGCGCGGCCACGGCGTCGAAGGCGGCAGCGAAGGCCGCCAGCCGGTCCGCCGCCAGTGTGATCCCTGCCGCCATGGCGTGGCCGCCGAACCGCTCGACGAGCCCCGGCTGCCCGGCATCGACCTCGGCCAGTGCATCGCGCAGGTGGAAGCCGTCGATCGATCGCCCCGATCCGCGGAGCATGCCCGTCGCATCTCCCGCCGGCGCAAAGGCGAACACCGGCCGCCGAAGGCGATCCTTGATCCGCGAGGCCACCAGCCCCACCACGCCCGCATGCCATCCCGGATCGAACAGGCACAGCCCCGCCGGCGGCGCTCCACCGGCAAGGTGCAGACGATCGGCGATCGCCACCGCCTCTTCGGTCATCGCAGCCTGCAGCTCGCGCCGTTCGCGGTTGATCGCATCGAGCCGTGCGGCGAGCGCCGATGCGGCCTCAGGCGTGCGCGCGAGCAGGCAGCGGATGCCGAGCGACATGTCCTCGAGTCGTCCAGCGGCATTGACCCGGGGACCGATCGCATAACCGAGGTCGCTGGCGCTGGCGTCGGCGGTGGACCGACCGGCGACTCCGAACAGGGCAGAGATCCCGGCGCTTGCGGCGCCACTGCGGATCCGGCGCAGGCCACTGGCAACCAGGGTACGGTTATTGCGATCCAGCGGCACCAGGTCCGCGACCGTGCCGAGGGCGACCAAGTCCAGCAGTGCGGCGAGGTCGGGCTCGGGCCGTGAGGGACCGAACCAGCCGTCGGCGCGCAGACGCGCCCGCGTAGCCAGCAGCAGGTAGAAAAGCACCCCCACGCCGGCCAGCGCCTTGCTCGGGAACGGGTCGCCCGGAAGGTTGGGGTTCACGATCGCCGCCGCTGGCGGAAGGCTCGCTCCGGGCAGGTGGTGATCGGTGACCACGACCTGCATTCCGAGCGCGTTCGCCGCCGCCACGCCCGCATGGCTGGCGATGCCGTTGTCGACGGTCACGACCAGCGATGGCGGGCGCACGCGCAGCGACTCGACCAGCGTCGGCCCCAGCCCGTAGCCATGCACGGCGCGATGCGGCACCACGAAGTCCGGCTCGACCGCGCCCAGCATTTCAAGGCCGCGCACGCCGACTGCGCACCCGGTCGCGCCGTCGCAATCGAAGTCGCCGGCCACCACGATCCGCGCGCCGGTCCTGATCGCTTCGGCGAGCAACGTCACGGCGCGCTGCATCCCGCCCAGTGCGTCGGGTGGATGGAGCCCTCGCAGTCGGTGGTCGACCTGCTCCGCTGTCGTGATGCCGCGTCCGGCATACACGCGAGCCAGCACGGGGTGCATGCCGGCCGCCGCAAGGCGCGCTGCGTCAGCGGCCGAGCGACGCACGATGCGCATGCCGGCACTCACGCCAACCGCCGCGGACGCCGCCAGGACGCGAAGGCCCCTGCCCGCCCGACTGCCACCGCGCCACCGTCGGCGAACACGACCTCCAAGCGCGCCAGCCGCCCCCGCCGCAAAGCGGCCCAGGCCGGACCAATCCACTGCGCTTCCAACAGCGCCGGATCGCGCAAGGCACGCAGGTCCAGCAACGGGTTGCCGCTCGAAACCTCGGCGGCCGCCCGCACGCGCGGAATGTCGGCCGCCCGCGCCAGCGCGGCGAGCAGCGGATCGTCGCTGGCCACCGCATCCACCCGCGCACCAACCCGCGCCGGCCGGGCGCCACCGCCCCAGAACCAGACGCCGTTGGCGACCGGTCGGCCCGCGGCCGCACGCGCAGCGTTCACCGGATGGGCGTGCAGAAGCACCTCGCACTCCGCGCGCAGGCGGACCCAGCGCGCAGCCTGCGGTCCGGACGGCCCATGGCCGCGCGGATCGTCGCCCAGCGCCGCCCACGGCGGGCTGAACAAGGGCAACGGCGCCTCCGGCGACAGACGCAGGTACCAGCGCTCCGGCTGCGGCGCCGACAATTCCATCCCATGGTCCCCGAACAGTGGCGCCAGCGCGGCGGCGAGGGCGCGCGCCTCGCTGGCCGTCAGACCGATCTCACCTACCGCCATCAGGCGGGCGCCGGCGAGGTCCGCTTGCACCAGTGCAGGATCCGCGCGCAGCCACGTCGCGCCGCTGCAGTCGCCTGCATCCAGATCACGCGTGATCGCCGCCAGTGGCCACGGGCGCGCGGGCAGGTCGAAGACGTGTTCCAGGCAAGGATGTCCGGGGTCTGCGGCCGCCGGCGTCGCCATCCCGCGCGCCATGATCCGCTCCAGCGCCGGCATCCGCGCCCCGTTCGCAAGCGCGGCCCGTCGGGGCAGCAACAGGAGCAGGCCCGCCACCGCGCCGCCCTCAGAGCCTGTGAAAGAAAACACGTCCTGTGGGCTTTTCCAGTCGCGAGTCCGGCGCAGGCCCGGACTCGCTCCCGCGATTCATGTACTGACGCGCATGACCCGCGCGTGGGCCATCGATCGACTGACTGAGAGGGTGTTCTCTCATGGCCTCTCAGCCCTCGTACTGGACCGAAACCACCTCGTAGCGGCGAATGCCGCGCGGAGTCTCGATGGCGACCAGGTCACCCTCGGTCTTGCCGATCAGCGCCCGTGCCACCGGTGACGACACCGAGATCCGTCCCTCGCGGATGTCGGCCTCGAGGTCGCCGACGATCTGGTAGGTGACCGGCTCGCCGCTGTCGTGTTCCTCCAGTTCGACCCGCGCGCCGAACACGATCCGCGAACCGGCATTGAGCCTGCTGGTGTCGATGATCTCGGCATAGGAGAGCGCCGCCTCCAGCTCCGCGATCCGGCCTTCGGTGAAACCCTGCTGCTCGCGCGCTGCGTGGTACTCCGCGTTCTCCTTCAGGTCGCCGTGCGCCCGCGCCTCGGCGATGGCCTGGATGATCTGCGGCCGGACCACGCTCTTGAGGCGATCGAGCTCCGCGCGCAGACGACGCGCGCCGTGCGCGGTGAGGGGGGTCCTCTTCATGGATTGCTCCGGCTTGCGGTACTGGGCCTCAGCGGCCGAGCGAGGCGTGCAGCGCCTGCAGCGGGGTGACCCGGCCCGAACCGCGATGGTCGAGCGAGTGCACCAACGCGCGGGCGCCGGCAACGGTGGTGGTGTAGGTGATGCGATTCTGCAGCGCCTCGCGGCGGATCGAGAACGAGTCGGCGATCGCCGCACGGCCTTCGGTCGTGTTGACGATGAAGACGACCTCGCCGTTCTTGATCAGGTCCACCACGTGCGGGCGACCCTCGAGCACCTTGTTGATGCGTTCGCAGGCGACGCCATGCGCAGCCAGGAACTCGCAGGTGCCAGTGGTGGCCACCAGACTGAAGCCCCGACGCAACAGCTCCTGCGCCACCGGGAGCACCCGTGGCTTGTCCGGATCGCGGACGCTGATGAAGGCCTTGCCGGCGCGCGGGGCGCCGATGCTGGCCGCCTCGTGCGCCTTCGCGAAGGCCTCGCCGAAGGTGGCGCCGACGCCCATGACCTCGCCGGTGGATCGCATCTCCGGGCCGAGTATCGGATCCACGCCCTGGAACTTCAGGAAGGGGAAGATCGCCTCCTTCACCGAGTAATAGTGCGGCACCACCTCGGTCGTCGCGTTCTGCGCTGCGAGCGTACGCCCCACCATGCATCGCGCGGCGACCTTGGCCAGCGGAACGCCGGTCGCCTTGGAAACGAACGGCACGGTGCGGGACGCGCGCGGATTGACTTCCAGGACGTGGATCACTTCGCCCTGGATCGCGAACTGCGTGTTCATCAGGCCCACGACTCCGAGTTCGCGCGCCATCAACGAGACCTGGCGTCGCAGCTCGTCCTGCACTGCCGACGACAGCGAGTAAGGCGGCAGCGAGCACGAGGAATCGCCGGAGTGCACGCCAGCCTCCTCGATGTGTTCCATGATGCCGCCGATCAACACCGCGCCGGCGGCGTCGGCCACCACGTCGACGTCGATCTCTGTCGCGTTGTCGAGGAAGCGGTCAAGCAGCACCGGCGAGTCGTTCGACACACGCACCGCGTCGGCGATGTAGCGCCGGAGGTCGGCGTCGGAATACACCACCTCCATTGCGCGGCCGCCGAGCACGTAGGACGGGCGCACCACCAGGGGGTAGCCGATCTCGCGCGCAAGCGCCATCGCTTCGTCGGGGTTGCGGGCGGTGCGGTTGGCCGGCTGCGTCAGGCCGAGGCGCGCGATCATCCGCTGGAACCGCTCGCGGTCCTCCGCAAGGTCGATCGAGTCCGGGCTGGTGCCGATGATCGGGGCGCCTGCGGCCTCGAGCGCGCGTGCAAGCTTGAGCGGGGTCTGCCCGCCGTACTGCACGATCATCCCGCGCGGCCGTTCGAGGTCGACGATCTCCATCACGTCCTCGAGCGTCAGCGGCTCGAAGTAGAGCCGGTCCGAGGTGTCGTAGTCGGTGGACACGGTCTCCGGGTTGCAGTTGACCATGATGGTTTCGAACCCGTCCTCACGCAGCGCGAGTGCCGCATGCACGCAGCAGTAGTCGAATTCGATGCCCTGCCCGATGCGGTTCGGCCCACCGCCGAGAACGACGATCTTCTCCCGCGACGACGGCCGCGCCTCGCACTCCTCCTCGTAGGTCGAGTACATGTAGGCAGTGCCGGTCGCGAACTCGCCGGCGCACGAGTCCACCCGCTTGTATACCGGGCGGACGCCGAACGCATGGCGCAATTTGCGCACCGCACCCTCGTCAGTGCCGAGCAGTGCGGCCAGCCGCGCATCCGAGAATCCCATCCGCTTGAGGGCGCGCATCCGGACCGCATCGAGTGCGGTGAGCCCCTGCGCCGAGACCTGCGCCTCGGCGGCCACCAGGTCCTCGATCTGGCCGAGGAACCACGGATCGATGAACGAGAGCTCATGCACGCGCTCGAGGGAAAAGCCGGCACGGAATGCATCCGCCACGTAGAACAGGCGGTCCGGGGCGGGCTCGCGCAGCTGGCGCACCAGTTCGCGCTGGCGCCCGCCCTCGTCGAGGTCGGGCGAGACCTTGGGGTCGAGCCCGTCGACGCCGATCTCGAGTCCGCGCAGCGCCTTGTGCACCGATTCCTGGAACGTGCGGCCGATCGCCATCACCTCGCCGACCGACTTCATCTGCGTGGTCAGCCGCGCGTCGGCAGCCGGAAACTTCTCGAAGGCGAAGCGCGGGATCTTGGTCACCACGTAATCGATCGCCGGCTCGAACGACGCCGGGGTGAGCCCGCCCGTGATGTCGTTGCGCAGCTCGTCCAGCGTATAGCCGACCGCCAGCTTGGCCGCGACCTTGGCGATCGGAAAGCCGGTGGCCTTCGAAGCCAGCGCCGAGGAGCGCGATACGCGGGGATTCATCTCGATCACCACCACGCGCCCGTTCTGCGCGTTGACTCCGAACTGGACGTTGGAGCCGCCCGTGTCCACGCCGATCTTGCGCAACACCGCGATGGATGCGTCGCGCAGCCGCTGGTACTCCTTGTCGGTGAGCGTCTGCGCCGGCGCCACGGTGATCGAGTCG
>DHLY01000088.1:9300-15592 GCA_002405525.1 Proteobacteria bacterium UBA4656
TTCTCGATCGAGCACACGATGATGCAGTTGTCCGCGCGGTCGCGGACCACCTCCATCTCGAACTCCTTCCAGCCGAGAACGGACTCCTCGACCAGTACCTCATGGACCGGTGACAGGTCGAGTCCGCGCTTGACGATTTCCTCGAATTCCTCGCGGTTGTAAGCGATGCCTCCGCCGCTGCCGCCGAGCGTGAACGAAGGCCGGATGATGGTCGGATAACCGACCCTCGCCTGGATCTCCAGCGCCTGCTCGAACGAGCGCGCGATCGCGGCCTTAGGGCACTCGAGCCCGATCTCCTGCATCGCCACGCGGAACAGTTCGCGGTCCTCGGCCATGCGGATCGCCTCTCGCGAGGCGCCGATCAGCTCAACACCGTGCTTCTCCAGCACGCCTTTCTCGGCCAGGTCGAGCGCGCAATTGAGCGCGGTCTGCCCGCCCATGGTCGGCAGCAGGGCGTCGGGGCGCTCCTTTTCGATGATCCGCTCCACGGTCTGCCAGTTGATCGGCTCGATGTAGACCGCGTCGGCGGTGCCGGGGTCGGTCATGATGGTTGCCGGGTTGGAGTTCACCAGCACCACCCGATACCCCTCCTGCTTCAGCGCCTTGCAGGCCTGCGCACCGGAGTAATCGAACTCGCAGGCTTGGCCGATGACGATCGGTCCCGCGCCGATGATGAGGATGGTCTGGATGTCGGTGCGTCTGGGCATGGCCGTCCTCGGCTGCTGCGGCGTAGCGCCGCAGGGGGGGGGCGAAGGGTTGGTCGGGGCCGGGTTGCAGCCGCGCCGGGAGGGCGGAGCCACCGATTCTCGATTCTAGCCGATGGACGCGCTGCGGCGATCAGCGCGGCGACGGCGTGGCCGTCAGGCCGCCCGGCCCCATGACGCGCACGGAACCGACGGTGGCTTGCGGCATCGTCACCGCGAACCCGCGTTCGTCGCGTTCGAGAACGACCGTGATCGCGGTATCGGTGTACTTGAGCAGCCGGCCAGCGCGCAGCGAGCCGTAGACGCTTCTTACTTCGACCCGGCTGCCCTGCAGTCCCTTGAGTTCGGAATAAGCGACGGACGAGCCAGGCCGCACCACCCGCGGCTGCGAGGCAGCCGGCGCCTGTGCGATCCGCCCACCCGCATCGCCAGCCAGGGGGGCGGCGGAGGGCGGCGGGCGCTGCCTTGCGCCCGGTTCGGTCGCGCGCCCAGCGGCAGACGAGATCGATGTGGCCGGTTCCGGCGGACGTCGGCCGGACACCTCCACTGCCCGCGCTTCCCGTCCGGCCGGCACCGCGGGCGGTGCCATCGGGTTCGGGGGGGGTATGTCGGCCGCGATGAAACGCGCCGGGATCACCGGCAATGCGGATGGCGCTGCCTCGGGCACCGAGGCCATCGCGACGACGGACGGGGCGACCCCGGCGTCGGGCACGGAGGCGTCCCCGGCAGGGTCCGGCAACGCCGGTCGCGGCGCTGCATTGAAGCTGAATGCGATGGGTCGGCCGCGCATGCTTTCCATCGACGCATTCAAAATGCGCAGTCGCTCACGCAGCGCGAAGGTCGCCATCTGCCCGACCGGCGTGGTCAGGCTTGGCCGCGACTGCCAGATGAGGTCGCCACCGCGGGTGGCGTAGCGCCGGTAGGCCAACTCAAGCTCGGCAGTCGGCACCAGGCCCGCGGCCCGCAGTCCACGGCGGATCGCAGCGAGGTGGCGATCGACGAATCCATCGCGGCTGATGCCCAGGCGCTGTGCGCACCAGCGGTTGCGCGCGGACACGAAGCCCGCGTCACGGACCCGCCAGCGGCGCTCCAGGATCACCCACTTCGACCAGGTCGCGTCCAGCAGGGCGCGGGCCGGCTCGAAACGCACAGTCATGTCGAGATCGATCCGCGAGGCGGCCCTGTGCTCGATCGACAGCCGGACGCGAGCCCTGTCGCGCCCGAGCAGGTCGAGCGAAGCCTCGGCTACGGTCGCCGCCTCGCCGAGCCCCATCTCCGCGAGCTGGATACCGGAGAAACGCCCGCTGCCGTCGCAACCCACGGCGTCCAGTGGCGCGCCGCTGGCAAGGCCAATCCAGCGCAGGTCGCCGACCGCGAGCTCCGCGTCGGCGACCAATCCCTCCGCGCGCAGGCGCAGGCGCGAGGCAGCCGGGAGCGCGGCGGGCGATACCATCCCGGCCACTGACGCGACCGCCTCCGAAGGGCGGAATTTCCTGCGGGCGATCCACAGCAGGCCAGGCGTGTCCAACTCCAGCCGCCGCGCCGAGAGCAGGTCGGCCGCGGCCGGGTCCAGGCTGCGCAGGCGAAAGCCGGTGAACACGACCGTCCCGCCGGGCTTCACCCAGACCGCCTCGTACTCGGGCGAGCCGAGTCCGCGCAGGCCGTCGGTCAGTTCCGCCGCGCCGCGCCACGCAGCCGCCCAGAGCAGCAGGTAGAGCATCCCCGCGCCGGCAGCGACGGCAAACCCCACACGTACCGGCGATCGCCAGCGATCCAATGCGCGCCGCACCGGAGCCAGGCGCGCCATGCGTTCAACCCGAGGCCGCGGACCTTGAAGGCATGCGTGCTTCCATCGAGGACACGAAACGGTCGAACAGTGGCGCCACATCGTGCGGGCCCGGGCTCGCCTCCGGGTGGCCCTGGAACGAAAACGCGGGGGCGTCGTGGAGCGCGACGCCCTGCAGCGATCCGTCGAACAGGGAGCGGTGGGTGGCGCGGACGTTGCGTGGCAGGCTCGCTTCGTCCACCGCGAAGCCGTGGTTCTGGCTCGAGATCATCACCCGCCCCGTTTCGAGGTCGACCACCGGGTGGTTGGCCCCGTGGTGCCCGAATTTCATCTTCAGCGTGCGTGCCCCCGCGGCCAGCCCGAGCAACTGGTGGCCCAGGCAGATGCCGAAGGTCGGCACGCGCCGGCGGATGAACTCGCCGATCGCGGCAATCGCGTAGTCGCAGGGCTCCGGATCGCCCGGGCCATTGGACAGAAACACGCCGTCCGGTCGCAGAGCGAGGACTTCGACCGCCGGAGTCCTCGCCGGGACCACCGTCATGCGGCAGCCGCGGTCGACGAGCATGCGCAGGATGTTGCGCTTGATCCCGAAATCGTAGGCCACCACGTGAAAGCGCGGGGTCGGACAGCCGAACGCAGCACGATCGAGGTCGTAGCTGCCCTCAGCCCACGCATAGGCGCGCTCGACGCTGACCACCTCGGCAAGGTCCATTCCCTTCAGGCCCGGCCACGCACGGGCCCGCTGCAGCGCCTCTGCGGCGTCGATGCTTCCGCCAGCCATGAGACAGCCACTCTGCGAACCGGACTCGCGCAGGATGCGGGTGAGGCGTCGGGTGTCGATGTCCGCGATGCCGACCACCCCGTGGCGTCGGAGGTACTCGGGCAGCGACAGTTCGCTGCGCCAGTTCGAGACCCGCCGCGGCACGTCTCGAACCACCAGTCCTGCCGCATGCACGGCGTTGGACTCGACGTCGACCGGGTTGGTGCCGGTGTTGCCGATGTGCGGATAGGTCAGCGTCACGATCTGGCGCGCATACGAGGGATCGGTGAGGATCTCCTGGTAGCCGGTCATGGCGGTGTTGAAGACCACCTCGCCGACCGAAACCCCGGACGCCCCGATCGAGACCCCCTGGAAGAGGCTGCCATCGGCGAGAGCGAGCAGGGCGGGTGTGGTCACGGCGGCCTTGGATGCGAACGGGGCGGGCGACCGCGCGCCGGGCCTGCGCGGCCCATCAGGCCGCTCGGACCTCGCCACGAGCGCCGGTCGATGATAGTTTTCCCGGCCCTGCGTGTCCACGCCGCCAGGTCTGGCTCTTCCGGCCCCCGACCGCGCCAGCCGCAAGCTCGCCGACACGTCCCCGCCAGCCGCCAGGCGATGCCGCAGCGTCAGCATCCGCGAAGGGCGCCGCAGACGGGCCGTCCGGGCGGACGACGCAGACCAAGGCGATTGGCCCTGGAATGCTCCCGGTGCCCCCGATACCGGCATGCAACGCAGAGTCCGGCGCCGCTCAGGAGAGCACGTCGGCGATGTCGTACCAGCCGGGTGATCGGCCGACGATCCAACATGCCGCCGCGACCGCACCGCGAGCGAAAATGGTCCTGTCGCTGACCCGATGCGACAGTTCGAGCCGCTCGCCCTCGGTCGCCAGCAGAACCGTGTGCTCGCCGACCACGTCACCAGCGCGCAACACCGCGAATCCGATCTCGCCCTCGACCCTCGGCCCCGGCGCATCATGACGGTCGAAGCGCGCGACCACGTCGAAATTCTGACCGCGCGCCGCGGCCACGGCGTGTCCCAGCGCCAGCGCAGTACCGGACGGCGCGTCCACCTTGGCCCGATGATGCACCTCGCAGATCTCGACGTCGAAGTCTGGCCCGAGCGCCGCCGCTGCGGACGCCACCAGCCGCCGCAACAGCGCCACCCCGAGACTGAAGTTGGCGGCCAGCAGCACCGGGATGCGGGTGGCGGCGCGTTGCGCTGCATCGACCTGCGCGGGCGACAACCCGGTGCTGCCGCTGACCAGCGGGATCCTGCGGGCCAGGCACTCCTGCAGCGCGCGGTCGAATCCGCCGACACCGCTGAAGTCGACCAGCACGTCCACGGCCACCGCCGGGTCCAGCCGGTCGGCCAGCGGCGCGGCGGGCGGGAACACGCCAGCGACCGCATCCAGCGCCCCCTCGCCTTCGCCCCGCGCGCGCACCAGCGCAGCGGCCAGCATGCAGTCGCCTCGTGCGGCGATCGCGGCCAGCGTCGAGCGCCCCATCCGGCCAGCCGCCCCCATCACCGCGATGCGTGTCGGTTCCATGGCCCGATTGTAGGCCCAGGTGGAGCGTGATGTGACAAGTCGTGGCGCCGGCGCGGTGGTTGCCGCCATGACACGCAGGTTCACCACTTGGCGCCAGGCAATGCCCGTTGGCGGTGAGACGTCGCACGCCCTGCGCACAGCCTCCCGCTGCGCAATGCCCACGCGTCAGCCCCGGAGGTCCACCACCGCGATGATCACGTTGTCCTCCACGCGCAAAACGCCTTCCGGTCAAGTGTTCCGCGTCGAACCCTCAGCCCGGGAGCCGGGCCGCTGGTGCATCGTCCATTGGGGAACCGTGGTGGCGTCGTTTCCCAGCCGCGAGGCGGCCGTCGAGAAGGCGCACGCTCTGGCGGCCAATGCCTGGCGCCTGCGCCAGCGCGCCTCACGGGTGGTGGTGATGGGCGTCGACGGTCGCCCGGCATCGCTGCGCATTTACGGCGACACGGCGCCGATCGAGGCCAGCCCGCCCGACGCGATGGCGATCAATCGCGCCGGTTGATGGCCGCCGAGGCAGCGGCGCTCAACCGGAAGTGAGGCGATCCCAGAACTGCTTGACGCCGTCGACCCAGCCACTTTGCCGCGGCGTGTGCTCGCGGCCGTCCTCGAACGACGCCTCGAACTGCTCCAGCAAGTCTTTCTGCGTGCGAGTCAGCTTGACCGGGGTCTCCACGACCACCCGGCACAGCAGGTCGCCCGGCTCGCCGCCCCGGACAGGCTTGACACCCTTGCCTCGGAGACGGAACAGCTTCCCGCTCTGGGTCTCCGGCGGAATCTTGATCAGCGCATCCCCGCCGAGAGTCGGCACGCTCAGTTCGCCACCAAGCGCCGCCTGCGAGAAGCGAATCGGAACCTCGCAGTACAGATCGGCGCCGTCGCGCTGGAAGATCGCATGCGGCTTGACGTGGACCTCGACGAACAGGTCGCCTGATGGCACGCCGCGCGGCCCGGCCTGCCCCTCGCCTGCGAGCCGGATCCGGTCGCCCTCGTCCACCCCGGCCGGGATCTTCACCGCCAGGGTCTTCTCGCCCTCGACCCGCCCTGCTCCCCGGCACGGTTTGCAGGGGCTCTCCACGACCTGTCCGGCGCCGCCGCAAGCCGGGCAGGTCTGCTGAATCGAGAAGATGCCATTCTGCATCCTGACCCTGCCGTGGCCGCGGCAGGTGCCGCAGGCCTTGCGCTTGCCGTCGGTCGAGCCCGAGCCGCTGCAGGCCTTGCAGTCGTCCAGGGTGGGAATCTGGATCTCGCGGGAAGCCCCGAACACGGCCTCTTCGAGGTCGAGCTCGACCACGTAGCGCAGGTCGGCCCCGCGTCGCGCACGCTGGCGTGCGCCAGCGCCGAAGATGTCGCCGAAGATGTCGCCGAAGATGTCGCCGAAGTCGGCGCCGGAGGGGCCACGACCGCCACTGCCCTCGAAGGCCGCATGCCCGTGGGCGTCGTAGAGGCGGCGGCGATCGGGCTCCGAGAGCACTTCGTAGGCCTCCTTGGCCTCCTTGAAC
>DHLY01000088.1:15754-15958 GCA_002405525.1 Proteobacteria bacterium UBA4656
GTGGTACTTCATCGCCAGGCGGCGGTAGGCCTTCTTGACCTCGTCCTCGCCAGCGTCCCGGGCCACGCCCAGCACTTCATAGTAGTCAAGTTTCGACATGCGGGATCAGGGCCCTTTCGCCGCGCCGGTCGACCGCGCGGTGTGATCAGCGCGAACGCCGCGGGGAGGCGGCGTCCGGAACGGCCCGGGGGGGGGGCCGGGGGG
>DHLY01000088.1:16083-16288 GCA_002405525.1 Proteobacteria bacterium UBA4656
ACGCGGGGAGGCGGCGTCCGTAACGGCCCGCGGCCGCACTGGGCGGCCGCGGGACAAGGCACATCGAGGCCCCGCGCGCGGGGCCAGAAGCTCACGGCTTGCGATCCTTCACCTCGGTGAACTCGGCATCCACCACGTCCTCGGACCGAGTGGCGCCACCACCACCGCCGGCCGCCCCACCGGAATCGCCGCCCGGACCCGGACC
>DHLY01000088.1:16636-16764 GCA_002405525.1 Proteobacteria bacterium UBA4656
CAGCCTTATTGCGCGCATCGACCAGCTCGTGGAACTTGCGGTCCTCCTCGCGATGGGCCTCGCCATCGCGAACCATGCGCTGGATCTCCGCCTCGGACAGTCCGGAGCCGGCCTTGATCTCGATCCGC
>DHLY01000130.1:0-15960 GCA_002405525.1 Proteobacteria bacterium UBA4656
GCGCGCGGCAGCATGCCGTATTCGGCCGTCACCCAGCCCTCGCCCTTGCCGCGCAGGAAGGGCGGCACCCTGTCTTCGATGCTGGCGGTGCACAGAACGCGGGTGTCGCCGAACGACACCAGCACCGAACCTTCGGCGTGGCGGGTGAATCCGCGCTGGATGGACACCGGCCGCAGGGCGTCGGCGGCGCGGCCGCTGGGGCGTTGGATGCGGCTCATGGAGGGTAGGAGATGCGGCTGGGCGGGCGAGGGGACCGCTGGACCAGGTATCGACACCCGCGTTGCGCGCGTGCGTGCCAGCGGCCCGGCGGACGCCCGGATCGTGGAAACACCACGCCTCGCGTCGCGCGCCTTGCCGGCCGGCCGCACGACGTCCGGTGCGGGCGTGGATCCTTAGATCCGCGGTCACCGAGAGTAACATCCCCGCACAGTCGCCTTCAGGACCCGCGCCCATGATCCGCAGCATGACCGCCTTCGCCGCCCGCGAAGCGCAGACCCCGCACGGCGTGCTGGCGTGGGAGCTGCGCTCGGTCAACCACCGCTATCTGGAGATATCGTTGCGGCTGCCCGACGACCTGCGCGCGCTGGAGCCGCGCCTGCGCGAACGCATCGCGCAGCGCATCGCGCGCGGCAAGGTGGACGTGGCGTTGCGCCTGCGCGGCGCGCCGGCCGCGGCCGGCGGCCTGAGCCTCGATGCCGCGCTGGCGCGCGACCTGGGGCGGCTCTCGCGCGAACTTGCGGGCCATCTGCCCGACCTCGCGCCCGGCACCCGGATCGAGGCACTCGCCTGGCCAGGACTCATCGTGGCCCCGGAACGTGACCTCGAGGCGCTCCACGACGCGGCGGCGACGGCTTTCGAACGGGCGCTGGACGAGTTCGTGGCCGCGCGCGAGCGCGAGGGCGCGCGCCTGTGCCAGTTCCTGCGCGACCGGCTCGATGGCGTCGAGGCGACCGCCGGCCGGGTTCGGCAATGGTTGCCCGAGATCCGCGGCGCGCTGCGCGCGCGGCTGGAGGCGCGGCTGGCCGACCTCAAGGCGCCGATCGATCCGGGCCGGATCGAGCAGGAAGTGGTGCTGGGCCTGACCAAGCTCGACGTGGACGAGGAACTGGATCGGCTGACCAGCCATCTCGCCGAGGCGCGCCGTATCCTGGACCGCCCTGAGCCCGCCGGCCGGCGGCTCGACTTCCTGCTGCAGGAGTTCAACCGCGAGGCCAACACTCTGGCCTCGAAGTCGGTCGACGCGCGCACCTCGCAGGCGGGCGTGGACCTGAAGGTGCTGATCGACCAGCTGCGCGAACAGGTGCAGAACATCGAGTGAGACGGCGAACTTCCAGTGCCCAGAGGCGAATCGGGGCCAATGCCGGCGGCGCCGGAAACGACCGCACACGGCCATCCGCCGCGGTCGGGTAGAGTGACGGCCGGCAGCGCCCTTCCCGTTCGCC
Source organism: Proteobacteria bacterium UBA4656 (assembly GCA_002405525.1). Classification (GTDB taxonomy): domain Bacteria; phylum Pseudomonadota; class Gammaproteobacteria; order Xanthomonadales; family Ahniellaceae; genus UBA4656. The sequence continues at coordinate 1,443 of DHLY01000130.1, forward strand.
GATGCCCGGCCCCCGACGCCCGACCAGCCCAACGCCCCATGCCCGGAAGCCTGTTCATCGTCGCCGCGCCCTCCGGGGGCGGCAAGACCTCGCTGGTCAAGGCGCTGCTCGAACGCGAGCCGCAGATCGCGCTGTCGGTGTCGTACACCTCGCGCGCGCCGCGGCCGGGCGAGGTGGAGGGTGTGCACTACCATTTCGTCGGCCGCGACATCTTCGAGGCGATGGTCGCGCGCGGCGAGTTCTTCGAGCATTTCCTGGTCCACGGCGACCTCAAGGGCACGGCGCGCAGTGCGGTCGAGCCGCTGCTGGCCGCCGGCCGCGACGTGCTGCTGGAGATCGACTGGCAGGGCGCGCGCAAGGTGCGCGAGCAGGTCCCGGGCTGCGTGGGCGTGTTCATCCTGCCGCCCTCGCGGGCCGAACTGGAGCGTCGCCTGCGCCGCCGGGCGCAGGATTCCGAAGACACCATCCGCCGCCGGCTGGCCAACTCGGTGGAAGAGGTCCGCCATGCCGGCGAGTTCGACTTCGTGATCGTCAATGACGTGTTCGAGCAGGCGCTGGAGGACCTGCTTGCGATCGTGCGCAGCCAGCGTCTGCGCCACGCCGCCCAGCGCGAGCGCCTCGGGCCGCTGCTCGCCCAGTTGACCGCACCCTGAAGCCCCGCCGGTCGCCGGCCGGGGCGTCCGCGGCCCGGTTTGCGTGCCCGCGCCCTGCGCCGCTACACTGGGCGGCCTTTCCAAATTCCTGATTCCCTTCGGGAAACGAGGCAACCATGGCCCGCATCACCGTCGAAGACTGCCTCGAGGTGGTCGACAACCGTTTCGATCTCGTGCTGATGGCGACGCAGCGCGCGCGCCAGTTGGCGAACGGCGCCGAGCCGACGCTGGTCGCGCACAACGACAAGCCGACGGTGCTCGCATTGCGCGAGATCGCGGAAGGCACCGTCAACCACGAGATGATCGCGGAGATCGCCCGGCAGGAGAAGGAAAGAGCGGAGCGCCAGGCCCTCGAGTGGGCGGCCGCCGAGGTCGTCGACGACGATCTGTCCAAGGGCGGCGACGACCTCTGAGCCGCCGGCGCGCTGCGTCGGGTCGGTGACGGCGGCCGCAGGCGCAGCGTCCGGTCGTGGCCGCAGTCAGCCCTCCTCCCGCGGCCGGCCCGGACGGTATCCCCGCCTACGCGCTGGCGCTCGAGCACAAGCTCACGGCCTACCTGCCGCCGGCTTCGGTGGCGCGGGTCCGCGAGGCCTTCCGCCTGGGCGAAGCCGCGCACGCCGGCCAGACCCGGCGCAGCGGCGAGCCTTACATCACGCATCCTGTCGCGGTCGCCGGGATTCTCGCCGACCTCCGACTCGACGCGGAGGCGGTGATCGCCGCCATCCTGCACGACACCATCGAGGACACGCAGGTCAACCGTGCCGACCTCGAGCAGCGTTTCGGCGGTGAGGTCGCCTACCTGGTGGAGGGGGTGACCAAGCTTGACAAGGTGCAGTTCCGCTCGGTGCAGGAGGCCAACGCCGAGAGCTTCCGCAAGATGCTGCTGGCGATGGCGCGCGACCTGCGCGTGATCCTGATCAAGCTCGCCGACCGGCTGCACAACATGCGCACGCTGGATGCGATGGCGCGCGCCTCGCGCGAGCGGATCGCCCGCGAGACGCTGGACATCTACGCCCCCATCGCGCAGCGCCTCGGGATGAACGCCTTCAAGGCCGAATTGCAGGACCTCGGGTTCAGCGCGTTGTATCCGCTGCGGCACCGGGTACTCTCGCAGCGCATCCGACAGACCTACGGCAGCCGCCGCGAGACGGTGGCGCGGATCGAGGCGGCGATCGCGGCCAAGCTGGGCCAGATGGGCATCGGAGCGCGTCTGGTCAGCCGCGTGAAGTCGCCGTGGAGCATCTACACGAAGATGCGCGCCGAGCACAAGAACTTCGCCCAAGTACTCGACGTGGTCGGTGTGCGCGTGGTGGTGCCGGACACCATGCAGTGCTACCTCGCGCTCGGCGCCGTGCATGCGCTGTACAAGCCGGTGGACGCGCGGTTCAAGGACTTCATCGCCATCCCCAAGGCCAACGGCTACCAGTCGCTGCACACCACCCTGTTCGGTCCCAACGGGACGCCGATCGAGGTGCAGATCCGCACCGAGGACATGGACCTGCTCGCCGAGCGCGGCGTGGCCGCGCACTGGGCGTACAAGACCGACGCGGCGCCCGCCAACAGCGCGCAGGCGCGCGCCCGCGAGTGGCTCTCGAACCTGCTGGCGCAGCAGTCCGGCACCGCGAACTCGCTGGAGTTCGTCGAGAACCTGAAGGTGGACCTGTTCCCGGACGAGGTCTACCTGTTCACCCCCAAAGGCGACATCCTCGCCCTGCCGCGCAACGCGACCGCGCTCGACTTCGCGTACGCGGTGCACACCAGCATCGGCGATCACGCGGTGGCGGCGCGGGTGGACAAGAGGCTGGTTCCGTTGCGCACTCGTCTGGGCAGCGGCCAGACGGTGGAAGTGATCACCGCGCCATCCGCCGTGCCGTCGCCGAACTGGCTGGAGTTCGTGGTCAGCGCCAAGGCGCGGATCGCGATCCGCCAGTACCTCAAGCGACTGCAGCACGAGGACGCGATCGAACTCGGCCATCGTATGCTCGACAAGGCGCTCGACGAGATCGACTCCTCGCTGGACGCGATTCCACCGCACGTACTCGACGCCTACCTCGCCGACAACCGCCTGCGTCGGCTGGAAGACCTGCTGGCGGAGATCGCGCTCGGCAACCGCATGCCGCAGCAGGCGGCACAGGCGCTGACCCGCGAGCAGGGTGAACTGGACCTCGGGCGCAAGTCGCGGCGCGGCGAGAAGATCCTGATCACCGGTGCCGAGCGCGGGGTGGTGACCTTCGGCGCCTGCTGCCACCCGATCCCGGGCGACGAGATCATGGGTTTCCTGTCCGCCGGCAAGGGCGTGGTCGTGCACCGCATGGACTGCCCGAACGTGCCCGAGTTCCGGCGCAATCCCGATCGCTGGGTGGCGATCGACTGGGACCGCCCGGTGCAGGGCCACTTCCGCTGCGCGCTGAAGATCGTGGTCGACAACAAGCCCGGCGTGCTGGCGACCGTGGCGGCGGCGATCGCCGAGGCCGGATCGAACATCGAGAACATCGAGTACCAGGAGCGCGACATCCACGCTGCGGCCCTTCTTTTCACCCTCGAGGTGCGCGACCGCACCCACCTGGCCGAGGTGATGCGACGGGTTCGCCGCTCGGGTGTGGCGCACGCGCTGTCACGCCCGCTCGGGTGACGCTCTAGACTGTGCGCCCGACTTCGAAGGAGCGCCCGATGGCCCGCCACTTCATCCACACTCCTCATGCCCCCGCCGCGATCGGTACCTATTCGCAGGCGGTGCGCGCCGGCGATACCGTCTACCTCAGCGGCCAGACGCCGCTCGATCCGGCCACCGGGCGCCTGGTCGACGGGCCGATCGAGGCGCAGATTCGCCGCGTGTTCGACAACCTCAAGGCGGTCGCCGAAGCCAGTGGCGGCGACTTCGGCAAGGTGGTGAAGGTGCACGTGTTCCTGACCGACCTGAGCCACTTCGCCGCCTTGTCGGAAGTGATGCAGGAGTACTTCCAGCCTCCTTATCCCGCGCGTTCGACGATCGAGGTCAAGGGCCTGCCGCGCGGCGCGCAGGTCGAGATGGACATGATCATGGTCCTCGACTGACGCAGTCGCGGCGCACGCAGGCGCCGGCGCGATGGCCACCCGCAACGTAACGTCCGAATCCGAGCAGGACCCTGGCGAGCAGCCCGTCAGCGTGCTGCGCGGGGTCGGGTCCGCGCTGGCCTCGACCCTGGGCGCGGCCGGGCTGGCGCGCCTGCAGGACCTCTGGTTCCACCTGCCGCTGCGCTACGAGGATCGCACCAGGGTCGTGCCGATCCGCGATGTCGCGACCGGCATGCGGGTGCAGGTGGAGGGCGTGGTGGACGCCGTCGAGCGCGGTTTCCGTTTCCGACCGCAGTTGAAGGTTGCACTGTCCGACGCCAGCGCGGCGACGCTGGCGCTGCGTTTCTTCCACTTCACCCGCGCGCAGGCCGAGCAGCTGGCGCCGGGAACCCGGCTGCGCGCCTACGGCGAGGTGCGGGTCGGTCCTCAGGGCCCGGAGATGGTGCATCCGTCCTGGCAGCGGGTGCTGGCCGACACGCCGATCGAGCAGGCATTGACTCCGGTCTATCCGCTGGCCGACGGCCTGCAGCAGCGCCGCCTCGCCGGGCTCATCGGTCAGGCCTTGGCCTTGCTGCCGGAAGACGAGCGACTGGAGTGCCTGCCGGCGACGCTGCGCGCGCGCTACCGGCTCGCTTCGCTGCGCGAGGCGCTCCGCTATGTGCACCGTCCGCCGCCTCGCGCGGACGTCGACGCGCTGCTGGCCGGCTGCCATCCGGCGCAGCGCCGCCTCGCCTTCGACGAACTGGTCGCGCACAACCTCGGCCTCAAGCGGCTGCGCGCGGCGGTGCGCGCCCGCCGTGGACCCGCGGTCCCGGCGCCTGGCGGGCGGCGCGATGCGTTCGTCGCCGGCCTGCCCTTCCGACTCACCGGCGCGCAGGCGCGCGCGCTGGCGGAGATCGATCGCGACCTCGGCGCAGGTGTGCCGATGCTGCGCCTGGTGCAGGGCGACGTCGGCTCAGGCAAGACCGTGGTCGCCGCGCTGGCCGCGCTGGCGGCGGTGGACGCCGGCTGGCAGGCGGCCGTGATGGCCCCGACCGAAGTGCTGGCCGAACAGCACCAACGCAACTTCGCGCGCTGGCTGGAGCCGCTCGACGTGCGTGTGGCGTGGCTGGCCGGCAAGGTCAAGGGACGCGCCAGGCTGGCCGCGCTGGCCGCGGTGGCCGGTGCGGCCGACCTCGTGGTCGGTACGCACGCGCTGATGCAGGAAAGCGTGGCGTTTCGCCGTCTTGGCCTGGTGGTGATCGACGAGCAGCACCGATTCGGCGTGCACCAGCGCCTCGCGCTGCGCGACAAGGGCGCCAGCGACACCACCCCCCACACCCTGGTGATGACCGCCACCCCGATTCCGCGCACGCTGGCGATGACGGCCTATGCCGACCTCGACGTATCGGTGATCGACGAGCTGCCGCCCGGGCGCACTCCGGTGCGCACGGTGGTGATCCCGGCCGCGCGACGCGACGAGGTGGTGGCGCGCATCCGGTCGGCCTGCGCCGAGGGCCGGCAGGCTTACTGGGTGTGCACCCTCATCGAGGAGTCGGACAGGCTGGAGGCGCAGGCCGCCGAGGCGGCCTTCGAGGCGCTGCGCGCGGCGCTGGACGACCTGCGCGTCGGTTTGGTCCACGGCCGCCTGCGGCCGGCCGAGAAGCAGGCGACGATGGACGCCTTTGCCCGCGGCGAGGTCCAGCTGCTGGTGGCGACCACTGTGATCGAGGTCGGCGTCGACGTGCCCAACGCCAGCCTGATGGTGATCGAGAACGCCGAGCGCCTTGGCCTGTCGCAGCTGCACCAACTGCGCGGCCGGGTCGGGCGCGGCAGCGCGGCCTCGTCGTGCGTACTGCTGTACCAGGGCCCGTTGTCGGAGTCGGCGCGCGCGCGGCTGGAGACCATGCGCGAGACCAGCGACGGATTTCGCATCGCGGAGCGCGACCTCGAGCTGCGCGGCCCCGGTGAGGTGCTGGGCACCCGGCAGACCGGCGCGGCCGCGTTCCGGGTCGCCGACCTCACGCGCGACGCCGGTCTACTGCCCGACGTCAACGCCGCCGCCGACGCCCTGCTGGCCGCCGATCCGGTCGCGGTCGAGCGGCTGGTCCGGCGCTGGGTGGGTGGCGCCGAGCGCTTCGCCGAGGCTTGAGCTTTTGCGGAAGACAGCGGCTTCTGCGGCAAGAAAAGGATGGCCCGGGCGCGGTTCATGCACGCGGGCGAAGGGTTCGCGGTCGATGAGCGATCGGGCACGCGCTGGCGCATACTGCGTGCGCCTGCCACCGGCTCTGCCGTCGTTTCCGACATGATGAGGCTGTTGATCGACACCGACCCCGGCGTGGACGACGCGCTGGCGATCCTGATGGCGCTGGGCGATCCCGATGCCGAGGTGGTGGCGCTGACCGTTGCCGCCGGCAATGTCGGACTTCGGCATACCGTACCCAATGCATTGCGCACGCTGGAGATCGCCGGCGTGTCGGTGCCGGTCCACCCCGGTTGCGCCGGCCCGCTGGTGCGCCCGGCCGGCGACGCCGCCTTCGTTCACGGCGGTGACGGATTCGGCGACGCGGGCTTGCCCTTGCCCGCCGGCGCGCCCGCCGCCGAGCATGCTGCGCTGGCGATGCTCAGGCTGTCGCGGCTGCACGCCGGCGGCATCACGTTCGTGATGCTCGGTCCGCTGACCAACCTTGCGCTCGCGCTGCGGCTGGACCCGTCGCTGCCTTCGCGCGTGCCGCGGCTGGTGGTGATGGGCGGCGCGGTCACCGGGCGCGGCAACATCGACCGCCTGCCGGTGGAGTTCAATCTCGGCTTCGATCCGGAAGCTGCACACATCGTCTTCGACGCCTGGCCGGGTCTCGAGTTGGTGGACTGGGAGGCGACCCTGGCGCACGCGCTGCCGTTCGAGCGCTTCGCCCGCTGGCTCGCGTCCGGCGACCACCGCGCGCGCTGGTACGCCGCGGTGTCGCGCAAGACCCGCGATTTCATGGCCACCACGCCGCACCGCGGTGCGTGGGTGGCGGCCGACGCGTTGGCGATGCTGGTGGCCCTGGAGCCCTATGCGGTCGAGCAGACGGTCGAGCATGCAGTGGCGATCGAGCTCGACGGCCGCCTGACCCGTGGTGCGACGGTGGTCGACTGGGATGACCGCGGACCGTCGGCCGCTCGCGTGCGGATCGTGCGCCGGGTCCGCGAGGACCGCTTTGCCGATCGCATCGCGGCCGCCCTGGGCGCAGCCCGCGCCCTCCCGGGCGTACCGGGCAGCCTCTGATCGCGGTGCGGGTAAATCCGGTGCGGGCGTGGATCTTCGCTCCGGCGATTCGCCGGCAGCCGCGGCCCGGGTCGCGGCAGATCGCCCTCGGCGGGCGCCAACTTGCGCAGGGGGCAGGACCGGCGCTAAACTCATCGTCTTTTCCCGAGGTGCCGCCATGAAGGCCGACATCCATCCGAAGTACCAGCCGGTCGTGTTCCACGACATCTCTTGCGATTTCAAGTTCCTGACCCGTTCGACCATGACGAGCAAGGACAGGATCACGTGGGAGGACGGCAAGGAGTATCCGGTCGTCAAGGTCGAGATCTCGAGCCAGTCGCACCCGTTTTTCACCGGCAAGCAGAAGGTGGTCGACACCGGAGGCCGGCTGGAGAAGTTCCGCAAGCGTTACGCCGGCAAGTAGACGGTGCGGCGCCGCCGCGCGCCGGTCCAATCCCCCGGTTGATGGACCGCGGCAGGGACGGCCGCGACCACGAGGCGGAAAAACGCCGCGCCCGCGAGGGCGCGGCGTTTTTCTTTGCGCCGCCGCCGCGCCGGTCCGACCTGCCGCCCGCGCTGCCGACCTGCCCTGTGCGATACTCGCGGGCGGGCCTCAGGGCGTCCGAAACGGCCGTCCAGGCCCCGATCCGACCGCAGCGAGGAGTCCGCCCCGTGTCCAAGAGCGTCGTCCTGACCGATCCCGACAACAAGGCCATCGGCCTGCCGCTGGTGACCGGGTCGGTGGGCCCGTCAGCGATCGACATCGGCCGGCTGCACAAGGAAACGGGGCTGTTCACCTACGATCCCGGCTTCATGTCGACCGCCAGCACGCGCTCGGCGATCACCTACATCGACGGTGACGCCGGCGTCCTGCTCTACCGCGGCTACCCGATCGAGCAGCTGGCCAAGCACTCGCACTTCCTCGAGGTCGCTTACCTGCTGCTCAACGGCGAACTGCCCAATGCGAAGCAGTTCAGCGAATTCGAGCATCAGATCACGCACCACACAATGATGCGCGAGTCGATGCGCCACTTCCTCAATGGATTCCACTACGACGCCCATCCGATGGCGATGATGTGTGCGGTGGTCGGGTCGTTGGCGGCGTTCTACCACGACTCGACCGACATCGAGGACCCGAAGCAGCGCTACCTGGCGGCGATCCGTCTGATCGCCAAGATGCCGACCATCGCCGCTGCCGCCTACCGCTACTCGATCGGCTGGCCGATCCGCTTCCCGCGCAACAACCTCGAATACTGCACGCGCTTCCTGCACATGATGTTCGAGGTGCCGAGCGAGCGGCTGGAGCTGCCGCCGGTGGCGGCCAAGGCGCTTGACCTGTTGTTCATCCTGCACGCCGACCACGAGCAGAATGCATCGACCTCCACCGTGCGGCTGATCGGCTCGACCGGCGCCAATCCCTATGCCTGCATCGCCGGCGGCATCGCCGCGCTGTGGGGTCCGGCGCACGGCGGCGCCAACGAGGCGGTGCTGAAGATGCTGGAGGAGATCGGCACCCCCGACCAGGTCGGCAAGGCGGTGGAGAAGGCGAAGGACAAGAACTCCGGTTTCCGCCTGATGGGCTTCGGCCATCGCGTGTACAAGAACTACGATCCGCGCGCGGCGATCATCCGCGAGATGACGCACAAGGTGCTGGCGGAACTCGGTGTGTCCGATCCGCTGCTGGAAGTGGCTCTGAAACTCGAGGAGGCGGCGCTTCAGGATCCGTACTTCATCGAGCGCAAGCTGTATCCGAACGTCGACTTCTACTCGGGCCTGATCTACAAGGCGCTCAACATCCCGACCGAACTCTTCACCGTCATGTTCGCACTGGGCCGCACGCCGGGGTGGGTCGCCCACTGGCTGGAGCAGCAGGTCACTCCGGACGCCAAGATCGGCCGCCCGCGGCAGGTCTACGTCGGCGCAGCGCAGCGCGACTACGTGCCGATCAGCCAGCGCGCCTGATCCGCCGCAGCGGGCCGGACCGCCGCGCCCGGGTTCATCCGACGGCGCCGTCGCCGGCCAGCAGCGCCCTGAGTTCGCCCACCGAAGCGCGCGCCTGCGGCCGGCGGTCGACGCGCGAACGCGGCGGCTGATGCAGCGCGTGCCGCGGCAGGATCGCCACCTCGAAGGGCACGCCGCCTGCTTCGAAGGCGAGCAGCGTGGCGTCGACCGGGGTGCCGTCGGCCAGTTCGTAGCGGCGCCCGCGCTGATCGCCGCGAACGCCGAGGGCATCCAGCGCGCGAAGCACTTCTCCGCCATCGTCGGCGTGAACGTGGACCTGCACCGGGTCGTGTTCGCCCGCTGTCCCGTCGAGAACCGGGCCGGCCAGCCGCGGCGAGAAGGCGGCGAAGAAGCCCAGCGCCTCGAGGGCCGCCTCGCGCAGGTGACGCAGTCGGGCGGCCCCGGCCCCGCCGCCGAACAGCCGACGATGTTCGGCCAGCGCTGCTTCGATCTCGCTCGCGCCGGGCAGGTCGCGCTCGTCGCGTGCGCCGAGCCGCAGCGCCGCCTTACGGCGCGCGGCCGCCGGGTCGCCGCCGTCGTGCATCGCAAGCAGCCGTGCCGCCTCCGCGGCCACCCGGGTGCGCAGGCTCGGCGCGCGGGCTGCGCCCCGTGGCCGGGCCATCAGAAGATATCCAGCGCCTGCCGGTCGTCGGCCTTGCCGGCATCCGGGGCATCGCGCTGCGCAGCGAGGCGCGCGATGTCCTCGACCTTGAAAACCTCTATCGCGCCATCTTCACCATCCACCGTACCGAGCAGCGCGCCGGTCGACGGGTCGATGCGCGCGGTGGTGATGCCCGAGGGAACTTCCAGTGGCGACTCCGGGACACCGTCGAGCGCGACGCGCATGAACGCGGTCCACATCGGCACCGCTGTGCGCGCCGCGAACTCGCCGCGCCCCAGCGGCGAGAAATCGTCCTGCCCGATCCAGGTCGTCGCCACCATCCGATCGTTGTAGCCGGAAAACCACACGTCGCGGAACTCGTTGGTGGTGCCGGTCTTGCCGGCGAGATCCCCGCGTCCCAGCTCCAGCGCCCCGCGCCCGGTGCCGCGGCGCACCACGTCGCGCAGCAGCGAGGTGACGAGATATGCATTGCGTGCATCGATCACCCGCGGGGCGAGGCGCACAGCGTCCGACGCCGCGCCTTCGGTGGCCGTGGCGTTCGCGGGCGCGGCGGCGACCGTGCCCAGCAACGTGCCAAGGTCCTGCGCGGTGCCGGTGGCGCCGCCCGACTCGGCGAGCCGCTCCGCGCAGCGCGCACAGGCGCGCACCGGATCGGCGGCGTAGACCACGTTGCCGCGGTCGTCATCGATCCGCGACACGAACCACGGTTCGACGAGGTATCCCCCGTTGGCGAACGCGGCGTAGCCGCGCGCCATCCCGATCGGCGGCACCGAACTGGTGCCCAGCGCCAACGACAGGTTCTCCGGCAGGGTTTCCGGCGCGAAGCCGAAGCGGGCGATGAAATCGCGCGCGTAGCGCACGCCGATCGCGTCCAGCACGCGCACCGACACTAGGTTGCGCGACTTCACCATCGCCTCGCGCAGCCGCATCGGACCTTCGAACGCGTCGTCGTCGTTGGATGGCTTCCACAGGCCGTCGGGGCGCGACGGGTCGGCGAACACCAGCGGCGCATCGTTGACGATGCTGGCCGGAGTGAAGCCGCGTTCGAAGGCGGCGGAATAGACGAACGGCTTGAAGCTCGAACCCGGCTGGCGATTGCCCTGGATCGCGCGGTTGAACTTGGATGCGCCGAACGAAAACCCTCCGACCAGGGCGGTGACTGCCCCGTCCTCGGGCGACAGCGCGACCAGCGCGGCCTGAGCCCTTGGCAGCTGGGCGAGGTTCCAGGCGCCGTCCTCGCCGCGTTGCAGCCGCACCACGTCACCGCGCGCGAGCACGTCCGCCGCACGGCGCGGTGCCGGTCCACGACTGTCCTCGGTCAGGTAGGGGCGCGCCCACGACATCGCCGTCAGCGGCAGTTCGACTACCTGGCGGTCGACGAGGTACACCTGGGCCGATTGGTCGCCGACCTCGACCACCGCACCGGGCACCAGGCCCGCCAGCGGGCGGAAGCTGGCCAGCAGTGGGTCCCACTGCTCAGGCCCGGAGCCGTCGGCGATCTCGATCCGTGCTTCCGCACCGCGCCACCCATGGCGGCGGTCGTAGTCGCCCAAGGTCTGGCGAACCGCGCGGTTGGCTGCCTCCTGCAGGCGCGAGTCCAGCGTAGTCCGCACCACGTAGCCTGAAGTGAGCGCCTCGGCGCCCAGCTTCTCGATCGCGAACAGGCGGACCATTTCCGCCAGCCACGCAGCCTCGACCTCGACTGGCGGTTCGTGGGGGGTCGCGGTGTCGGGTGCCGCCACCGCGGCATCGTGCGCCGCACGGTCGATGAACCCCTCCTCGAGCATGCGCAGCAGGACGTAGTCGCGGCGTTCGCGGGCGCGCGTGGGATTGACCACCGGATTGGCGGTGGACGGAAACTTGGGGATCGACGCCAGCATGGCCGCCTCCGGCAGCGTGAGCTGGTCGAGGGTCTTGCCGTAGTAGAAATCGGCGGCGGCGACCACCCCGTAGGCCCGCGACCCGAAGAAAATCTTGTTGAGGTACAGCTCGAGGATTTCGTCTTTGGATAGCTCGCGTTCCATCTTGAGCGCGAGAAAGATCTCGGTCAGCTTGCGCGAGAACGAGTACTCGGGGCTGAGGAAGAAGTTCTTGGCCACCTGCTGGGTGATGGTGCTGCCACCCGGAACCCTCTGGAGGTCGGAGGTCGCGAGCAGCCAGATCGCGCGCGCGATCCCGACCACGTCGATCCCCGGGTGGTCGTAGAAGCGCGCATCCTCGATCGCGATGAAGGCCTGCCGGACCTGGTCCGGGATGTCTGCGATGGGAACCGGGGTCCGCCGCGTTTCGCCGAACACCGCGACCAGCTTGTCGTCGGCGCTGAGCACCCGCAGCGGAACTTGCAGCCGCACCTCGCGCAGCTCGGCCACGTCCGGCAGGCGCGGCGCGATCAGCCAGTAGGCGACGCCGAGGGCGGCGGCGGCGGCGAGGACGCCCAGCAGGCCGAGAACCAGCGCCCCCTGGATGATTCGGCGGAACCAAGGCATGCGGATCGGGGACCGGGGCAAGCGGGCAGCACGACGGCCCGGGCATCGAGTATAGAGGCAAGCAGGCGCCGCGCCTGCCGCCCGGCGAGCCCGAGGGAGGGGCACGGGGCGCCGGTTCCGGCCGCCGTCACATTCGCTTTCATCGCGCCGGGTTGATAACCGGCCGCAGTTTGGATTTAATGTAGCGGCACATCTTTGGCTCGTAAGGGCCGGTGGCAAGGGGAAAAATGTGGGCCTGTTCAGCACGAAGTCGCCGCCCCTGATCGGGGTGGACATCAGTTCGACGGCCGTCAAGCTCCTTCAGCTGACCCAGGCAGGAGGCCGCTACCGGGTCGAACACTATGCGGTCGAGCCGCTGCCGCCCAACGCGGTGGTCGAAAAGAACATCGTGGAAGTCGAGGCGGTGGGCGAGGCCGTGAAGCGGGCACTGGCGCGCTCCGGCGCGAAAACCCGGTTCGCCGCCGCCGCGGTCGCCGGATCGGCGGTCATCACCAAGGTGATCCCGATGCTGGCCGATCTGTCCGAGGAGGACCTCGAGTCGCAGATCGAATCCGAGGCCAGCCAGTACATTCCGTACCCGCTGGACGAGGTGAGCCTCGACTTCGAGGTCCTCGGGCCGGTGAAGGACAACCCCGAGATGATGAACGTCCTGCTCGCCGCTTCGCGGACCGAGAACGTGGACGTGCGGGTGGCCGCGCTCGACATCGGCGGGCTGGCCGCCAGGGTCGTCGATGTCGAGGCGTTCGCGATGGAGAACGCCTTCCGGCTGCTCGCCGACCAGCTGTCGGTGGCACGGGACGCCACTGTGGCGGTGGTCGACATCGGCGCCACCATGACCACGCTGATCGTGCTCAAGAACCAGCGCACGATCTACACCCGGGAACAGGTCTTCGGTGGCAAGCAGCTCACCGACGAGGTGATGCGCCGATACGGCCTGTCCTACGAGGAGGCCGGGCTGGCCAAGCGCCAGGGTGGTCTGCCGGAGAGCTACGAGCTCGAGGTGCTCGAGCCTTTCAAGGAGGCGATGGTGCAGCAGATCAGCCGTCTGCTGCAGTTCTTCTTCGCAGGCTCGGAGTACTCCAAGGTCGATCAGGTGGTCCTCGCCGGCGGCTGTGCGTCGATCGCCGGCATCGCCGAAATGGTCGAAGAACAGCTCGGCATGCCGGCTGTCGTCGCCAACCCGCTGGCCGGCATGGCGTTGTCGAACCGGGTGCAGGGGCAGACGCTGCAGCAGGACGCCCCGGCACTGATGATCGCCTGCGGCCTCGCGATGCGGAGCTTCGACTGATGGCACGGATCAACCTTCTGCCGTGGCGCGAGGAGCGCCGCAAGCTGCGCAACCGGCAGGCGCAGACGCTGTTCGCCTCCGTCGCTGTGGCGGCGGTGCTGGCGGTCGTGCTGGTGATGGTCCAGTACGACCGCGTCATCGAGGGGCAATTGCAGCGCAACCGCCTGCTCGAACAGGAGATCACGACGGTCGACCGCCAGATCAAGGAGATCGAGGGCTTCGAGGAGGAGCGTGCGCGCCTGCTGTCGCGCAAGCAGATCATCGAGCAGCTGCAGGCCAACCGGTCGATGATGGTGCACCTGTTCGACGAGATGGCGCGCACCATTCCCGAGGGCGTCCGTCTGACTTCGATCAAGCAGTCCGGCCTCCAGCTTGCGCTCGAGGGCGCCGCGGAATCGAACGCCCGCGTGTCGGAGTACATGAAGAGGCTGGAGGGATCCGAATGGATGGACAACGCCGACCTGCAGATTTCCGAAGCGAAGGGCGCCGACGCGCGCGGTCGTTTCGTGTTCACGCTGCGGGTCGACCTGCGCAAGGTCGACGGCGAGGACGGTGAGGCCGATGAAGCCGCGGTCGCGGCAGGCGGAGGTGGCTCGTGAAGCTGCAGGAAATCAACCTCAACGACCTCGACTTCCAGCAGATGGGAGCCTGGCCGGTTCCGGTCCGGGCGCTGTTCGCCGCCGTGCTCTTCATCCTGATCGCCGGCGGCGGCTGGATGCTGTACGTGCAGCCCAAGCGCGAGGCTCTGGCCAGCCACGAGCGCACCGAGCAGGAGCTGCTGGACCAGTTCCGGCTCAAGCAGGGCAAGGTGGTGAATCTCCCGGAACTGAAGCGCCAGCTGGACGAGATGAAGGAACTGCTGCGCCAGATGCTGCGCCAGCTGCCCAGCAGGACCGAGATGCCGGACTTGCTGGTCGACATCTCGCAGACCGCCCTGTCGACCGGCATCGACAACCAGAAGTTCGAGCCGGGTCCCGAGGTCGTTCGGGAGTTCTACGCCGAAAAGCCGATCAACCTGCGCATGGTCGGCACCTACCATCAGTTCGGGGCCTTCGTGAGCGGCGTGGCGTCGCTGCCGCGGGTGGTCATTCTCACCATGCACGACATTTCGCTGCGCCCGCAGACCGTGTCCACGCCCGGCGGCCCGCCGCCGCGAGCGGGCGAGCTCGTCCTCGAGGGGTCGGTGCG
>DHLY01000130.1:16198-24024 GCA_002405525.1 Proteobacteria bacterium UBA4656
GTGGTCGCGATCTTCGCCTGTCTCGCGCTGGCGGGTTGTTCCCGCGGCGCCGAGGACTTGCAGGCGCAGATCGACGAGATCAGGAACATGCGTGGCGCGCCGCTCGAGCCATTGCCGGTCATGAAGACCTTCGAGGTCTTCGAGTACCAGTCGGAAAACCTTCGCGACCCGTTTTCCGCGGCCGTGGAGCAGGCGGCGCAGCCGGTCGGGCCGCGCCCCGACATGAACCGGCCGCGCGAGGCCCTCGAGGCCTTTCCCCTGGATTCGCTGGAAATGGTCGGCACGCTCGGATTGACGACCGATGTCACCGGCCTGGTGAAGGACCCGGACGGTGTGATCCACCGGGTGCGGCCCGACAACTACATCGGTCAGGGCTTCGGCCGCATCACCAGTATCTACGAGGACAGGATCGAGCTCGTCGAGCTGATCCCGAATGGCGTCGGCGGGTGGATCGAGCGACCTGCCTCGATCGCGCTCGGCGAGCAATAACCCACTGGGGGATCAGAGCATGAGCACCATCATCGCGAACCAGCCCCGACGGTTCGATCCCGCCGGCGAACGAGCCGCGCGAGCCTTGTTCCGCTTGCTGGCGGCGGCCGTCGCCGCCGTGCCGGGCGCGGCGCTGGCGCAGAACGTACTCGAATCGGTGTCGTTCAGTCCCGGCCCAGGCGGTCAGGTCGACATCGTGATGGCGCTGGCGCAGCCGCCGGCCGACCCGAAGCTGTTCACCACCGAAGCGCCGCCGCGCATCGCGATCGATTTCGACAATACCCGCAACGGCCTTGCCGAGCGCCGGATCGCGGTCGGCGTCGGTGCTGCCAGCGCGATTTCCGCGATCGAGGCCGCGGGCCGGACCCGGCTGGTCGTCGAATTGCTGCGTCCGACCGCTTACAGCACCCGCCTCGACGGCAATCGGCTGGTGCTGTCGGTCGGCAGCGGCGACAGCGCCGCTGCGGCCGCAATCACATCCGGCAACGAGCCCGGCCGGGCGGCTGGTGGACGACCCGAGGTGTCCAACGTCGATTTCCGTCGCGGAAGGAACGGCGAAGGGCGCGTGGTGGTGACCTTCAGCGGCGACGGAGTCGCTGCGGATCTCAGCCGCCAGGGAAACCGGGTCGTGGTCGCCCTGCGCGGCGTCGCCCTGCCGGCGGCCATGGCGCAGCGCCTCGATGTGACCGATTTCGCCACGCCAGTGGAGTTCGTCGAGACCCGGGCCACCGCCGACGGTGTGCGGATGGAGGTTCGTGCCAGCGGCGATTTCGAGCAGCTTGCCTACCAAACCGGTCTCGAATATGTCGTCGAGATCGCACCGGCGCGCGTGATGACGGAGGCCGAGCGTCGGCAGAAGGAGTCCGAATACGTCGGAGAGCGGGTCACCTTCAACTTCCAGGACATCCCGGTCCGATCGGTCCTGCAGCTGATCGCAGACGTCTCGCAACTCAACGTGGTGGTGGCCGACACCGTCAGTGGCAACGTGACCCTGCGCCTCGACAACGTTCCCTGGGACCAGGCACTCGAGATCATCCTGCAGGCGAAGGGGCTCGACAAGCGGCGTCGGGGCAACGTGATCTGGGTGGCGCCGACCGCCGAGATCGCCGCCCGCGAGCAGGCGCTGGAGGACGCGCGGATCGCGCTCGAGGATCGCGCGCCGCTGGTGTCCGAATACGTCGCGATCAACTACGCCAGCGCAAAGGACATCGCCGAACTGCTCACCAGCGAGTCGCTGCGCGCTGCGGGGCAGGGCGGCGCCGGCGGCCAGGCCAACGCCGCGACCCAGCGCAGCACCGGATTCCTTTCGTCGCGCGGCAGCGTGAGCTTCGACGAGCGCACCAACACCCTGCTGGTCAACGACACGGCCGAGAAGATCGCGGAGGTTCGCGACCTCGTCGCGCTGCTCGACCGCCCGGTCGACCAGGTGCTCATCGAGTCGCGCATCGTGATCGCCGACGAGTCGTTCGGCCGCGAACTCGGCGCGCGCTTCGGCCTCAGCGGCGCCTACGAGGACCGCGAGGGCAACATCATCACCACCGGCGGCACCGCGAGGGCGACCGACAACATGGTGAACGAGGCGCTCGCGAACCGATTGAGGGGGCGCACCAGTGGCCTTCCGGTCGGCGCGCCCGGACCGCAGGGCGGCGGTGTTGTGGTGCCTGGACTCGACCAGCGCCTGAACGTCAACCTGCCCGTAGCCAGTGCAGCCGGCAACTTCGCGCTGGCTGTCCTGGGGCAGGACTATCTGCTCGATCTGGAACTGTCGGCGCTCAGCGAAGAGGGCAAGGGCGAGGTCATTTCCGCGCCGCGTGTGATCACCGCCAACCAGCGCGAGGCCGTCATCCGCCAGGGCGACGAGGTCGGGTACGTCACGATCGCGCCAGGTCAAGGCAATACGGTGCCGATCCCGAACGTGCAGTTCAAGGACGTGCTGCTGGAGCTCAAGGTGGTCCCCACCATCACCCGCGACCAGCGCGTGTTCCTGGCGATGAACGTCAAGAAGGACGAGGTTTCCGGATTTATCGACACCTCGATCGGACAGGTGCCGCAGATCAACAAGCGCGAGATCAACACCGCGGTGCTGGTCGAGAACGGCCAGACCGTGGTGCTGGGCGGCGTCTACGAGTTCCGCAGCCGCAAGGACCTGAGCAAGGTGCCGTTTCTCGGTGACCTGCCGGCAGTGGGCAACCTGTTCCGCAATACCAGCGCGTCGTCCGACAAGGCGGAGCTGCTGATCTTCGTGACCCCGAAAATCCTCGAGCAGGGCGTCCGCTAGGACGCGCGCCCATCGGCGGGAACCCCATCTTGAATCGGAGAAACCCCATGAGATTCCTGACCCAGGCCCTGTTCGCCACGGCCGCCAGTCTCGCGCTGGGCGCCTGTGGCGGGGGCGGTGGCGGCGGCAATGACTCGGCGTTCCAGCCGCAGGGCATTACCGTCAGCGTCAGTCCCGCCAGCAGCTCCAGCACGCCGTCGTCGCTGGTCGGTGTGACCGTGCGCGTCACCGGCGAGCGCGGCGCTCCCCTGCCCGACGGCACCACCGTGCGCCTGCAGGTCTCGCCGACCGGCGTGGGCCTGCTGTCGAGCTCGCAGACCGTGACGCCGCCCAACGCCGGCGGAGCGACCGCACTGGCCGAGAGCGTGACCGCACCGCTGACCGGCGGGCTGGTCAACTTCCGCCTCCACACCCGGGCTGTCGGCACGGCGACCCTCACCGCCTCCGTGACCGACCCGAACGCGCCGGCGCGCGTGGTCACCGGGACAGCATCGGTGTCGGTCGCACCCGGCGCGCCCAACGATCCGCGGATCAGCCTCCAGCTGGCCGGCAGCAGCACCCTGCCGGTCAACCGGCTCTCGCCGCCAATCAACTACAACTCGCCTTACTTCACGCCAGTCACGGTGACCTGGCGCAACCTCGATGGCACCCTGGTCACGCCGCGCGACGATGAAGACTTCGTCGGCGTTTCAATCTCGCCGACCGAGACCGCATTCTTCACCTTCCTCGACGACCCCGCGACCACGGACATCAACGAGAACCTCGTCGCTCTCGGCCAGGGCCCGGCGAACGTGGTGGCCGGCCGTTCGTTCCTGCGCGTGTTCTCCTCCCGCATCCCGGGCACCGCGACCCTCACCGTGAGCGCGGTCGACCAGATCACCGGCGAGACCGTGTCTGCGACCCAGACCTTCGTGGTCAGCAACGGCACCCCGGCGCTGCCCGGCGCGATCGTTTTCGACACCAACGAGTCCCCGGTCTACATCCAGGGCGTCAATGCGCCGTCGACCAAACCGATCCAGGTCCTGCTGTTCGACGGCGGCGGTGCGCTGGTGCCGAACGCGCCCTCCGGCGTCAACAACCTGCGCGTCGAGTTGCAGTCGTCCCTCAACGGCGGCGAGCGACTGAACGGGGTGAGTGCGGCGGGGATCCCGGTCAACGGCAGCACGATCAGCATCCGCAGCAACAACGGCGAGGCGGGGCTGTCGCTGCAGGCGGGCACGGTCGCGGGCTCGGTGAGCCTGCGCGCGACCGCCGACCGGGCGGACAACAACGTGGACAACGGCATCACCGATGCGGTTACTTCGACGCGCCAGATCGTGATCTCCGACGGTCGGATCTTCGACATCCAGATCCAGACCGCCGAATTGAGCGGCGTCAGCGACCAGGTCGCCGGCCCGCCGCCCGGCACCACGAGCCCCGACGCCACCTACCAGTTGCTGGTGACCGCGCTCGCCACCGACCGCACGGGCAATCCGGTGCCGGGCGGCGCGCAGATCCGCTTCGGCCTCGTCGACGAGCCGCAGCAGAACGGCACGTTCACCATCGCGGGCGGCGATGGCAACCCGCTTGAGAATGGTTCCACCTTCACCGCCGGCCAGGGCAACTTCCTCGCCGCCGGGCCGGGCGACACCCTGCTGGTGCTGGGCGAACAGATCGCCAACAGCCGCGACCTGGAGTCGGCGCGTACGGTGGCGTCGGTGCAAGGACCGACGCAACTCACGGTCACCGCCCCCTTCAATCCGAACGATGTTTCGGGGACCTCGGTGGACGGTGGTCCGATCTTCCCCTACGTAATCGGCCGCGCCGCCGATGCCAACGTGCTGGCCTCGGGCAACACCGGTTTCGGAAGCTTGCCTGGCGTTGCCGCCAGCGTGGTGACGTTCCCGGCGCGCCGCCTGGGCAAGGCGGTCTACCTGTGGGTCCAGGGCAACGGCAGCATCGTGCCCGGCACCACCCGCGCGCGGATCGTGAGCGACGTCGAGACCTTCCGCCTGCCGGGTGCCGGACCAGCGGTGGTTACCGCCCGCCCTGCGTCGGTACTGGCGAACCGCGCAACCACGGTCACCACCTGCGTCAACGATGCGGCCGGCAACCCGGTGCCAGGGGTGGCGATCGGTTTTGCCTTCGAGCCCCCCGCGACCGGCTCCGTCAACGGAGTTTCCGGATCCGGATTGACCTTGCCGACCGGGGCCAACGGCTGCACCACGAGCAACGTGCTCGGCAACCTCGCACCGGGGTCCAGCGGGGACGGCAAGCTGGTGTTCAACGTCGGCGACAGCGAATTCGAGGTCGCCGTGGTTCGTGCCGGCACCAATGCGATCACGATCGGGCCCAGCCCGCTGGCGGCCTTCGCCACGCTGCCCAACCAGCCGTTGAGCGCAGCGATCGTGGCCTGCATCGTCGATGGCGCCGGCCCGGTCCCCGGGGTCGTCATCGGCGGCTCCTGCCCCTTGCCGACGCCCGCAGCACCGGCGGTTCTACCGCCGACGCTCAGCGTGGCCTTGCCGCAGACCACCGGCACCGACGGCTGCGCGGTGATCCCGGTGAGTTACTCGAACATGATCGTGCAGGATGGAGCCAACGTCGTGATCCGCTCCTCCACCTGCACCTTCACCTCGACCGCCAATGTCGGCGGTAGCGTGCAGATCGTCGGGACCCGCCGGTGCGGCGACGGGCTGTTGCCGGCCGTGGTCGGCTGCCCGCCCTGACCGAGCGGTTTTTCCCCGCAGTGACCGGAGGGCCGCCGCGAGGCGGCCCTCTGCGCTTCGGAGCCGGCGCGCGTTGCAACCCCGGTGCGCCGCCGCCGGGCCGGACAAACAGGCCGATATCCGGACGTGGCGCGACCGCACGCTCCAGCGTGGCACCGCACCCGGCTTCGCAGGGAGCTCCTCCGTCGGCCTGCTTCCATCCCCCGCACCGCAAGAGGAAGCACCGACGGTGTCATCCCGGATCGAGCTGCCGGCGGCTACGATCCTGTGCCGCGAGGGCGACCCGCGGGGTTCAGCGTTCCGCGTCGAACGCGGGAAGATCGAACCGATCAGCGGTTCCGACGCCGCCGCGATCGCGCTCGGGCGCCTCGGTCTTGGCGACCCTCTGGGTGAGATGCCGGTGATGGACGGTGAGCTACGCACCGCCACGGCGCGAGCGATCACCGGCTGCGTCCTGACTCCGCTCGCGCGCGGGCAGTTGAGCGAGCGGATCGAAGCCGCGGCCCCCGTCGTGCGTGCGATGCTGCGCGGCCAGCTGCAGCGGAACCGGTCTGCGCTCCAACGCCCGCGGGGACTCCCGGGGCGAGCATCGAACGGGGCGGCCGATCGCGGACTGACGCGGCGGGGCGCGGATGATGCGGTGGCCACGAACCGGCTGGAGTCACGCCTGCGCACAGCGCTCGACCGCGGTGCGCTCGCCGTGCCCTGCCAGCCGGTGCTGGAAATCGCGACCGCTAACATCGCGGAAGCCCAGGCTCTCGTCCGCTGGAGCAAGCCGGACTTCGCCCCGCTCGTCCCCGGGGCGTTCATCCTCATCGCAGAGGACACCTCGCCGATCGTGCCGGTCGCGCGCCACGCGTTCGCGTAGGCCTGCGCGACCCTCGCGTGCCCGCAGGCACGGGGCGTCAAACCCTTGCCGTTGGTCGCGATCAACGTGCCGGCGCGGCAACTCGCCGGTGCCGACGTGCTGAGCGCCCTGCGGGAGGTCGCCGGGGCAGCCGGCGTCGCGCCGCCGGCAATCGGCATCGAGATCACCAAGCGTCTTGCCCTCGACGTGGATGCTGCCGCGGCACTCATCGCACACGCGCACGCCGCCGGTCTGCGCGTCGCATTGGACGGCTTCGGCGGCGGCTTCCCGAACCTCGGACATCTGCGCCAGCTGACCATCGCTACCCTCAAGCTCGATCGTGTACTCGCCGGCCAGCTGCTGTGCGCTCCGCCCTGCCACGCCATCGTGCAGGCGGCATACGGCATGGCCGCCGCGCTGGGCGCTGATCTCACGGCCGAGGGCGTCGAGACGAAGCCGCAGCTGGATGCGCTGCGCGCCACCGGCTGCCGCTGTGCGCAGGGCTGGCCGGTCGGTCGACCCGCCAGCGCCGAGCCGGTCGCCGGCATGTGCCGAGCCGCGCGGCTTGCCGCTGCAGCGCGTCGCGCGCGACAATCGCCTGCCGCGCGCCCGCCGTACCGTCACCCGGATTCCGCCCGATGCCCACCCGCCGCGAACTGGCCAACGCGATCCGCGCGCTGGCGATGGATGCCGTCCAGCAGGCCAATTCGGGCCACCCGGGCATGCCGATGGGCATGGCCGATCTCGCCGAGGTGCTCTGGAACGACTTCCTGCGCCACAACCCGGCCAACCCGCGCTGGGTCAACCGCGACCGCTTCGTGCTGTCGAACGGCCACGGTTCAATGCTGCTGTACGCGCTGCTGCACCTGTCGGGCTACGTTTTCCCGCTCGACGAGATCAAGCGCTTCCGCCAGTTGCACTCCAAGACCCCCGGTCATCCGGAGGCCAGCGAATTCCCCGGCATCGAGACCACGACCGGCCCGTTGGGGCAGGGGCTCGCCAACGCGGTGGGCATGGCGCTGGCCGAAAAAGTGCTGGCACAGCGCTTCAACCGGCCGGGCTTCAGCGTGGTTGACCACATGACCTACGTCTTCCTCGGCGACGGATGTCTCATGGAAGGCATCTCGCACGAGGCCTGCTCGCTGGCCGGCACCTTCAAGCTCGGCAAGCTGGTCGCGATCTGGGACGACAACCGGATCAGCATCGACGGCCGCACGCCGGGCTGGTTCGGCGACGACACGCCGGCGCGCTTCGAGGCCTACGGCTGGGAGGTGATCCGCGACGTCGACGGCCACAATCCGGAGGCGATCAAGGCCGCGCTGGTGTCGGCCGCGATTGACCCCGACAAGCCGACCCTGATCTGCGCGCGCACCATCATCGGCTACGGCGCGCCGAACAAGCAGGACACCGAGGGCGCGCACGGCGCGCCGCTGGGCAGCAACGAGGTGGCCGCCGCGCGCGAGCGCCTGGGCTGGTCGCATCCGCCCTTCGTGGTGCCCGACGA
>DHLY01000130.1:24340-57229 GCA_002405525.1 Proteobacteria bacterium UBA4656
GCCTCGCGCAAGGCCTCGCAGATGGTGCTCGACGCCTTCGGCCCGCTGCTGCCGGAGCTGATCGGCGGCTCGGCCGACCTCGCGCATTCCAACCTCACGCTGTGGAAGGGCTCGAAGGACGTCAACGCCGGCACGCCAAGCGGCAACTACGTCTACTTCGGCGTGCGCGAGTTCGGCATGAGCGCGATCGCCAATGGCATCGCCCTGCACGGCGGCTTCATGCCCTACGACGCGACCTTCCTGGTGTTCTCCGACTACGCGCGCAACGCGGTGCGCATGAGCGCCCTGATCCCGACGCGCGCGATCCACGTCTACACCCACGACTCGATCGGCCTCGGCGAGGACGGCCCCACCCACCAGCCGGTCGAGCACCTGGCGAGCCTGCGCTACATCCCGAACAACCGCGTCTGGCGGCCCTGCGACGCAGTCGAATCGGCGGTCGCCTGGAAGGCGGCGATCGAACGCCGCGACGGGCCGTCCTGCCTCGTTTTCTCGCGCCAAAACCTCGCCCACCAGCCGCGCACGGCCGCGCAGGTCGAGGCCATCGCGCGCGGCGGCTACGTGCTGCTGGATACCGCCGACGGCAAGGTCGAGGCGATCATCGTCGCCACCGGCAGCGAGGTGGAGCTGGCCATGCAGGCCGGCCGCCACCTGCAGCAGCAGGGCATCGGCGCGCGCGTGGTCTCGATGCCCTGCGCCGAAGTCTTCGACGCCCAGCCGCTGGAGTACCGCGAGGGCGTGCTGCCGTCCTGGTGCCGCGTGCGCGTGGCGGTCGAGGCGGGCGTGACGCACTACTGGCGCAAGGTCGTCGGCCTCGACGGCGCGGTGGTGGGCATCGACACCTTCGGCGCCTCGGCACCGGCCGACCGGCTCTACGCCCACTTCGGCATCACCGTCGAGGCGGTGGTCGACGGGGTGCGCTCGCAACTGACCGCGCGCTGATCGTGAGCGGCATGCACTGGCCCGGCCTTGCGATCTGCGCTGCGGCCGGTGTCCTCGTGGTCGCCGTCGCCCATGCCGCGGCGGCCGGTGGCGACATCGGCGCGCGCGCGCCGGCCGCGGTGGTCGACACGCTCACGGTGGTCAGCTCATCGCCGCCCCTCGCGCCCGGGTGTGAGGGCACCGTGATCCTGCGTGCGACCTTCACCGCGGACGGCGTTTATGCCGATCCGCGGCTGGTCGAAATCGAGGAGCACACGGGCGCGCTGGAGCCTCACGAGCGCGAGCGCCTCGAGCGCGAAGCCCTGCGCGCGTTCAATGCGGTGCGCAAGTGGCGCTTCCGCGCGCCACCCGGCGCCGCGCTTCCGGAGCCCGGAACCCAGATCGACGTGCCCGTGCAGTTCGTGACGATGCCGGAAACCAAGGGCCGCGACTGAGCCGCGGCGCGGCGCGCTTCACGACGCCGGCATCGGCACCGGGCCGAAGTAGCGCGCGAACTCGGCGTGCACCTCGGGATGGTGCTCGGCGAGTACGTCCGGCGCGCTGAAGTAGTACTCGGCGCACACCGCGAAGAACTCGTCGGGCGACTCGGCGGCGTAGGGGTCCAGCACGGTCTCCTCGCCGCGGTCGACGGCCTCGGACAGCGTGTCGAAGCAGCGCTGCATGGTGCTGCGCCAGCGCCGCCACGCGACGACGTCGGCGAACGGCGGGATGCCGTCGGAATCGCCGTCGGCCATGTCGATCTTGTGCGCAATTTCGTGCACGACGACGTTGAAGCCCTCGAACGGCGCCGCGAGGTCGGCCTCGATGTCGGCCCACGACAGGATCACCGGGCCCTGCGACCAGGCTTCGCCGGCGAGTTCGTCGTCCCACTCGCTGACCACCTCGGTGTCGCTGTCGTGGTGGCTGCGTCGGACGCGGAACTGGCCGGGATAGAGGATCACCTCGTGCCAGTGGCCGAGCGCCTCGAACGGCAGGTGGACCAGCGGCAGGCAGGCCTGGGTCGCCACCAGCAGGCGCATGCGGTCGGTCAGTTCCAGCCCGTGGGTGGTCGAGAAGGACCGCTGGTCGAGGAAGCGTGCGACCTGCACCCGCAGCCGCGCGAGGTCGTCCTCCGTGCGCCCGTCGAGCAGCCGCAGACTCGACAGCGCGTCCGACCACGCGGCGTCGGCGACGGGTGTCGGCGCGCGTGCGACCCGGCGCCTTAGCCAGTCGAGCATGGGGCGCTGCGAATCGTGGATGAGGCGACGCGAGCGAAGCGCGTGGCGGCCGCCACGCGGGTGGCCGGGATCGACGGATGGCGCAAATTGGATCTCCCGGAAGCCCCCGCGCGCCGGCCGGCGTGCGGGGGAGTGACGCGTCGGCTCCCGGTCTGACGCGAGAGGCCCTGGGCCGGGTCCGCACCACCGGATGCGGCGCCGTCCACCGACCTGTACTCGGACCATCCCCATGCCCTGAAGTTCCACGCGCTGCAGTGCAGCAGGAGCGGCGGGCAGGGCCCGGACTACACTGCGCGGCCGGCGTCGACGGCGGTGCAGGGGGAACTGTGTTGGAACGAGCATCGACCTCGCAACGCCTGAGCGGATACGGCCTGCGGCGCGCGCTGATGGCCGGCATCCAGCGGGTGGTCGCGCGCCGCGACGAGATCAACCGGATCAACGTGTTTCCGGTCGCGGACGGCGACACCGGCACCAACATGGCGTTTACCCTCGGCGCCGTGATGGCGGCCATCCAAGGGCGTCGGCAGGGCCATGCCGGCGAACTGCTGCGCCGCGCGGCGTCGGAGGCGATCGACGGCGCACGCGGCAATTCCGGCGCGATCCTCGCCCAGTTCCTGCAGGGGCTGAGCGAACATCTCGGTCCCGCGCGCCGGCTGACCCCGGAATCGCTGGCGCTGGCCACCGCGGCGGGCTCGCTTTCGGCCCGCGAAGCACTCGCGGAGCCGCGCGAGGGCACCATCCTGTCGGTGATCCACGCCTTCTCCAGCGAGTGGAACCGACAGGCGCTGGCCGGCGCGCGCGATTTCCGCTCCGGCTTCACGGCCGCGCTGGAGCGCGCGCGGGAGGCGCTGCGCGAGACCCCGCAGCAGCTCCCGGCGCTGCGCGAGGCCGGCGTGGTCGATGCCGGGGCGCTCGGCTTCGTCGATCTGCTGGAGGGCATCGAGGAGTTCATGCGCTCCGGCAAGGGCGTGCTGCGCGGCGCGCCGCCGTTGCGGCAGGCCGAGCCGGGAGTCGACGCGCCCGTGCTGCACGGTGCCGCCGAAACGCATCGCTTCTGCACCGAGTGTGTCGTCAGCGCGGACGCGGTCGACCGGCTGGCGCTGAAGGCCGCGCTGCTGGCCATGCCGCTGACCAGCCTGGTGCTGGCCGGCACCCGCGACAAGGTGCGCGTGCACGCCCACCTCGACGATCCGCGCGCGCTGTTCGAGGCCTGCGCGCGCTTCGGCCGGATTTCCAGCGAGAAGGCCGACGACATGGTGCGCCAGGCCGACAGCGCCGCGCAGTCGCGCGAGCGGGTGGCGATCGTGACCGATTCCGGCGCCGACATGCCGCCGGAGGAAATGGAGCGCCTGGCCATCCACCTGGTCCCGGTGCGGGTGTCGTTCGGGTCGCGCGACTACCTCGACAAGGTCTCGCTGTCCGCGCGCGAGTTCTTCCGCGAATTGCGCGAATCGCCGGTTCCTCCGCGCACCTCGCAGCCGCCGCCCGGAGACTTCCGGCGCCTGTTCGAGTTCCTGCTCTCGCACCACCGTGACCTGGTCTACGTCGGGCTCTCGCGCATGCTGTCGGGCACCCTGCAGTCGGGCGAATCGGCCGCCGCACGGGTCGACGCCGCGCGCGCGAGGGTCGTGGATTCGTGCCACGGCGGCGCCGCGCAGGGGCTGCTCGCGATGGATGCCGCCGCCGCCGCCGCCGCCGGCTGGGACGCCCCGCGGATCGCCGCACGGGTCACCGAGATGGTGCCGCGCACGCATCTGTTCGCCGTGGTGAAGGACCTCAAGTACGGCGTGCGCGGGGGACGCGCGCCCAAGGCCGCGCTGCCGCTGCAGCGCTGGCTGGGCCTGATCCCCTTGATCCGCAACCGGCCGAATGGACGGCTCGGCATCGGCGGTGCGCTGTTCGGTCGCGAAAACCTGCCCGAGCGCTTCGCCGCTGCGGTGGCGCGTCGGCTCGACCCGTCGAAGTCGTGGCGACTTCTCGTCTGCCATTGCGACTGCATCGAGGACGGAGAGGCCCTGCGCCGTGCGCTGCGCGAGCGCATCCCGAAGGTCGAAGCCGACTGGCTGATCGAGGCGGGCAGCGGCATCGGTGCGCACGCAGGCCCCGGTTCGCTGGTGCTCGGCGTCCAGGAAGCGGTCCCGCTGTCGGTACCGGCCGGATGAGCCTCGCGCTGTTCACGTTCAAGCTGCTTGCCGCCTACCTGCTGGGTTCGGTGTCCGGCAGTCTGGTGCTGGGCCGCTTCCGCGGAGTCGACATCCGGACCCAGGGCAGCGGCAACGCCGGCGGCACCAATGCCTTCCGCACCCAGGGCGCGTGGTTCGCGCTCGGCACGGTGCTGATCGACGTCGGCAAGGGCGCGCTGGCTGCGGGACTGGGATTCTGGCCGCCTGAGGTGGCGGGCGTCCCGCCGCTGGCCCAGGCGCTGGCCTGCGGGCTGGCCTGCGCGCTCGGCCATATCTGGCCGGTGTTCTTCGGGTTCCGCGGTGGCAAGGGCGCGGCAGTGGTGGTGGGCATGGTGGCAGTCTGCCTGCCGGCGGCGCTGCTTCCGCTGGTCGGCGTGTGGTTGCTGCTGCTGACCTTCACCGGCTACGTCGGCCTGTCGACGGTGGCCGCGGCCCTCAGTCTGGTGCCGTCCGCCTGGTGGCTCGCGTCGGCAGCCGACCGGACGCTGCAGACCGGCATCGCGATCGCGGTCGCCGCACTGGTTGCGTACACCCACCGGGCCAACCTCGTGCGCCTCGCGCGCGGCACCGAGCACCGCTTCGAGGGCGTGCGCTTGCTGGCGCGGCTGCGGGGACTCGCGCCGCGCCGTCGCGTATGAGGCTGGATGAACTGCTGTCCGCCTTGGCGCGCCCGGGCGGGGTGTCGGGCAGCGAACTCGCCGCGCGCTTGGGGATCACCCGCGCCGCGATCTGGAAACGGATCCAAACCCTGCGCGAGGCCGGTCTGCCGGTGGCGGCCGTCCCCGGCCGCGGCTACCGGCTGGCCGTGGCGCCGGAACTGCTGGACGGGGAGGCGATCCGAAGCGCGCTGCCCGCCCCGGCGCGAGTGCTTCTTGGAACGCTGGCGGTCGATCCGGAGGTCGACTCCACCAGCAGTGCGCTGCTGCGCGACGCAGCGTCCGGCGCCCCGTCGGGCAGCGTCCGCCTCGCCGAACGTCAGACCGCCGGCCGCGGCCGGCGCGGCCGGCGCTGGCAGTCGCCGCTGGCGGCGAACGTTTACCTCTCTGTCCTGTGGCGCTTCGACGCCGGCTTGTCCGCCCTCGCCGGGCTGTCGGTCGCCGCAGGGGTGGCGGCGGCGGCGGCGCTGCAGGCATGCGGCGTGATGGACGCGCGGTTGAAGTGGCCCAATGACCTGCTGCACGGCGAGCGCAAGATCGGTGGCGTACTGGTCGATGCGGCCGGCGAGTGGCAGGGTCCCTGCCATGCGGTGGTGGGCGTCGGCATCAACGTGCGGATGCCGGCCTCCGCGGGCGTCGGCATCGACCAACCCTGGACCGACCTCGCGCAGGCGCTGGCTCCGGCCGCGCCCCCCGCCCGCAACGCGGTCGCGGCTGCGCTGCTCGGCGCCTTGCTCCCGGCGTTGGCCCGCTTCGAAGCCGAAGGGCTGGCGCCGTTCCGCGCCGGATTTGACGCCCTCGATGCGCTGGCCGGCGGGACGGTGGACGTGCAGGATGGCGGCGCACCGTGGGTTGCCGTCGCCGCCGGCCTGGGCGAGGACGGTCGCCTGCGGGTGGTCGATGCGGCGGGCCGCGAGCACCGGCTTGCAGCCGCCGAGGTCAGCGTGCGCAGTCGCCCGCCCGCATGAACCTGCTGCTCGACCTCGGCAACACGCGGTTGAAGTGGGCCTGGCACGACGGCGTCACGCTGCACGCGCGCGGTGCCGTGGCGCACGCCGATCCCGGCTGGCGGTCGGACTTCACTGCGGCGCTGCGCGCCGGCCCCGCGCCCACGCGGGCATGGATGGCAGCCGTCGGCGCCGAACCGCTGGCCGCGGATGCGCGCGCCGCGCTGGCCGAGGTGCGACCGTGTTGCCGCATCGAAAGCCTGCAGTCGCCGGCTGCCGGCGCCGGAGTGGTGAATGCCTACGCCGAGCCCGCCCGGCTCGGCGTGGATCGTTTTCTCGCCCTGGTCGGCGCGCGCGCGCGCACGCCCGGTCCGGCCCTGGTCGCCGGCTGCGGCACCGCGCTGGCGGTGGACGTGATCGACGCCGAAGGCCGCCACCTCGGCGGGGTGATCGCGCCCGGCGCGCGGCGCATGCGTGAGGCGGTGCTGGCCAGCACTGCGCGCGTGCTGCCGCGCGGCGACCGGCCGCCGGTGGTGTTCGGACGCAGCACCGAGGAGGGCCTGGACGCAGGCTGCATCCTCGCCGTCGCGGCGCTGGTCGATCGTCTGGTGGACGAAGCCGCCGGCCGGCTCGGCCAGCCGCCGGCGCTGCTGCTGCACGGCGGCGACGCCGACGCGGTCGGCGACCGGCTGCGCCATCGCGGCTGCCTGGCGCCGAACCTGGTGCTCGAGGGACTGGCCCGCTGGGCCGCGCTGCACGCCTGAGGCGCGACCGCAACGTCGCTACACTGCGTGCCTCGTCCGCGGGTCGCCGGAATGGAGCCATGCTGCCGCGACTGTTGTTCCTGCTGCTGCTCGCCGCCAACGTCGGAGTCGGCGCGTGGCTTTTCATCGCGCCGCAGCCGGCGCCCCGGATCGCGCCGGCCACCGAGCCCGGCGTGGCGCCGATCGTGCTGCTGTCCGAGCGCGAGGCGCCGCCCAGCGCCGAGCTCGCCGCCGCGCCTGAACCGGTCGCCGCGGGCGGTTCGGATCGCTGCGTGTCGATCGGACCATTCCCGACCCAAAGCGACCTGCGGCGTGCGCTGAACGTGCTCACGCCGGCGGTCAAGCGCATCCAATTCCGCGAGGTCCGCACCCGCCAGGCTCGTGGCTGGTCGGTGTTCCTGCCCGCGCCGAGGACCCGCGAGGAAGCGCTGGCGGTGGCGCGGCAATTGAACGACCGCGGCGTGCGGGACTTCTACGTGGTCACCGCCGGCGCGCAGCAGAACACCATCTCTCTGGGCCTGTTCCGTGACCGCGCAAACGCCGATCGTCGGCGGGCCGAGGTCGCCGCACTGGGCTTTGCCCCGGCGGTCACCGAACGCGCGGAGGACCTGCCGTTGTACTGGCTGGATTACGCCGTCGCCGCCGACTCGGGCTTCGACTGGCGCCAGCGACTGCCCGACCTGCTGGAGATCGAGCAGCGCGAGACGACGTGCTTCTGAACCTCGGGTCCCACGGGCACGCTGCGAGAACGCCCGGCATGCCCGGCGGGCAGGCCGCAGGGATGCGGGCGAGGCCGTCATCGACGACAATCGGTCCCCGTTGCTGGCATAGCTCAGCTGGTAGAGCACCCGCCTTGTAAGCGGAAGGTCGTCAGTTCGATCCTGACTGCCAGCACCATCCCGAACCGCGCCGCCACGGAACGACCCCATGCGCTTTCCCCCGCTGTCCCTGATCGGCGCCCCGACCGACATCGGCGCCGGACACCGTGGAGCCTCGATGGGCCCAGAGGCCCTGCGCGTGGCCGGCATCGCGCATGCCCTGCTTGCGCGCGGGCTGGCCGTCGTCGACCGCGGCAACCTGTCCGGCCCGGTCAATCCCTGGCAGCCGCCGGCCGACGGCTACCGGCACCTGCCCGAGGTGGTGGCCTGGAACCGCGAGGTGATGCGCGCGGTGCGCGCCGAACTGGACCAGGGCCGGCTGCCGGTGCTGCTCGGAGGCGACCATTCGCTCGGCGTGGGTTCGATCACCGCAGTGGCCGACTTCTGCCGCGCGCGCGGCAGACCGCTGCGCGTTCTCTGGCTCGACGCGCATGCCGATTTCAACACCAGCGTCATCACACCCTCGGGCAACCTGCACGGCATGCCGGTGGCCTGCCTGTGCGGCATCGGGCCGCAAGCCCTGACCCACCTCGGCGCGCGCTACCCCGCGCTGGACGCGGCCGACGTGCGCCAGATCGGCATCCGCTCGGTCGACCCCGGCGAGAAGCGGCTGGTGCGCGAGCAGGGGCTCGACATCTACGACATGCGCTACATCGACGAGATCGGCATCCGGCGCGTGATGGAGGAGGCGCTGTCGGCGATGACGCCGGATACCCACCTCCATGTGTCTTTCGACGTCGATTTCCTGGACCCCGAGATCGCGCCCGGGGTCGGCACCACCGTGCCCGGTGGGCCGAACTATCGGGAGGCGCAGCTGGTGATGGAGATGATCGCCGACACCGGCCGCATGGCTTCGCTCGACATCGTCGAACTGAACCCGGCATTCGACCAGCGGAACCGCACGGCGGAACTGTCGGTGGACCTGGTGGAGAGCCTGTTCGGAAAGTCCACCCTGATGCGCGACTAGCAGGGTGCAGAGAAACACCCGTCTAGTGCGCGGCAGGGGTGCCGCGCCCGCGAATCGATCGCGTAAGTGATTGACTCGTCGGGAGAGAGTACGGACCTGTGCCGAACTCGCGGCGTTGAGCAAGTGCAGGATCGCGCATTCTCAACATCCTGCCGGGGGCTTCGCCAAGGTGCCCCCGACGCGTTCCGGGCGTACGATGGCGTCCCGAATGCCGCAGCGGAGTCCGCCCATGCAACGCATTGCCATCCTCGTGCCCGCCGTTGCCGCGCTGGCGCTCGCCGCCTGCGCCAGCATCCCCGCCTCCGCCCCGGCGCCTGTCGCGGCGCCTGCGCCGGGCCCCGGCTTCGTCGAGCGCTCGCTGGCGCGCGACAACCTGCTGATCGGAGGTCAACCGGCCGCTGCAGACTTCGACGCCCTGCGCGCGGCCGGCGTGACCCGGGTGTTCAACCTGCGCACCGCGGAGGAAATGGTCACCGTCGGCTTCGACGAGGCCACCGTGGCGGCAGCAGCGGGCATGTCCTACGCGCAATCTCCGGTGGGCGGCGCGGGCGGTTTCACGCCCGCCGTGCTGGAGGCCTTCGCGCGCGAGATGGAGGCCGGTGACGGCAGGATGCTGCTGCACTGCGCGAGCGGCGGCCGCGCGGGTAACCTCTACGCCGCCTGGCTGGTGCGTTACCAGGGCCGTACGCCCGACCAGGCCTTCCGCGAGGTCGCGCCGCTTGGCCTGTGGCCGTTGCCGATGGAGCGCCTGCTGGGGCGACCGCTGCGGATCGACTTCGCCGACCCGGCGACCTCCGATTCGTTCGAGGTGCGCAAGGACGGCTGAGCGGCAGCGCGACGGACGCTCTTCCGGGTGGGCCGTGGAAGTCCCGCCCGCGAATCCGCGACGTCGGCGCCCGGTTTGTGTCGGCGTCGTCCCGGACTGCGGCGATGCGCTACCGTCCACGGCCGAAGCATCGCGCTCGCCGTCGCCGCCGCGGGAGCCAGGTCTCTTGGCCTGTGAAAAACCCACATCCTGAGGGTTTTCCAGTCGTGAGTCCGGCGCAGGTCCGGACCTGCTCCAGCGAATCATGCACGTGCGCGCATGACCCGCGTGCGGGCCATCCATGGCCTGCCCGGGAGGCTGTTTTCTCACACCCTCTCAGGCGTGGCGGCGGAAATACCACGCCACGGCGAGCGCCAGCACGGTGGCCGGCACCACCTGCAGAAGGCGCGGATCGACGCCGTATACCGTGCCGACGTTGCCCAGCGCGCGTTGCGCGAGGTTCCAGCCCACCGCCAGCAGGATGCCGATGAACAGCCGTTTGCCCAGCCCGCCCGAACGCAGCGTTCCGAACGCGAACGGCAGGGCGATCAGCACCAGCAGCAGCACGTTCAGCGGATAGAAGACACGGCGCCAATACGCGGTGCGCCACTCGCTGGCGTCGAGTCCGTTGCGGTCCAGGTGTTTGATGCCGGCGGCGAGGTCGGCGAGCCCGAGATGCCGCGGCTTGACCGCCGAAAGGCTCAGCACGCGCGGGTCGATTACCGACGGCCAGGCGTAGTCGACGAAGCGTTCGCTGGCCACCGCGTCCTCGCCCAGCGTCTGGCGGACCACGTCGTGCAGGACCCAGCCGCCGGCTCCGTGCTCGCCGCGCGCGGCGGTGGAGATCCGCTGCAGCCGGCCTTCAGCGTCGAACTCGTAGACCCTGATGTCGAACAGCACCACGCCGTCGCCGCGCATCTCGCCGCGCGCGGCGTTGAGCAGAGTGCCGCCGTCGCGCGCCCACACCCCGCTACGGCCGAGTGCGATCAGGTCTTCCGAAAGGGCGCTGGCCTGCACCTGCTGCGCATGGTGTTCGGCCCACGGTGCCAGCGTCTCGCCGCTGGCGGCGACCACCGCCAGCACCGCGCCGGCGGCGCCGGCGGCGGCGGCGGCGATCCGCGCTTTCGACAGCCCGCCGGCGCGCATCGCGGTCAGTTCGGCCGTCGGAGCCAAGGCGCCGAGCCCCGCCAGTGCGCCGATCACGGCCGCGGTCGGAAACACCTCGTAGGCGCGCCGGGGCAGCGTCCAAGCCAAGTGCGCGAAGGCGGTGCCGACGGTGTAGCTGCCCTTGCCGATCGCGGCCAGTTCGTCGGCCAGCGCGGTGAAGGCGTCGAGCGCGACCAGCAGCAGCCACGTGGCGAGCAGCGCGCGCAGCACGCTTGCGGCCACGATGCGGTCGGAGCGCCGCAGCGTGATCATGCCGGCCTGCCCACGCCGGAGCGTGCATCTGCGCGCAACTGCCAGGCGGCCAGCGCCAGTGCGGCGCCGTGCAGCCACCACAAGCCTGCCGAATCGGGCAGGCTGCCGTCGGCGATCCAGCCGCGGCCGAGCCCCAGCAGATTGGTGTAGACCACGTAGGCCAGCACGGCGAGCAGGATCTTGGCGTAGCGCGGCTCGCGCGGCTGGCTGCGCGACAGCGGCACCGCCAGCAGGGCGAGCAGCAGCGCCGACAGCGGCAGGCCGAGCCGGAAGTGGAACTCCGCGCGGTCGATCGCCTCGTCGGAGGCGAGCAGTTCGGTGGTAGCGCGGCGCTTCTCCATCCGCCGCCCGGGATCGACCTGCTGGTCGTCGAGGCGGATGTCGTTGCGCGCGAAGCGCATCAGGCGGTAGCCGGGCTCCCCGGGCCTGCCCTCGACGCGGAAGCCGTCGTACAGGGTGAGGAAGCGCTCGCCACCCTCGCGGTCCTGGAACAGTTCGCCGCGTGCAGCGGTGGTGATGTCGAGTCGCCCGTCGCGCGCCTCGTGCACGAACAGCCGCTCGAATTGCGTGCCGTCGGGCGACATCGCGCCGACGAACACCACGCCCCCGCGCCCGCGCAGTTCGATGAAGCGGCCGGCCTCCATGCCGGCCACCAGCAGCGAGCGGTTGGCGGCGTCGATCATGCGGTCGGACTGGCGTATCGCTGCCGGTCCCAGCCAGAACGACAGCGCGGCCAGCACGGCGCAGGTCGGGAGCACGACCATGGCTGCCGGCCGCAGCAGGTCGAGGCTCGATACGCCGGAGGCCGACAGCACGGCCATCTCGGAGTCGCGGTACAGCCGCCCGTAGGCCAACAGCACCCCGAGGAACAGGGCGAGCGGCAGCACCAGCGGCAGGCTGTCGACCGAGCGCAGGCCGATCTGCGACAGCAGCAGGCCGGCCGGCATCACCCCGCGCGCCACCCGGTCGAGGGTGATCGACAGCATGCCGCCGAGCACGACCAGCAACAGCACCGCGCCCACCGCGCCGCAGGCGGCGAGCAGTTCGCGCAGCAGGTAGCGGTCGATGATGCGCGGCAAGATGGTGACAGGGTCCGGTAAGATCTGCGGCCCGTGCGCCGGCACCGCGGCGCGTGAGTCTATCTGCTGCGGCGGCCGCAAGGCTGCCGCCCGGAGATGCGCATGAGCCTTCGATTCAGCCTGACCGCCGATCGTCCCGCCGCCGTCGACGCCGATGCTCTGCTGCTCGGCGTGTTCGAGGACAAGACCCTGCCCGCAGCCACCGCAGAGGCGGATACGGCCGCGGGCGGCGCGATCCGCCGCCTGGTCGAGGCCGGCGACGTGACCGGCAAGCCGGGCAGCATCGCGCGCCTGTTCCACCTGCCCGGCGTGAAGGCGCCGCGGATCCTGCTGACCGGGCTCGGCGAGCCGCGCAAGTTCGATGCCGCGCGTTACCACAAGGCCTGCTTGGAGGCGGCAAAGGCGCTGGCCAGCGGTCCGGTGCGGCGCGCGGCGAACTTCGTGCCCGAGGTGGACCTCGAAGGGCGCGGCGCCGCGTGGCGTGCGCGCCAGGCGGCGGTTGCGGCGGATTCCGCCTGCTACCGCTACACCGCCACCGTGAAGGCCAGAAACGGCGCCGGGCTCGAGGAGATGCTGCTGCCCGCCGCAGGTGGCGAGGCGGCACTCGCGCAGGCGCGCGCGATCGCCGCCGGCGTGGCGCTGGCGCGCGAACTCGGCAACCTGCCGCCCAACATCTGCAACCCCGCCTACCTTGCCGATACCGCGCGCCGCATCGCCGCCGACGAGGCCGGCGTGATGTTGGAGGTGATCGAGCGTGAGGAACTCCAGCGCATGGGCATGGGCGCGCTGCTCGCCGTGGCCCAGGGCAGCGCCAATCCGCCGCGCCTGTTGGTGCTGCGCTGGCAGGGCGCAGGGCCGGTCGACAAGCCCTACGTGCTGGTCGGCAAGGGCATCACCTTCGACACCGGAGGGGTCAACCTCAAGGTGCAGGGCGGGATCGAGGAGATGAAGTACGACATGTGCGGCGCCGCGACCGTGATCGGCGCCTTCCTGTCCGCCGTGCGCATGAAGCTGCCCCTGAACGTGGTGGCGGTAGTGCCGGCGGTCGAGAACATGCCCGACGGCAACAGTTACCGGCCCAGCGACGTGCTGACCTCCATGTCGGGCATCACGATCGAGGTCGGCAACACCGACGCCGAGGGCCGCCTCATCCTGTGCGATGCGCTGACCTACGCGCGCCGCTTCGAGCCGGCGGCGATGGTGGATGTGGCCACGCTGACAGGCGCCTGCGTGATCGCGCTCGGCAAGCACGCCCACGGGCTGATGAGCCGCCACGACGATCTCGCCGAGGAGCTGCTCGGCGCGGGGCAGGCGGCGCTCGACCGCGCGTGGCGGCTGCCGCTGTGGGACGACTACCAGCAGCAGCTGGAGTCGGCGTTCGCCGACGTCTACAACATCGGCGGCAAGGGCGCGGGCGCGATCACCGCCGGCTGCTTCCTTGCGCGCTTCGCGGAGGGTCAGCGCTGGGCCCACCTCGATATCGCCGGCACCGCCTGGGACGAAGGCCGCAAGGGCATGGCCACCGGCCGCCCGGTGCCGCTGCTGGCACAGTGGCTGCTCGACCGCTCGGGCTGAGCGACGCCCCGTGGCGCGCGCCGATTTCTACATGATCGACCGTGGCCAGCACCGCGACGATCCGCTGATGGTGGTGTGCATCCTCGCCCGCAAGGCCTACGAGGCGCGCCAGCCGCTGCTGATCCTCGTCCGCGACGAGGCGCAGGCCGCGGCGATCGACGACAAGCTTTGGGCGTTCGACGAGAACGCATACATCCCGCACCAGATCGCCGGTGACGCCGACGACGAGGTCACCGCGGTGCTGGTCGTGCCGCCCGGCGTTGGCACTCCGGACCGCCCGCTGGTCATCAACCTGCGTGACGAGCCGGCGCCGGGCGCCTGGGAGCGGGTGCTCGAGGTGGTGCCGCCCGACCCCGCATTGCGCGAAGGGTCGCGCGCGCGCTGGAAGGCGTACCGCGCACGCGGCATCGAACCCGTCAAGCACGACCTCTGAGTACGGCGCGCGGCGCGCCGGTCAGCCGTGCCGCACCGCCACCACCCGCGTGCGCGCGGCAAGGTCATGCCACATGCGGCGGTCGCGGTCGACGAAGGCCCACAGCACGCCCAGCATCCCGGCGCCGAGCGACACCAGCAGCACTGCGAAGCGCAGCAGGGCGCGCGCCCAGCCGATGTGGCCGCCGTCCGCGCCGACCACCGCCACCCGCCATGCGCGCATGCCCATGGTCTGGCCGCCGCGCCGCCAGGACAGGCCGAGGTAGAAGAAAGCGGCGCCCAGCAGGACCAACCCGAACCACGGGGTGTGCGGCGGCACCGCCTGCATCCCGCGCGCGGCGGTGACGCCGAAGGTGACGAGGATCCAGATCGCCAGCAGCGGGAAGCAGTCGTAGGCGCCGGCGGCGAGGCGGCGCCAGGGCGCGGCGGCCGGTGCCGGGGGAGCAGGGAGTGCGTCCATCGCCCGATGATAGATTGCACGCATGTCGACGCGTCGTCCACCCGCGGCCGCGGCTCCCGATGCGCCGCCCATCGTCGCTCGCTTCGCCGGCGCTGCGTTCGGCGAACTCGGGCTGTCGCGCAACACGCTCGCCGCGTATCGCAGCGACCTCGCGCACTTCGCGCGCCACCTGGCCGCCCGCGGGATTGCGTTGGAGGTCGCCGATCGCGCGGAGATCTACGACTACCTGGCGCTGCGCCTGCGCGAGGGCTACCGCGCGCGCAGCAACGCGCGCCTGCTGTCCTGCCTGCGCCACTTCTACCGCTGGCTGCTGCGCGAGGGCGCGGTCGCCGCAGATCCGACCGCGCTGGTCGAATCGCCGAAGCTGCCACGCGGCCTGCCGAAGGCGCCCGGCGAGCGCGAGGTCGAAGCCCTGCTGGCCGCACCGGACATCGCCGCCCCCGAAGGGCTGCGCGACAGGGCGATGCTGGAGCTGCTCTATGCCACCGGCCTTCGGGTCGGTGAACTGGTGGGCCTGCGGGTCGACGAGGTCAATCTGCGGCAGGGCGCGCTGCGCGTGTGCGGCAAGGGGGGCAAACAGCGTCTGGTGCCGATCGGGGACGAGGCGCAGCATTGGCTGTCGCACTGGCTGGCCGAGGGGCGACCGGCGCTGCTCGGCCGGCGCACCAGCGCCGACCTCTTCGTGACCCGGCGCGGCGCCAGGATGACGCGGCAGGCGTTCTGGTTGCGGTTGCGGCGTCACGCGCTGGCCGCCGGTATCGCGCGACCGCTCACGCCTCACGGGCTGCGCCACGCGTTCGCCACCCATCTGCTCAATCACGGCGCCGACCTGCGCGCGGTGCAGATGCTGCTCGGGCACGCCAGCCTTTCCACGACCCAGATCTACACCCTGGTCGCGCGCGAAGGGCTCAAGCGCCTGCACGGCCGACACCATCCGCGGGCGTGACGACCCGCCTTGCGGCACAATCCGCCGCGGATCCGCGGCTGGTCGGAACTTCGGCCGCCGGACGGGGTCCATCTTCGGTGGCTTCGGCCATCCCTACATTCCCTCAACGAGGAAAGCCCCGATGTTGAAGGTGCTCTTCGCCGCCGCCGCGATGCTGGCGGTCGGTTCGACGTTGGCCGATGATGGCGCCGACCAACGCGTTCGCGCCGCGATCAAGGCCCTGGTTCCGGAGGCCCGGGTCGACCAGGTCGAGATGTCGGTGCTGCCCGGCTTCTACGAAGTGGTGATGGGCGGCCAGGTGATCTATGTCAGTGGCGACGGCAAGTACGTGGTGTCCGGCGTGGTGTGGGACGCGGCCGCCCGCAAGAATCTCACCGAGTCGCGCTATGCCGGCATCCGCAAGTCGGCGCTGGCCAGCGTGCCGGCCGACAAGCGGATCATCTTTCCAGCCAAGAATGCCCGCCACACCATCACCGTGTTCACCGACATCGACTGCGGCTACTGCCGACGGATGCACCAGGAGATGGCGCAGTACAACGAGTTGGGCATCACCGTGGAATACCTGTTCTACCCGCGCGCCGGGCGAGGCTCGGAGTCCTGGAACAAGGCGGTGTCCGTTTGGTGCGCGGCCGACCACAACGGCGCGATGACCGCGGCCAAGAACGGAGAGCCGGTGCCGAACAAGACCGACTGCAGCAACCCGGTCGATTCCGACTTCGAACTCGGCCAGCAGATCGGCGTGTCCGGCACGCCGGCCGTGATCGCCGCGGACGGCACCCAGATCGGCGGCTATCTGCCGCCGGAACAGATGCTCGAGCGGCTGCAGCAGCTGCAGGGAGGCCGCTGAACGCGGTTCCGGCTGCCGTGCCGATCGCGCCGCGCGTGGAAACCCGCGCAGCGCGACATTAAACTGCGCGCCCCGCGCATGGCCGGCTGCCCCATGATCCTTCTCGACGGGCAAGACGCCCTCTCGCCGTTCCGCCTGGAGCGCCTCAACGCGAAGGTCGGCGCGCGGGCCGCGGGGTGCCGGGTCGCCGGCGCCCGCTGGCTGTACGCGATCGAGCCCGCGCCGGGCCCCGCGCCGGACCGCGATCGGCTGCTCCGGCTGCTCGACGCCAGCGGCGACGGCGCACCCGGCGACGGCGGAGCGCGGGTGCTGTTCGTGCTGCCGCGGCTGTCCACCATCTCGCCGTGGTCCAGCAAGGCGACCGACATCGCGCGCAGCGGCGGGCTGCCGGTGGCGCGGATCGAGCGCGGCCTGAGGCTGGAGGTCGACGGTCTGCCGGCCGACCCGGCGGCGCGCGGCGCCGCGCTCGGCGTGCTGCACGATCCGATGACGCAGTCGGTCCTGGTCGACCTCGCCGAGGTCGGCGCCGTGTTCCTGCACGGCGAGCCCGCGCCGCTGCAGCGGGTGGCGCTGGGGACCGATCCGGGTCTTGCGCTGCGCGCCGCCGACGCGCGGCTGGGCCTTGCGCTTTCGGCCGACGAGATCGACTACCTTGCGCTGTGCTTCGGCGAATTGGGCCGCGATCCCAGCGATGCGGAACTGATGATGTTCGCCCAGGCCAACAGCGAGCACTGCCGCCACAAGGTGTTCAACGCGTCGTGGACGATCGACGGGGCGCGACAGCCGCTGTCGCTGTTCGCGATGATCCGCAACACCCACGCCGCCCACCCCGCACACACGCTGAGCGCCTACAAGGACAACGCGGCGGTGGTGGCCGGCGGCGTCGCCACGCGTTTCTTCCCGGCGCCGGCCGGCCGGTGCTGGACCGCGGTGCCGGAGGACACCGCCTACGCGATCAAGGTCGAGACGCACAATCACCCGACCGCGATCGCGCCCTTTCCCGGCGCCGCCACCGGGTCCGGCGGCGAGATCCGCGATGAGGGCGCCACCGGCCGCGGCGCCAAGCCCAAGGCCGGGCTGACCGGCTTCAGCGTCTCCCACCTGCGCATCCCGGGCCTGCCCCGGCCGTGGGAGGCGCCGCGGACGCTGCCGCCGCGGATGGCGTCCGCGTTCGAGATCATGCGTGACGGCCCGCTGGGCGCCGCGGCGTTCAACAACGAGTTCGGCCGGCCGGCGCTGCTCGGCTACTTCCGCAGCTTCGAACTGGCGACCGACGACCCCACGCTGCACCGCGGCTTCGACAAGCCGATCATGCTCGCCGGCGGGCTGGCCAACATCCGCCTGCCGCACGTGGAGAAGGGCCGCCTCGGTCCCGGCGACGCGGTGGTCGTGCTGGGTGGGCCTGCGATGCTGATCGGCCTCGGCGGAGGCGCGGCGTCCTCGGTCGCCGGCGGCGAGTCGGCGGCCGAACTCGACTTCGCCTCCGTGCAGCGCGACAACCCGGAGATGCAGCGCCGCTGCCAGGAGGTCATCGACCGTTGCTGGGCGCTGGGCGATGCCAACCCGATCGCGAGCATCCACGACGTCGGCGCCGGTGGGCTGTCGAACGCGATCCCCGAGATTCTCAACGACTCGGGCGTCGGCGGCCGGATCGAGCTGCGCCGCATTCCCTGCGACGACCCGCAGATGTCGCCGATGCAGATCTGGTGCAACGAATCGCAGGAGCGCTATGTGCTTGGCCTGCCGCGCGACCGCCTGCCCGAGTTCGCGGCGATCTGCGAGCGCGAGCGCTGCCCTTTCGCGGTGGTCGGCCACGCGAGCGCCGACCGCCGCCTGGTGGTCACCGACGAGCGCCTCGGCGGCGCGCCGGTGGACCTGCCGCTGGACGTCCTGTTCGGCAAGCCGCCGCGGATGCACCGTGACGCGCGCCGCCTGGCGCCGACCGGGTTGCCGGGCTTCGACCCCGCCGGCCTCGACCTCGCCGCGGCCCTGCACCGCGTGCTGCGCCATCCCGCGGTCGGCAGCAAATCGTTCCTGGTTACGATCGGCGACCGCACGGTCGGCGGGCTGTGCGCGCGGGACCCGATGGTCGGTCCTTGGCAGGTGCCGGTGGCCGATTGCGCGTTGACCCTGCGCGACTTCGAGGGTTTTGCCGGCGAGGCGATGGCGCTCGGCGAGCGCGCGCCGCTGGCCCTGCTGGACGCCGCCGCAGCCGCGCGGATGGCGGTCGGCGAGGCGATCACCAACCTGATGGCCGCGCCGATCGCTGACCTGGGCGAGGTGCGCCTGTCGGCGAACTGGATGGCGGCGGCAGGGCAGCCCGGCGAGGACGCGGCGCTGTTCGACGCGGTGCGCGCGGTGGGTCTGGATCTGTGCCCCGCGCTCGGGGTGTCGATTCCGGTCGGCAAGGACTCGCTGTCGATGCAGGCGCGCTGGCGCGACGCTGCGGTCGAGCGCCGCGTGGTGTCGCCGGTGTCGCTGGTGGTCACGGCGTTCGCACGCACCACCGATGCGCGCCGCGCCCTGACCCCGGAACTGCGCCTCGACGAGGGCGCCAGCGAACTGCTTCTGCTCGACCTCGGCGGCGGCCACCTGCGCCTCGGGGGGTCGATCCTGGCCCAGGTCCACGGCGGCTTCGCCGGTCCGGTGCCCGACCTCGACGATCCGGTTCGCCTGCGCGAGGCCTTCGCCGCGGTGCAGGCGCTGAATGCGGAGGGCCGACTGCTCGCGCTGCACGACCGCAGTGACGGCGGCCTGCTGGTCGCCGCGCTGGAGATGGCCTTCGCCGCGCGCGCCGGGCTCGACCTCGACCTCGCCGCGGTCCCCGGCGAACTGCCCGCGCTGCTGTTCGCCGAGGAGCTGGGACTGCTGCTGCAGGTGCGCGTCGCGGACCTGCCCGCGGTGCGCGCGCGCTTCGATGCCGCCGGGCTCGGCCCCTTCCTGCACCGCATCGGCGCCCCCTGTGCGGCGCCGGTGGTGGTGGTGCGGCGGGATGCGCGAGAGGCCCTGCGCGAGGACCTCGGCACGCTGCTGGCGGCCTGGGGCGAGACCAGCCATGCGATGCAGCGTCGGCGCGACGACCCGGACTGCGCCGACG
Organism: Proteobacteria bacterium UBA4656; assembly: GCA_002405525.1. Taxonomy (GTDB): domain Bacteria; phylum Pseudomonadota; class Gammaproteobacteria; order Xanthomonadales; family Ahniellaceae; genus UBA4656. Next base: position 43,555 of record DHLY01000130.1, read on the forward strand.
AGGAGTACCGCGCGCTTTGCGACCCGGTGGGGCCACCCTTGGCGCCGGCGCTGGGTTTCGATCCGGCCGAGGACGTCGCCGCGCCCTATGTCGCGCGCGGAGCGCGGCCGAGGGTGGCGGTCCTGCGCGAGCAGGGGGTCAACGGGCAGGTCGAGATGGCGGCCGCCTTCACCCGCGCCGGCTTCGACGCCTGCGATGTCCATATGTCGGATCTCGCCGCGGGTCGGGCGCTGCTGGCGGACTACCATGGCCTCGTCGCGTGCGGCGGGTTCTCCTACGGGGACGTGCTCGGCGCCGGCCGCGGCTGGGCGGCGGCGATCCGCTACCGCGAGCCGCTGGCCGCGCAGTTCGCGGCCTTCCTCGCCGATCCCGAGCGATTCGCGCTGGGCGTGTGCAACGGGTGCCAGATGCTGGCCGCGCTGAAGGACCTGGTGCCGGGCGCCGAACACTGGCCGCGCCTGGAGCGCAACCGGTCGGAACAGTACGAGGCGCGCCTGTCGCTCGTCGAGGTGCTGGATTCACCCTCGCTGTTCCTGCGCGGCATGGGGGGCTCGCGCATTCCGGTCGCGGTGGCGCACGGCGAGGGCCGCGCGGCCTTCGCTGCCGTGGGCGACCGGGCGGCTGTCGCCGCCTGCCTGCGCTTCGTTGACGGCGCCGGTCGTCCGGCGGACCGCCACCCGGCCAATCCCAACGGCTCGCCCGGCGGACTGACCGGCTTCACCACGCCCGACGGCCGGGTCACGATCATGATGCCGCATCCCGAACGCGTGTTCCGGTCGGTCCAGATGTCGTGGCGGCCCCGCGACTGGGGCGAGGACTCGCCGTGGATGCGCATGTTCCGCAACGCGCGAGCCTGGTTGGGCTAACCTCGGCGACATGAACACCGCGCTGCCCCCCGCCGCCGAGGCTCCGCCCTCGCTGAAGGCGTTCCTGCTGACGGCGGTGCTGTGGCTGCCGCTGGCGTTCTTCCTTTGGTTCGTGGCGCGCAGCGTGGTGGTCTACTTGCCGATCCAGCTGGCGGACGCGGCCCTGGTCGCGTGGATGCCGTCGGTGTTCGAGTCGGTGACCCAGGAGTTCTCCAACGCGATCGTGCTCACCCGCTTCGACGCAGCCGGCTTCGCGGCCACCCCCGAAGGCCGGGTCGCGCGGCTGAGCACCGACGTCGACGCGCTCATGTACTGCTACGGCTGGCCGATCCTGCTCGCGCTGGTGATGGCCACGCCGCTGACCTGGCGCCTGACCTTCCTGCAACTGGGCATCGGTCTGCTGGTGCTGGTACCGGCGCAGGCGTTCGGCATCGCCGGCGAGATCCTGCTGCAGCTGTCGTACAACTTCGGCGACCCGGTCAGGCTGGCGGTCGAAGCCGCCGGTGCCTCGCAGTACGCGATCGCGTTTTGGTACCAGTTCGGCTACCTGATCCTGCCGCCCATCGTGCCGGTGGTGGCCTGGATCCTGATGAACCGCCGCTTCATCGAGTCGATCGCCGGCCCGTTCCGGGAACCGGTTGCCGGCGGCGGCGGTCACAGCACCGGCCACTCCCGCGGGAACCCGCCATGAATGCCGTCCTCGCCGAGGCGCCTACCGCCGCGGCCACTCCCGCCCTCGACGAGCGCATCAGCGCCCTGCTGACCGCCCGCGGCCGGTTGAAGGAAACCGACGTCGCGCGCGCGCGACGCCTGTACGACGAGGATCCGAAGGGTTCCTTCGTCATGCTGCTGGCGCGCCTCGGCCTGATCAGCGAACGCGATCTCGTCGAGGCCGCCGCCGAGGTCCTGCATCTGCCGATGCTGTCCGCGCGCGAGTGCCCCGACGCGCCGCCGCCCGGCGTCCAGGTGTCGGTGAAGTTCCTCAAGGCGCACCACGTGGTGCCGATCACCGAGAGCGAGGCCGAGGTCGGCCTGCTGGTCGCCAACCCGCTGGACCGCTATCCGATCGACGCGATCCGGCTCGCCACCGGCCGCGAGGTGGCGGTCCGCCTCGGCCTGCAGAGCGAGATCGACGACCTGATCGAGCGCTACTACGGCTCCGGCCGCAGCGCGATGGGCACCATCGTCGAGAACCTGTCCGACGAGTCGGTGCGCAGCGAGGACGACGTCGAACACCTGCGCGACCTCGCCTCCGAGGCGCCGGTCATCCGTCTGGTGAACCTGATCATCCAGCGCGCCGTCGAGGCGCGGGCGTCCGACATCCACGTCGAGCCGTTCGAGAACCGGCTCAAGGTGCGCTACCGCGTCGACGGCGTTCTGGAGGAGGTCGAGGCCCCGCCGTCGTCGAGTACCGCGGCCGTGATCTCGCGCATCAAGATCATGGCCAAGTTGAACATCGCCGAGCGCCGCCTGCCGCAGGACGGTCGCATCATGCTGCGCGTGCAGGGCAAGGAGCTGGACCTCCGCGTGTCCACCGTGCCGACGGCCTACGGCGAGTCGGTGGTGATGCGCATCCTCGACCGCGAGAGCGTGGTGCTGGACTTCCACGCGCTGGGCTTCACCGACGAGTTCCTGCCGCGCTTCCAGCAGGTGCTGGAGATGCCGCACGGCATCCTCCTGGTCACCGGCCCCACCGGTTCGGGCAAGACCACCACGCTCTACACGGCGCTCAGCAGGCTCAACACGCCCGACGTCAAGATCATCACCGTCGAGGATCCGGTCGAATACCAGATCGAGGGCATCAACCAGATCCAGGCCAAGCCGCAGATCGGTCTCGACTTCTCCCACGCGCTGCGCTCGATCGTGCGCCAGGACCCCGACATCATCATGATCGGCGAGATGCGCGATCTGGAGACCGCGAAGATCGCGATCCAGTCCGCGCTCACCGGCCATCTGGTGCTGTCGACCCTGCACACCAATTCGGCGGCCGGTGGCATCACGCGCCTGCTCGACATGGGCGTGGAGGACTACCTGCTGACCTCCACCGTCAACGGCATCCTCGCCCAGCGCCTGGTGCGCCGACTGGAGCCGACCCATGCGCAGGGCTACCTCGCGATGCCGGAGGTGGTGGAGCAGTTCAAGCTGCGCCGGTACACCGACGCCGACCCGATCCGCCTGTTCAAGCCCGGCCCGTCCTCGCTCACGCCGACCGGTTACCTCGGCCGCACCACGATCATGGAGTTCCTGGTCATGAGCGACGCGATCCGGCGCCTCGTGATGAAGCATGCCGGCGAGGGCGACATCGAGGCCGCCGCGCGCCAAGCCGGCATGCGCACCATGTACGAGGACGGGCTGGTGAAGTCGCTCGCCGGCACGACCACGATCGAGGAAGTGCTGCGCGTGACGCAGGAGAGCGAGGGGTGATGGGGCTTGCCGGCGTTGGCGCAGCGGCGGTGTGCCGCCTCGTCGTTGACACAGGGCCCAGGCCCCAGGGCTCAGGGCCCGGTGGAGGCCGGACATCGCGCGCCTGCGCGACCAAGGGGTCCGCGATCGCGAGAGCGAGCCGATCGGTGCTCTTCTGGGCCCTGGGCCCTGGGCCCAGGGCCCGCCGTCGTTGACCCGCGCCCCGAACCTGCCGCACGCAGCGAACCCCGCCCCCATGCCCCTCTTCCGCTACAAGGCCGTCACCCCGCAGGGCGACTCCATCGAAGGCACGATGGAGGCGCTCTCGCGCGAGGACGTGGTCGGACGCCTGCAGGAGGCCGGTAACCTGCCGCTCGAAGCGCGCGAGGCCGCAGGAGGCGGCTTTGGCGGCGGGATCGAGCAGTGGTTCCGGCGCGCGCCGCTGTCGGGTGCGGAAATGGTGTCCTTCACCCAGCAGCTCGCCACCCTGATGGGCGCCGGCCAGCCGCTCGACCGCGCGCTGCAGATCCTGATCGACCTGCCGGACAACGACCGCGCGCGCAAGATGATCCAGCAGGTGCGCGACGTCGTACGCGGCGGCACTTCTCTGTCGGCCGCTCTGGAGCAGCAGCACGGCGCCTTCTCGCGGCTGTACATCAACATGGTGCGCGCGGGCGAGGTGTCGGGCTCGCTGCAGGCCACACTCCGGCGGCTGGCGGACTACATGGAGCGCGCGGCGCAGGTGCGCGCCTCGGTCATCAACGCCCTGATCTACCCCGCGATCCTGATGACCGTGGTGGTGATCGCGCTCGCTGTGATGCTGACCTCGGTGGTGCCGCAGTTCGTGCCGCTGTTCGAGAGCCTCGGCCAGGAACTGCCCTGGTACACGCGGCTGGTGCTCGGCGTCGGCCAGTTCTTCGCCGGCTGGTGGTGGGCGATCCTGCTCAGCGTGGCGCTGCTGGCGTGGGCCGGCGCGCGTCGGCTCGCCGATCCGCAGGCGCGGCTGCGACTCGACGCCCGTCTGCTGGAGTGGCGGCTCACCGCGCCGCTGGTCTCGCGCATCGAAACGGCGCGGCTGGCGCGCACGCTCGGAACCCTGCTCACCAACGGCGTACCCCTGCTCACCGCGATGTCGATCGCGCGCAACGTGCTCGACAACCGGGTACTGATGGCGGCGGTCGACGAAGCCGCCGAGGACGTGAAGTCGGGCGCCGGGCTGGCCTATGCGCTGGGCAAGAGCAAGCGCTTCCCCCGCCTCGCTCTGCAGATGATCGCAGTCGGCGAGGAATCGGGCGAACTCGACGCCATGCTGCTGCGCGTCGCCGACACCTTCGATATCGAGGTCCGCAACACCATCGACCGCCTGATGCAGGCCCTGGTCCCTGCGCTGGTGGTGGTGCTGGCGGGCATCATCGGTCTGATCGCCATTTCGATCGTGCTGCCGATCCTGCAGTTGGCGCAAACCCTCGGCGTGCAGTGACCGCCAGCGACCCTTTCAACCGGAGCCGAAAGATGAACATCGCTCGTTCCAGCCGTCGCACCGCCTATGCCGGTCAGGCAAGCCGCCAGCGCGGCTTCAGCCTGATCGAGATCATCATCGTGCTGGTGCTGATCGGCATCGTGCTCGGCATCATCGCCAACCAGCTCGCCGGCGCCGGCGACAGCGGCCGCACGCGGGCAACCGTGATCCAGCTGCAGGGGCTGGCCGGCAAGATCGAGACCTACGCACTCGACAATGGCTCGGCACCCGATCGCCTCGAGGACCTCGTGCAGCGACCGGCAAATGCGCCGAACTGGATGGGCCCCTACGCCAAGGCAGAGGACCTCAAGGATCCGTGGAACCGGGATCTGGTGTACCGCAAGCCGGGCACCGAGGGCCGCGACTTCGACCTGATCTCGTTCGGCGCCGATGGCAAGGAAGGCGGAGAGGGAACCAAGGGCGCGGACATCCGCGCGAAGTGAGGCCCCGTCGCCGCGCCCCCGGGCAGTCGCGGCACCCCGCCATGCCGATGCACCGCACCGTCCGCGGCTTCACCCTGATCGAGGTGATCCTGGTGCTGCTCCTGTTCGGCGTGGTGGTCGCCGTCGCCGCGGTGTCGCTGACCGACGGAATGTCCAGCGCGCGCGTGCGGTCGGCCGGCTACGACCTGGTCGCCGCGCTGCGCTACACGCGGGCGCAGGCCATCGTGACCCGGCGCCAGCAGGCGCTCGAACTGGACATCGAGGCGCGCAGCTACAGCGCGCCAAAGCGCGACGTCGTGCAATTGCCGCGAAACGTCGAGCTGCGGCTGCTCACCGCCGCCGAAGAGCAGACCGGGGCCAGCAGCGGGCGCATCCGCTTCTGGCCTGACGGCAGCAGCACCGGGGGGCGCATCAAACTCGTTTACGGCGCGCAGGCCTGGGATGTCGAGGTCGCCTGGCTGACCGGCGAGGTGCGACTGCGGCCCGGTGAGGCGACGCCGTGAACGCGCGAAGCGGCACCGGCTTCACCCTGATCGAGATCCTGATCGCGCTGCTGATCTTCGCGCTGGCGGCCGGCGCGCTGCTGCAGATCGCGGCTGCGTCGCTGCGTGGCGCGCGTGTCGGCGCGGACCTGACGCTGGCGACCCTGTACGCGCAGTCCACGCTGGATGCCGCCGGGGTCGGCGAGCCCCTGCGCGAGGGTAGCGATGGCGGCCGCTACGACGACGAGAGATTCGAATGGACGCTCGAGGTGCGCAAGCAGGATGCGCCGCTGTCGGAGACCGGGTTGCAGGAGCAGGTTCCGGTCGACCTGTACCGGCTCGACCTGGAGGTGCGCTGGCGCGAAGGCGAGCGCGAGCGCAGCGCGCGCTTCGCCACCCTGCGCGCGGTCCAGCCGGGGGCTGGCACGCCATGAATGGGCGCTCGCGCGGCTTCACCCTGGTCGAGGTCATGCTGGCGCTGCTGCTGCTGGCGATGCTGTCGGCCGGCATCTACGGCGCGATCGCCACCTCGACCCGCGCGGTGCGCAGCGGCGACATCGCCATCGAGCGCACCAACAAGTTGCGGGTGACGCAGGAGCTGCTGCGCCGGCAGGTCGCGCAGGCGATGGCCGTGCCCTTCGACCGCGACACCACCGACGGCCGGGTGACCAACTTCCGCGGCGAGCGCGACCGCATGATGTGGGTGTCGCCGATGCCGGGCTACCTGGGCCGCGGCGGTCCGTACGTGCAGGAGATCTCGCTGGAGCGCGACGGCAGCGGCGAATCGCTCAGGTTCCGCCACGCGATGCTCAACGGCTTCGAACTGCGCGAGGGCTTTCCGGAGCGTCCGGGGCCGGTGGTGCTGCTCGAAGGCGTCGTCGAGCTGCGGATCGCTTACCGCGGGGCAGGCCCCGACGGGCGCCTCGATGACTGGGTGGACGAGTGGGACAAGGGCGCGGCGCTACCGCTGCTGGTGCGTGTCGAGCTCGAGTTCGAGCGTGGCAGCGGCATGCGCTGGCCGCCCCTGGTGGTGCCGGTGATGATCGATCCCGGCGCGGTGGGTGCGGCGCTGGAGCCGTCCTTTTTCACCCCGCCGGCAGGGGGTGGCTGACGTGCTTCGCAGCCCGCGCCCCGGCCGCCGCGCGCGCGGCGTGGCCTTGCTGCTCGTGCTGTGGGCGGTGGCGCTGCTGGCCATCCTGCTCGGAGGCTTCCTGCTGGTGGCGCGCACCGAGACCCTGCAGTCGCGTTTCCTGCTCGACGCCACGCGCGCGCGCTACATCGCCGAGGCCGGCATCTCGCGTGCAGCCTACGAACTGCGCCGGGCCGATCCGCTGGCGCGCTGGGTTCCCGACGGCCGCGCCTATGAATTCGACTTCGACAACGCGAAGCTCCGGATCGAGATCGAGGACGAATCCGGGCGGGTCGACATCAACGCCGCGGACGAGGTGCTGCTGTTGCAGTACCTGCTGGCCATCGGGGTTGAGGAACCTCGGGCGCGTTCGCTGGTCGATGCCATCATGGACTGGAGAGACCCCGACGACCTGGTCCGCGCCAACGGCGCGGAAGATCGCGACTACGACGCCGCGGGGCTCGACTACAAGCCGAGCAACTTCGGCTTCCAGACGGTGGGCGAACTGCAGCAGGTCCTGGGCATGGACTATGAACTGTTCGACCGGATGGAGCCGCATCTGACCGTCTACTCTCGCAACCCGCGGCCCAATCCAGCCTATGCCGCGCCGCAGGTGCTGCAGGCGATGGCGGCGATGACGCCGGAGGCTGCCCAGCAGCTGGTTGAACGGCGCCGCCAGACCCCGGCGCAGCAGCTGGCCGCGACGCCGCTGCTGCTGCCGGACGGCACGCCTTTGGTGGCCGGGGGCGGTGGGGTCACCTATACTGTCCGCGCCGAGGCCACGCTGCCGAATGGCACGTGGACCCTGCTGGATGCGACGATCCGCCTCGGCGGGCCGCCGGAGGGCCGCGCCTACAGCATCCTGCGCTGGCGCGAGGGGAGCGCCGACTGAATGTCCGACTCCGTGCTGGCCCGACAAGCCGCGCGCCTGCGGCTGGCATACGCCGCCAGTCCGCTGGCTCGCTTCCTCGCCTGGTGGGGCCGTGAGCTGGCCGGCCTGCTGCCCGCGCGCGCGCGGGCAGCGCTGGCCGAGCGGCCGGACGAGGTGCTGCTGGCGGTGGAGCCGTCCACGATCGCGGTCGAACGTCTCGGCCGTGACCCGCGGCCGCCCGAGGCGCTGCCGCGCGCGGGCGACCCGGATGCGCTGCGCGCCGAACTCGCCCGCCGCATCGAAGGGGGCGAATCGCCGCCGAGGCTGCTGCTGTGCCTACCCGCCTCGCGCGTACTGCGCCGTGGGCTGACGCTGCCGGCTGCCGCCGGCCAGGGCCTGCGCCAGGTGCTGGCGTTCGAGATGGATCGGCAGACGCCGTTCCGCGCCGACCAGGTCTGGTTCGACGCCCGCATCGCCGGACGCGACGAGAGCGCCCGGACGCTGGCCGTCGACATCGCGGTGGTGCCGCGGGTTGTCCTCGACCCCGAGGTCGAAGCCCTTGCCGCGCTCGGTGTCGCGCTCGATGGCGTCGACGTGCGCGGCCCCGACGGTGTGCCGGCCGGTTTCAACCTGCTGCCGGTGGAGCGCCGCGCGGTGCGGCGCAACGTCTGGCTGCGGGTCAATCTCGCTCTCGGCGCCGCCGCGCTGGTCCTGCTCGGGCTGGTGATGGTGCAGTCGGTGGCCAATCGCGAGGCCGCGCTGCAGGCGCTGCGGGCCGAGACCGACGCGCGCCGCGCTGCAGCGCGCGACGTGGCGGCCCTGCGCGACCAGCTCCGGAACGCGATCGAGGGAGCCAACTTTCTCGCCGAGCGCAAGCGCGGGCGGCCGCCCATCAGCGACCTGTTCCTGGATGCCACCGAGCGTCTGGCCAACGACACCTGGCTGCAGCGACTGTCCCTCAACGGCGACCAGCTTCAACTGCAGGGCCAGTCACCCGAGGCGGCCGGACTGATCACCCTGCTGCAGCAGTCGCCGCTGATGGAGACGCCTGCCCTGCAGGGGGCGATCACGCCCGATGCGCGTACCGGAAAGGAGCAGTTCCTGATCCAGGCCAAGGTCCGCGTGCCGACCCCGGCCGCGCCGGAGAAGACCGATGCAGATGCTGCCCGGTCCTGAGCGCGGCCGCCTGACGGCGGTGCTGCTGCTGGTGATCGCCGTCGCGGTCGTCTACTTCGGCGCCGTGCACTGGTGGTTCACCGCGCGCCACATCGAGATCGCGGCCGAGATGTCCGGCCTGCGCGAACAGGAGGCCCGGTTCCGCCGCATCGCCGAGCAGCGCCAGGCGGTGGAGGCGCGGCTGGCCGAGGTCTGGCAGTTCGAGGCTGGCAATCCCGCGTTCCTCTCCGAGACCGACTTCGACTCCGCGGCTGCCGGCCTGACGCAGCGCCTGAAGCAGATCGTCGGCCAGCACGCGCGCGATGCGCAGAGCTGCCAGATCATCATGAACCAGTACTCGCGCCCGACCGAGAAGGAACTGTTCGAGCGCGCATCGATCCGGGTCCGCCTGCGCTGCTCGCTGGAGGAGTTCGCGCCGATCCTGCACGAACTGGAGAGCGGCAGTCCGATGCTGTTCGTGGACGAACTGCAGGTGTGGAAGCAGACTGGCTACCGCGCGCCGGGCAGCAACCAGGTGACCAGCTACCTCGACGTGCAGTTCACCCTGTCCGGCTACATGCGCCAGCGCACGTCGTCGGCGCGGGAGGGCGCATGAGTCCCGGGCGGAGGATCGCGATCGGCCTGGGCGCGTGTTCCGGCGTGCTGTCGCTGCTTGCCGTCGGGCAGGGCCTGGGCGTGGGCAAGGGCTACTCGCTCGCCCCGGTGGGCGGAGAGGCAGCGGACGAGCCGCCGGCGCCCGCCCTGGTGCTCGAGGCTGCGCGCATGCGCCCATGGGTGGACTACGGCCAGGTCCTCGCGCGCCCGCTGTTCAACGAATCGCGGGCGCCGGAGATCGAGGAGTCCAGTGCCGACGGCGAGGCGCCGCCCGCGCAGCCGCTGACCCTCGCGCTGACCGGCGTGATCCTGACCCGCGATCTGCAGATCGCGCTGGTCACCGACCCGGCGACCAACGACACCGAGCGTGTGCGCGTGGGCCAGCCGCTGGCCGGCGAGCGCGCCGGCTGGACGCTGGTGGAACTGCGCCCGCGCGCCGCGGTCTTCGAAGGCGCGGGCCTCGGCCGCACCGAGCTGCCGATCATCGTCGAGCCCCCGGGCGGTGCCGCATCGCCGATCGCTCCCATGCCCGTGGCGCCGCAGCCCGTTCCGACGCCGCAGCCCGTGCCCGCCGCTCCGGCACCGGGCGCGGCGCAGGCCCCGGGACAGCCGGCCAGCGCGGAGGAGATCCGGCGGCGCATCGAGGAGCGCCGGCGGGAGTTGCGCGAAGAAGCGCAGAAGATGCTGCAGCAGGGCAACACGCAGTGAACCAGACAGCCAACGGAGCAGCCAGCGTGCCGCCAAGAATCCTTGTTTTCGTCGCGGCCTTCGCGGTGGCCTTGCTGGCCGGCTGCGCTGCGCCCGCGGCCGTGCAGCGCGGCGAATCGTCAGTCGGTCTCGAAGCCGAAGCCGAAGCGTCGGTCGGCGCGCCCGCCGCCGCCGGGCCGTCGGCCGAGGCGCCGCAGGCGGCCTCCGTCGCCGCGCCGGCCGCGGCCGCCCCGGGCGCGGCGCGTGTCGAGCCGGGCACGGGCGTTTTCATCGACGAGACCGTCGCTGCCCGCGGCCAGGCTCGGGTGCCGGAAGGCGACGTGGTTTTCAACTTCGAGAACCAGCCGGTACAGGCGGTGATCAAGGCCATCCTCGGCGACCTGCTGCAGGAGAACTACATCATCGCGCCGGGCGTGCAGGGCAACGTCACTTTCTCCACTTCGAAGCCGATCAACGGCTCGCAGGCGCGCGCGGTGCTGGAGACGCTGCTGTCTTGGAACAACCTCGCCCTGGTGTACCGCGATGGCCGCTACACCGTGCTGCCGGTGGGCCAGGCTATTCCCGGCAACCTGCGCCCGCGGCTGGGGCCGGCGTCCGCCGCGCGCGGTTTCGAGGTGCGGGTGGTGCCGCTGCAGTACATCGCGCCGACCGAGATGGAAAAGCTGCTCGCGCCCTACGTCAAGCAGGGCGCGATCGTGCGCGCCGACAACGCGCGCGCGATGCTGGTGCTGGCCGGTACCGCGGCGGAGCTGGCTACCTACATCGAGACGGTCGAGATCTTCGACGTCGACTGGCTGGCCGGGATGTCGATCGGCGTGTTCCCGTTGGAGCGGGTGGAAGCCAAGACCGTCGTGCCGGAACTGGAAAAAGTGTTCGGCGAGGGCGGCGCCACGCCCCTGGCCGGCATGTTCCGTTTCATGCCGATCGAGCGCATGAACGCGGTGCTGGTGATCACCCCGCAGCCGAAGTACCTGACCGAGGCCGAACGCTGGCTGCGCCGTCTCGACCGCGGCGGCAGCGATGCCGGCGCGCAGCTCTACGTTTATTACGTCAAGAACGTCAAGGCGAAGGACCTGGCCACCAACCTGACCGAGATCTTCACCGGCCGCAGTGGCGGCGGCAGCGGCGGAACCCGAAGCGCGCCGATTGCCTCGCTGGTGCCGGGCGTGGAGTCGGTCGAGATCCGCAGCCTCGGGCAGGGCGACGAGAAGTCCGCGCAGTCCGCCAACGTGACGGCCGCCGAGCCGCCCCCGAATGCCGGCAGCGGCATCGCCATCGTCGAGAGCGACGACATCCGGATCAGCGCGATCGAGGAGAGCAACGCCCTGTTGATCCGCGCCACGCCCGGCCAGTACGACGCGATCGAGGCCGCGATCAAGCGGCTCGACATCGAGCCGCTGCAGGTCCACATCGAGGCGCAGATCGTGCAGGTCGACCTGACCAGCAACCTGTCGTTCGGGGTGCGTTGGTTCTTCGAGAACGAGAGTTCCGGTGCGGCGGCGACGGCGTTCCGGCGCGACGCGCGCGGATACCAGTTCGTGGGCGGCACCGGCACGCCCACGCCGCGGACCGTCGTCAACGCGAGCCGGGCCTGGAACAGCTTCGCCGGCACGGCCAGCAGCCAGGGACTTGCCTGGACCTTCCTCAACACCTCCGCCGAGGCGCTGCTCACCACACTGCAGGACGAGACCACCGTCAGCGTGCTGTCGGCGCCCTCGCTGGTGGTGCTCAACAACAAGGAGGCCTCGATCAACGTCGGCACCCAGATCCCGGTGGTCAGCAGCTTTCTCAACCCCGGCACCGGGGTGGTCAACCCGACCCCGGGTCAGCCTGGCACAGGGTTCGGGCTGGGCACCTCCTTCGTGCAGTTCCGCGACACCGGCCTGATCCTCAACGTCACCCCGCGCGTGAACCCGGGCGGGCTGGTCTACCTGGAGATCAAGCAGGAGCAGAGCACCCCGGGAACCACCGTGGACCCCACCGGCAACGTGCCGGTCGACAAACGCGTCGTCGAGACCGAGATCGCCGTGCAGAGCGGCGAAACCGTGCTGCTGGCCGGACTGATCCGCGACAACAACAACAAGTCCCAGGCCGGGGTGCCCGGCCTGATGAAGGTCCCCTTGCTCGGCCGCCTGTTCAGCAACAGTCGCCGCGAAGGCTCGCGGCAGGAGCTGCTGGTGCTGATCAAGCCGACCGTGATTTCGTCCAGTGACGAGGCGCGCGGCCTCACCGAGGAATACAAGCAGCGCTTCCGCGGCATCCAGCCGCTCATCGACCAGCGCGCGGACCGACCGCGCGAACGCTAAGGAGTGATCCATGTCCCCGTCCCGCACCCTGCTGGCCGTCGCCACGGCTGCCCTCCTCGCCGCCTGCGCCAGCGGCGGTCCGGCCAAGGATCCGGCCGCGGCGCAGACCGCGCTGGACCGCGCGGTCGTCCGCTGGCAGGCCCTGATCGACGGCCGCGCCAACGACGCCTGGGACCTGCTCACGCCCGGCGTGCGGTCCACCGTGACGCGTGAGCGTTATGCTCAGGAGTGGGCGTCGAAGCCGGTCCGGTACGTGACCGTCGCGCCGGTCGATGAACTCTGCGACCCTGATGCATGCACCGTCACGGTAGAGGTCGAGTATCAGGTCCGTATTCCCCTCACCGGCATGGGCAACACGCGCGTCGGCGCGGTGCTCGACGAGCGATGGGTGAAGATCGACGGCGTGTGGTATCACCTGCCCGACGATTATCGATAGGGCAGGCCGCCGGCGCCGCCGCTCGGAGCCCCCGGATCCCTCGCCTTGGGGGCTTGCGCCGGGTGGAACGTTCACTTAACATCCCGACCGCTAACGCCCCTCCGGATGCTGGTCCGGCGGTCATGCCGTCCCTCGACCGGGCGGGCGACAAGCGACAAGAAGCCCTGTGGTCCACATTAGGAGTGCCTCCATGAAAAGAAACAGTCTGACGACGGCGCTGCTGGCCGGCCTCGCCGGCGCTGCCGGCCTCGCCACCAGCGCGCACGCGCTGAACCTGAACCCGGATGGTCTGGGTCAGGCCCTGGTTTACCCGTACTTCACGGTGAACAAGGGCAACCAGACGCTGGTCTCGGTGGTCAACACCACCAATCGCGTCAAGGCCGTCAAGGTCCGCTTCGTCGAGGGTCGCAACTCGAAGGAAGTCCTGGACTTCAACCTCTATCTGTCGCCGTTTGACGTGTGGACGGGTGCGGTCTTCGCGACCGGTGCCACCGGCCCCGCCTCGCTGACCACCGCCGACACCTCGTGCACGGTGCCGCGCATCACCGCGCCGGTCCCGTTCCGCAACTTCCAGTACACCGGTGCGAACCAGGATTGGGCGTCGACCACGCCGGCCTCGCTCCAGGCGCTGCTGGGCGCGATCGAGCGTACCCGCGAGGGCCACCTCGAGATCATCGAGATGGGCCTCCTGCAGACCGGCACCGGCGCGCTGCAGCTCGCCGAGGAAGCCACCCACAACGCG
>DHLY01000130.1:57475-59866 GCA_002405525.1 Proteobacteria bacterium UBA4656
ACGGCGCGGGCACGATCGTCGACGTCGCCAACGGCACGCTGCACGCCTACAACGCGGACGCGATCGAGGGCTTCTACACCAACGCCACGGCGCCGGGCTTCCTGCACCGGAATCCGGGCACCATCCAGCCGGACCTCGGCGACGGTGACAACGGTGGCGGTCTGATCAACGTGTTCGTCTTCTCCGGCAACGGCACCCTGGTGTCGCAGACGGTTCCGGCCGGCCAGAAGGTTCGCACGACGAACCTGCCGTACTCGTACGACGCCGTGTCGCTCGTTTACATGCACGATGCGATCTACAACGAGTACGTGACCGAGCCTGCGCTGGGCGCGTCCTCCGAGTGGGTGGTCACCTACCCGACGAAGGTCGCCTACGTCGACACGGCGTCCAACGCTTCGGTGCGTCCGCCGTTCACCAACGCGTTCCGCGACGACGGTGCGGCTTGCGAAGCGATCGACATCGCCTACTGGAACCGCGAGGAGCAGGTGTCCTCGCAGCCGCCGGGCACGATCGACTTCTCGCCGCCGCCGCCGGTCGTCGGTCCGCAGGTTGCCTCGCTGTGCTACGAGGCGCAGGTGGTCACGTGGAACCAGAGCGGCACGGCCGCCGGCCAGCCCTCGCGCGTGTTCGGTGCGACCTACGCGTCGAACATCAACGCGAACACCGGCGCCGGTGGCGTGTTCAACTCCGGCTGGGCTCGCATCCGGTTCGACAATCCGTTTGTGGCCGGCGCGCAGAACGTGCTGAACAACGCGGTCAACCAGACGGCGGGCGGTCAGGCCTTCGCGGGCCTGCCGGTCACCGGTTTCTGGGCGGCGAACTACGTCAACAGCAACGTGACGCCGGGTACGCTGGCGAACTACAGCGGTGCCTACACGCACCGCGCCAGCCGCGCTGCACCGTAATCCGATCCTTCGGGATCGCGACGGCGGTCGCAATGCGAGGAGGCCCCGGGAAACCGGGGCCTCTTTCTTTTTCGCACCGGGAGGCCCCGGGAAACCGGCCCCTCTTTTCTTTCCGCGCTCGCGTTTCCTGACAGCGCCTGCGCGGTAGCGCACTGACCCATTGCAGCGTCCGCACGCTCCATCGATCGCGCGCCGCCGCGCCTGCAGTCCCGACGGTCACCGGGACACGCGTCGACCGGGCCAGGCTCGCCGTCCCGGCATCCGGCACCGGCGGACCCTTCTGACCGGCATTGCGCCACGTCGGCGAATGGAACGCTCCACTAACAGACGCATGCTAAAGTGCGGGCGCGCTTAATCGCGGGAACCCCGATGAATTCCAATGCTCCAAAGGTGGTGGGCGCGGCGCTCGCGCTCGTGTGTGCCAGCGCCGTGCACGCGCAGCAAACTCTGACCTTCTCCAACACCGACGCCGATCCGGTCGCACCCGGCGCGCAACCGCTGAGCGTGACGCTGCTCGCAGGGTCGAATGTGTCGATCGCGCCGGACGGCAGCGTCGCTGCCCAGTGCGCCCTCACGGGTGGCATCTGTACCGGCCTATCCACCGGTGGTGGACCCGCGCCCACGGTGTCGCTCGCAACCGGCAGCTTCTCCGCGCCGCCGACCGACGGCCGCTACCCGGCGGGGACTTCCTTCCTCATCACTCCGACCGTGACCGGCGCTGAAATCTGCGTGCGCAATGTCGGCACGGGCACGCCCGGCGGCACCAACTGGCCGGCCACCGTGTCGCCGCCGTTCGCCGCGCAGTCGGTCCAGATGCTCACCGGCGATGCGACCTACGTGTTCGGTATGCGCTGCTATGGCACGGGCGGAGCGACCACCTTCACTCTGCCGCCGTTGCAGACCGCCGCCGGCAGCGGCGGCTCCTGTGCCGGGTTCACGCCGCCGCTCCCCGCGGGATGGGTGCGAAGCGCCTCCCCCCAGCAGACCAACCAGGTGCAGGCCGTCGAGGCCCCTGGTCAGGTGTGGGACCCGTTCCCCAACTCGGGCTATTCGGGATATCTGATCACGTCCGACACCCAGTACCTCGCCGTCGAGTTCAACACGCCAGCGGCGCCCTGGCAGGCGCAAAACCGGCAATTCTTCTGGCAGGCAGCCCAGCAGCAGGGCGAGGCGGACATGAACCGCGTTTACGTGTCGATCTCGTCCTGCCCCGGCGACTTCCGCATTCCGGTGCTCGACTCGGTCGCGCCGGTCGACGATCCCACCTTCGCCGCGGGTTGCCGCAGCGTTCGCCGCGCACTGCCGGGCTTCGCCCGTGGACCGCAGGATCGGATCAACTACCAGATCGGAACCACACCGGCCAACGAGGCGACGTGCAGTCTCGCTCCGGGCCGCACCTACTACATCAACTTCATCCGCGCGGATGCCCGCGATGATTCGATCGGCACTCCCGCGCAGGAGGCGACCTGCCTCAATCCGTCGTTGA
>DHLY01000130.1:60084-71951 GCA_002405525.1 Proteobacteria bacterium UBA4656
CGCTTTCGCGGGACCGCTCGCAGCCGCCGACGCCGACGCCGTGGTCGCGCGCCGTGGCACGGCCGAGATCACCCTGGCGGAGATCGATGCCCGGCTCGAGGAAGTCCCGCCGGACCGGCGCGCAGGCCTGATGGACAGTCCCGAGCGCATCGACTCCATGCTGCAGCAGATGCTGCTAATGGAGCAGCTGGCCGATGAGGCGGTGGCCGCCGGCCTGGATCGCGACCCGCGGCTGGCGCCGCAGCTCGAGCTGTCGCGCAAGCGGCTGCTGACCGCGCTCCGGCTCGAGAAACTGCGCGCGGAAGCGGCCGCGCAGATCGACGTCGACGCGCTGGCCCGCGAGCGCTTCGCGGCCGACCGTGCACGCTACGTCGTGCCCTCGTCGCGCACCGCCCGCCATCTGCTGGTGTCGGAGCTGGATCGCAGCGCGCAGGATGCCGAGGCGCGCGTGGCGGCGCTGGCCGAGCGCCTCGCCGCGGGCGAGCGGCTCGAGGATCTGGCCCGTGAAGCCAGTGACGATGCCACAACCCGCGATGCAGGGGGCCTGATCGCCGACATCGTCCCCGGCGCGACCGATCCCGCCTTCGACGCCGCCCTGCAGGCGCTCGATCGGCCCGGCGCGGTCACCCCGACGCCGGTGCGCTCGCGCTTCGGCTGGCACCTGATCGAACTGGTGTCGGTCACTCCAGCTCGCCAGCGCACCTACGACGAGGTGCGTGAGCAGCTCGCCGCCGAGATCACTGCGGCCAACATCGACCGCCAGTTGAACCAGCACACCGACCGGTTGAACAGCCTGCCGATCGAGGCAGACCCCGATCTGGTGGCTTCATTGCGTACGCGCTTCGAAGCATCGACCGCCCCCTCGAAAAAAGACCCACCGTAGCCGCCGTCGCGACCGCGCCGATGCGCCGGTCGTGCCGGCAGGCCCGAACGGCAACCAGCGACGAGAGGGCAGGACCTGCGGAATGCGCCGCCAGTCCGCCGGCTGGACGCGCCGCATTAGTGCACGCTCGCGCTGCGGTTGCGTCGCCTCGCCCCGGGCCCCTTGGTCCGCCTCCGACCGGGCCATCGCCTGCGTGGCCGCTGGGTCCGCGCGACGGTCGTGCCGCGGCGGGGCCGGGTACTCCCCGCCGCGCTGCTAAACTCCGGGACCCACCTCGCCCGAGTCCGCCATCCGGCATGCGTCCCGATGCGCGCTGGTTGAACCTGTTGCGCCAATTCACGGCCCGCGACCTGCGCCAGCGTTGGCTGGGCAGCCTCAGCGGGGCACTCTGGGCCCTGCTCCAGCCGTTGTTCATGCTCGCCATCTACGCGGTGGTGTTCGTCGAGATCCTCAAAGTGCGCCTGCCGGAGCGGGTTGGCTCCGACTTCGTGCTGTTTCTGGTGGTGGCGCTCTGGCCGTGGACCGCGTTCGCGGAGGCGCTGAACCGTTCCATCAACGCCTTTCCCGAGCATGCCGGCCTGCTGGCCAAGGTGGCACTTCCGCGCGAAGTGCTGGTGCTGGCACCGGTGTGCAGCGCCTTCCTCGTCCACGGGCTGGGGTTCCTCGCGGTGCTCGCGGTGCTTGCGATGATCGGCAAGCCAATCCACGCCGCGGGCCTGCCGCAGGCGGCGTTCGGCTTCGCCCTGCTCGCGATCTTCGCCACCGGCCTGTCGCTCGCGTTGGCGTCGCTGCAGGTGTTCGTGCGCGACCTGGGCCAGGCGCTGGGCCAGTTCATGACCCTGTGGTTCTTCCTCTCGCCCGTGTTCTACGCGCCCGAGATGCTGCCGCCGGCCATCGCCGAATGGTTCGCCTGGAACCCGATGGCGGCGTTCCTGGGTGCGATCCGCGCCCCGCTCCTCGGTACGCCCGGGGCGGGACCCGGGGCGCTCCTCGCACCGGCGCTGCTGGCGTTCGCCGCCCTGGCGGTCGGCCTGTGGGTGTTCCGTCGCCTGCGGGGCCACCTGGAGGATTTCCTGTGACCGCGCCGCTGGCGCTGATGCGGGGCGTGTCGAAGTCCTTCCCGCGCGCGGCGCGGCGCGGCGAGCGGCTGCGTGCCCTGGCCGCCCTGCTTGCCGGGCGCACGCGGGTGGACACCTGCACCGTGCTGAATGGCATCGACCTCGAAGTGCGGCGCGGCGAATCGCTGGGCATCGTCGGCGAGAACGGCGCGGGCAAGTCGACCCTGCTCAAGCTGCTCACCGGCGTGCTCGCGCCCACTGCCGGTCGCATCGAGACCCGCGGCAGCATCGCCGCCCTGCTGGAACTGGGCGCCGGCTTCCACCCGGAGTTCACCGGCGCCGAGAACATCGCCATGGCCGGCGCATTGCTCGGATTCGCGCCGGGTGAACTGGCGGCGCGGCGTGAGCAGATCCTCGCCTTCGCCGACATCGGCCGCTACATCGACGAGCCGGTCAAGCACTACTCCAGCGGCATGGTGGTGCGCCTCGGCTTCGCCCTGGTTGCCGCGCGCCGTCCGGACCTGCTGATCACCGACGAGGTGCTGGCCGTCGGCGACGAGTCCTTCCAGCGCAAGTGCATCCGCTGGCTGGAGGACTATCTCGCCAACGGTGGCACTCTGTTGCTCGTCTCGCACAGCATGTACCACGTGCAGAAGCTCTGCCGCCACGCGCTGTGGGTCCACCGCGGTCGGATCGAGGCGCGCGGCGACGTGCACGAGGTCACCCAGCGATACCTCGCCTTCCAGGAGCAGCGCATCGCGGCCGAGCGCGGCGCGAACGTCGCGGGCGGGGCGGTGCAGGAGTTCCAGGTCTCCGCCCTGGAGGTCAATGGCGAGTCCGGCGAGGCGCCGGTGGCGATCGAGCAGGGCGGGCGTCTGGTTCTCGACGTGCGGGTGGACAGCCGCGCCGGGCGCGAACCCGGGCTCGCGATCGGCCTGGTGCGCGCCGACGGCACGCCGGTGTACGGCGTCACGTCCGAGATCGACGGTGTGCGCCCGCGCCCGCATTCCGGCGGCGGATTCGCTTTCCGCCTCGTGTTCGACGCGCTGCCGCTGCTGCCCGGCTCGTACTGGCTGCGCGCGCATGCGCAGGACCCGGAGGCCATGCGCCACTTCGATACCGCCGAGCGCGTGCTGGTGGTGCGCGGTCGCTCGCGCGAACTGGGGCTGGTCCACCTGCATCACCGATGGGACGGCGAGGGCCCGTGAGCCTGCCCGACGTCGTGGTGCCGGTGTACGACGGAACGGACGCCCTCTGCGCCTGCCTCGATGCGCTGGCGCGCACGCTGCCGGCCACGGCGCGCCTGCATCTCGTCGACGATGCCTCGCCCGATCCGCGCGTGCTTCCCCTCCTGGAGCGCTTCGCCGCACACGCGCCGTTCGCGGTCGCGTTGCACCGGCAGCCGCGCAACCTCGGCTTCGTCAGTACCGTGGATGCGGCGATGGCGCGCATCGCGGGCGACGTGGTGCTGCTCAACAGCGACACGGTGCCGACCCGCGGGTTCCTGGCGCGGCTCGCCGCCTGCGCCGCCGTCGATCCGCGAATCGCGACCGCGACGCCGTTCTCGAACAATGCCGAGATCTGCTCGTTCCCGCTGTTCTGTCGGGACAACCCCCTGCCCGCCGACCCCGAGGCGACCGCGGCCGCCTGCGCTGCGGTCGGGCCGGCTCAGTATCCGGACCTGCCCACCGGGGTCGGCTTCTGCATGTACGTGCGCCGCGCGGCGTTGGACGCGATCGGCGGTTTCGACGCCGAAACCTTCGGTCGCGGCTACGGCGAGGAGAACGACTTCTGCCGCCGCGCGGCGGGCCACGGCTGGCGCAACGTGCTCTGCGATGACGCCTTCGTCGCCCACCGCGGCGGCGCTTCCTTCGCGGCCACCGGCCTGCGACCGGGAGGCCGCAACCTCGCGCGGCTGCAAGCGCGCTACCCCGGCTACCATGCGCTGGTCGCCGATTTCATCGCCCGCGACCCGCTGGCGCCGCGCCGCGCCCGGATCGAGGCCGCCCTACGCGCCGGAACCGCCGTCCCGTGACCGACAGCCTGCCCTTCACCGGCGAACGCTTCACCCCGGAGTGCCAGCGCGAGATCTGGTACGAGCACTGGCACCGCTATGCCTTCGCGCTGGACTTCGCCCGCGGGCGACGCGTGCTGGATGCGGCCTGCGGGGAGGGCTACGGGTCCGCGCTGCTATCGACCGTGGCCGATACCGTGCTGGGCGTGGATCTGGCCCCCGACACGCTCGCGCACGCCCGCACCCGCTACGGCGGCCGGTCGAACCTGCGCTTCGAGGCCGGTGACGCGACCGCGCTCGATGCGCTGCCGGCGGCGTCGTTCGACCTCATCGTGTCGTTCGAGACGCTCGAACATGTCGGGGCGCAGGAGGCCATGGTTGCCGGCTTCGCGCGTCTGCTTGCGCCCGCCGGCCTGATGCTGTTGTCCTCGCCCGACAAGCGCACCTACAGCGATCTCACCGGATTCCGCAACGAACACCATGTGCGCGAGCTGTACCGGCCCGAACTCGAGGCCCTGCTCGCCCCACACTTTCCGGCGCGGCGCCTTTACGGGCAGAAGCTGCTGTTCCAGTCAGCGATCTGGGACCTTGGTGAACCGATCGTGCGTGCCGCCCCGTTGACCGCCGACACCGTCGGCCGGCCGGTTCCGGGGCTGCACTATCCGCCCCTGTACTACATCGCGCTGTGCGCGCGCGACGTCGCCGACCTGCCGCCGGCGTCCGCCGGCGCGTTGTCGCTGTTCGGTGAGCGCGACGAGACCGTCTACCGCCACTATGAACACGAGGTCCGCCACAACATCACCGCCGGCACGGTGTTGGCCGATCTGGAGCGCCGGCTCGCCGCGGCCGAGGCGCGAGCCGCTGCGGCCGAGCAGCGCCCGCACGAACCCGCGCCCGTCGCGCCGGCGCCATCGCGTTTCTGGCGGCGCTGGTTCGCGCGCGGCAAAGCCTGAGGTGCGGATGGAATTCAGGATCGACTTCGGCAACGCGATCCCGGCCGCAGCGCACGAGCGGGACGAACTCCCGCGATTCGCTGCGGTGCCCGGCGTGCTGATGCCGCTGGGCGGCGACGAGGTCCTCTGGCGGTTGCGCGTCGACGGCAGCCACCACGTGATGACCCGGCAGGTGTTCGATGCGCTGTCGCGCTGCGCGGGCTTCCATTCCCTCGACCGCCATGCGGCCGAGATCTCCTCCGCGCTGCCCGGTCTCGCCGGACAGGTCGCCGCAGTGCGGCAGGTACTCGACCATCTGGTCGCCCGCAGCCTCCTGATCCGCGACACGGACTGGATCGCGCGGCTGTCGCGGCCGGCGCCGGTCGCGCCTGCACCGTTGCGGGCGGTGTTCATCCATGCGCCGGCAGGTTCGGCGCACGCGCCGTCCCTGCTCGATGCGCTGGCCGTCGCCGAGGCCGGTCACCGCGGCGGTTACCGCTATGTGGTGATCGACGACGGCGCGGGCGATCCCGCACTGCGCGCCGCCATGGGCCGCCTGCGCGCCACCGGCGCCGCGGTCGTCCACCTCGACGGCGACCGGCGCCGTGCGCTGTGCGAGGCCCTGGGCCGCGCCGTGCCGGGCGCCGCCGCCGCATCGCCAGCGCTGCGCGCCGCCGGGCCGGCGGCCGCCCGCAACCTCGCCGCGCTGCTGTCGGCGGGCGCGCGAGCGGTGCTGCTCGATGCGGCCTGCGGCCTGCCGCTGCACGCCGCGTCGGATGTGACCGGCGGCCTCGAGTTGGGCGGCTCCCCGCTGCTGCCGGTGCGCTTCCATGCGCGCGCCGACGAGGCGCTCGCCGCCGGTGACCCTGTTGCCGGCGACCCGGTGGCCGCGCTGGCCGCGGACTGCGGCGCGTTGCTCGGTACGCTGCTCGCCCAGGGCGGGCACTTCCCGCTGGCGGCGCGCGACCTGGCCGGCCTCGAACCTGCTGCACTGCCGCCGTGGTCGGCCTCGACCCGGATCGCCGCGCTGCAGGTCGGCCGCCGCGGCCCCACGCGCGAACGCGGCCGCAAGTGGCTGTTCGAACTCGACGCCGGCAGCCGCGAGCGATTCGTCGCCGATCGCGACCGCTACCTGCGCACGCTCGACCAGCCGAGCGTCTGCAGCGGGCCGTCCCGCGCGCGCCTGCTCGCGCGCACCATGGACGCCCCGGTGGTCCTCGACGGCGGATCGCTGCTGCCACCCTCGTTGCACGTCGGCGAGGGCGCCGATGCGCTGTTCGGCCTGTTCCTCCAGACCGTTCGCCCCGAGGACGCGGTCCTCGTGCATCCATGGACGCTGGCGGTGCGCGATGGGGCGCCGCCATGCAGCGCCGGAGCCGCCTGGGCGCCGGAGACGCCGGGTCTCGGCTCGCTGCTGACCGACCTGCTGGCGCCGCGCGCGGCGGAACTGCGCGCGGCTGCTCCGGAAGCGCGCCTGCGCGGGCTCGCCGCCATGCTGGCCGATCTGGCCGCGGCGCCGCCGGCACGGCAGACCGACCTCGTGCAGGAGTACCTGGGCTTCTGTCGCGCCGATCTGGTCGCCCGCCTGCAGGCGACCTTTGCCGCTGCGCCCACGGCACCGCTGTTCTGGCAAGCCGACGTGCGCGCGATCATCGAAGCCAACGGCCGCGCGCTTACCAGCGACCTCGCGCCGCGGCTCGACGGCTGGCCCGAGGGCCTGGATGCAGCCGGCTGCGCCGACCGCTTCGCGCGCGAGGTCGGCGCCTTCGCCGCCACGCTGGATGCCTGGCCCGCGCTGTGGGCGCACGCGCGCGAGCGCGGCCCCGCCCTGCTCGATGCCTGATCCCGGACGCGCCATCGCCGCGGTGGTGGTGGCCCACGACAGCGGCAGCGTGCTCGCCGCCTGCGTGGCGCGCTTGCTCGCCGCCGAGGGCGTGGCCGAAGTGCTGGTGGTCGACAACGGATCGCGCGACGGCGCTCCGGCCGCGCTGGCCGGCGACCCGCGCCTGCGGGTGCTGCGCAACGGCGGCAATCCGGGGTTTGCCGTGGCCTGCAACCAGGGCGTCGCAGCGAGCAGCGCGCCCTGGATCGCCTTCGTCAACCCCGACTGTTTCGTCGCGGCCGACACGCCCGCGCGGTTGCGCGATGTGCTGGTCGCCGACGCCGGGCTCGGCCTCGCCGGCGCCGACGTGCGCGACGCGAGCGGCGCGCCCGAGGCGGCGGCGCGGCGCCGCGACCCGACCTTGGTGCGGCTGCTGCGCTCGGCAGGCGGTGACCGCGGCGCGCTGCACCTCACCCCCGGCGACGGGCCACTGACCGCGGTGGATGCCGTGTCCGGCGCCCTGATGCTGCTATCCCGCGCCACCTTCGAACGCGCCGGCGGCTTCGATCCCGGCTATCGCCTGCACGCCGAAGACCTCGATCTTTGCCGCCGGGTGCGCGCCATCGGTCTGCGCGTGGCCGTGGTCGAGGCCGCGCGCGCTACCCACCTCAAGGGCACCTCCAGCCGCCGTCGCCCGCTGTTCGTCGCCTTCCACAAGCACCGCGGGCTGGTGCGCTATTTCCGCCGCTGGGGCGCCGGCGGCGGCCGCGCCACCACCGCGCTGGCGGTCACCGCCGCCTGGCTGCGTTTCGGGCTGCTCGCGCCCTGGGCCGCACTGCGCGAGGCGGCCGCGAGGCTGCGCGGATGAGCTGGACCCTGCTCGCGCAGTTGCGCGAGGCGGCGCTGGCCGGCGCGCTGCCGCAGGCCGCGCGCGGCCTCGAGGACCTCGACCGGCGCTGGCCCGACGCGGACGTCGCCGCGCTGCGCGCCTGGGTCGCGCTGGCGCAGGACGACGTCGATGCCGCGCGGCGCTGGATCGACATCACCTTCGCGCGCGCGCCCGACCACCGCGAAGCGCTGACCCTCGCGGTCGAGCTGGCCCGACGGACTGGACGCGACGACGAGGCGCTGCGGCATGCGCGGCGCTTCGTCGCCCTGGAGCCGGGCAGCGCGGTTGCCCACTACAATCTGGGCGCGCTGCTGGAATCGGGCGCGCCGGACGAGGCGCGGGCGGCCTATGACAAGGCGTTGGACGCAGACGCCGGATTCCCCCCCGCGCTGCGCGCGCGCGGCTGGCTCCGCTTCCGCGTCGGCGACGCGGGCGCGCGGTCGGATTTCGAGGCGCTGGCCCGCGCCCAGCCGCGCGATCCCGCCGCCTGGCTCGGGCGCGGCGCCTGCGCCCTGCGCGCCGGCGCGCCCGCGGCCGCGCTTGAAGCCTTCGATCGCGCACAGGCCCTGGCACCCGGCGACGCGACCGCCGCCCACGGCCGCGCGGAAGCGCTGGAACGGCTCGACCGGGTGGCGGAATCGATGGCCGGGCGGCGCCTCGCGGTGGCGCTGTCCGGCGGCGACGCGGGCGCGCGTTGCAACCTGGCGATGGCGCTCAGCCGCGCCGGAGAGGCCGACGCGGCGCGCGCGGAAGCGGCGTCCGCCGCACGTGCGGCCGGCCCGCCGCTGGCCCGCTGGCTGGCTTTCCAGCTGCTACCGATCGTCTACCGCGACGCCGCCGACGTCGCGCACTGGCGCGCGCACTGGCGCGCCGGGCTGGCGGCGTTCAACGCCGACGTCCGGTCGATCGCCCCCGATGCGGCGTCCGCGGTGCTGACCGCACTGCCGAGCTTCTACCGCCACTACCTCGACGATGAACTGCTGGCCGACCAGTGTGCCGCGGCGGCGGTGGTCGAATGCCTCGCGGCCACGGCCCTGCGGGCGCCGCGGGTGCGGCCGCGGGCGCGTCAAGGCGTGCGGCTGCGGATCGGCGTGGCCTCGGCGCATTTCCACCGGCACACCGTCGGCCGCCTGTTCGGCGGCCTGGTGCGCGGGCTCGACCGCGGGCGCTTCGAAGTGGTGGCCTTCCATCTCGGCAGCGGCGAGGCTGCGCGCGCGACGGCGGGGGCGATCGCGGACGCCGTGGTCGGCCCGCTGCACGCGCTGCCAGCCTGGGTGGACGCGATCGAGGCCGCCGATCTCGACGCGCTGCTGTGGCTGGACATCGGCATGGACGGGACCTCGCAGGCGCTGTCGGCGCTGCGCTTCGCGCGCCTGCAAGCGGTGCTCTGGGGCCATCCGGTGACCACCGGCCTGTCCACCATCGACGCCTTCCTCGGCGCGGCCGGCATGGCGCCCGCGGATCCGGCTGCGCGCTACAGCGAGCGCTTCGTCGCCTTGCCGGGGATCGGGCTCAGCCTGGAGCGGCCGGCGATGCCGGCCGCCGCGCCGCGCGGCGGCCCTGCGCGCCTGGTCTGCGCGCAGGGCATCCACAAGCTGCTGCCCGACCACGACGCCCTGTTCGCGCGCATCCTGGCCGCCGCGCCGGCGGCGACCCTGGCTTTCGCCCCGGGTGCCGCCGAGCCGCTGCGCGCACGGCTGCAGGCGCGGATGCGCCCGCTGTTCGATGACTGTGGCGTGGACTTCGAGCGCCGCGTGACCGTGCACCCGGTGCTGTCCGACGGGGACTTCCGTGCCCTGCTGGCGGGCGCGGACCTGGTGCTGGACTCCTTCGGCTGGTCGGGCGGCTGGACCAGCCTGCAGGCCCTGGCGGCCGGCGTACCGGTGCTGACCTGCCCGGGCACCGGCCTGCGCGCGAGGCATACGCGGGCCTTCCTCGCGACGCTCGGTCTGGATGACGCGCTGGTGGTGTCCGGCGCCGACGCCTACATCGAGCGCGCGTCGGCGCTGGCGGGCGACGCGGCCGACCGGTCGGCCCTGGCCGCGCGCGTGCGCGGCCGCGGCGGCGCGCTGTTCGACGACCCGGTGCCGGCGGCCGCGCTGTCGCAGTGGCTGATCGACGAACTCGGGTGCTGACGCCGCGGCGTTGCGGCCCGCGCAACCGGCAACATTCGTGTGCGCCGGGCTCTTCCCATCGCGGATCCTGCGCAGGACGCCGTGCTGCCGCGGGTCCCGCCCCTGCGTGCCCGATCTCTGCGCGGGCCGCCCCTGACCTGCCCGGAAGACCTCGCTCCGATGCCTGTCAGCGCGTCAGTGGCTTGTAGCGCAGGCGGTGCGGGCGCGAGGCCTCGTCGCCGAGGCGACGCTTCTTGTCCGCCTCGTATTCGGAGTAGTTGCCCGGGAAGAACTCGACGTGCGATTCGCCCTCGAAGGCGAGGATGTGGGTGCAGATGCGGTCGAGGAACCAGCGGTCGTGCGAGATCACGATCGCGCTGCCGGGGAACTCCAGCAGGGCCTCCTCCAGCGCGCGCAGGGTCTCGACGTCGAGGTCGTTCGAGGGCTCGTCGAGCAGCAGCACGTTGCCGCCGCTGAGCAGGGTCTTGGCCAGGTGCAGGCGGCCGCGCTCGCCGCCCGAGAGCGTGCCGACCAGCTTCTGCTGGTCGGCGCCCTTGAAGTTGAAGCGCCCGATGTAGGCGCGCGCCGGCGTGGTGTACTTGCCGATGGTGATCATGTCGGCGCCGTCGCTGATCGCCTGGAACACGTTCTTGTCGGCGTCCAGCGCGTCGCGCGACTGGTCGACGTAGGCCAGCTTGACGGTGTGGCCGATCACGATCTCGCCCTGGTCCGGCTGCTCCTTGCCGATGATCATGCGGAACAGGGTCGACTTGCCGGCGCCGTTGGGACCGATCACCCCGACGATCGCGCCCGGCGGGACCTTGAACGACAGGTCGTCGATCAGCAGGCGATCGCCATAGGCCTTCGAAACGCCCTTGAATTCAATCACGTTGTCGCCGAGCCGCTCGCCCGGCGGGATGTAGATCTCGTTGGTCTCGTTGCGGGCCTGGTATTCCTGCGAGTTCAGTTCCTCGAAGCGCTTGAGGCGCGCCTTGCCCTTGGACTGGCGGCCCTTGGCGGCCTGGCGCACCCACTCCAGTTCGCGCGCGATCGCCTTCTGGCGCGCCTTCTCGGACGAGGCTTCCTGCTTGAGGCGCTCGTCCTTCTGCTCCAGCCACGAGGTGTAGTTGCCCTTCCACGGGATGCCGCGGCCGCGGTCGAGCTCGAGGATCCACTCGGCGGCGTTGTCGAGGAAGTAGCGGTCGTGGGTGACCGCCACCACGGTTCCGGGGTAGCGCTGCAGGAACTGCTCCAGCCATTCGACGGATTCCGCGTCGAGGTGGTTGGTCGGTTCGTCGAGCAGCAGCATGTCGGGCTTGGACAGCAGCAGCCGGCACAGCGCAACCCGGCGCTTCTCGCCGCCGGAGAGATTCCTGATCTTCGCGTCCCAGGGCGGCAGGTTCAGCGCCTCGGCGGCCTGCTCGAGCTGCTGGTCCATCGCGTGGCCGTCGGACGCCTGGATGATCGCCTCCAGCCGCGCCTGTTCGGCGGCCAGCTTGTCGAAGTCGGCATCCGGCTCCGCGTACGCCGCGTACACCGCATCCAGCTTCGCCTGCGCGTCCTTGATGTCGCCCAGCGCCTCCTCGACGCACTCGCGGACGGTCTTGTCCGGATCGAGCCTCGGCTCCTGTTCGAGGTAGCCGATCTTGATCCCGGGCTGCGGGCGCGCCTCGCCGTTGAACTCGGTGTCGACGCCGGCCATGATCCTCAGCACGGTCGACTTGCCCGCGCCGTTCAGGCCCAGCAGCCCGATCTTGGCGCCGGGGAAGAACGACAGCGAAATGTCCTTGATGATCTCGCGCTTCGGCGGGACCACCTTGCTCACGCCGATCATGGTGTAGATGTACTGCATGGGTGTTCCTGCGGTGGGACGCGCGAATACCGGGCGCCGGCCGGGTCGGCCGGAGCGGGGGCGCGCGGGGAATGGGGGCTATTGTCTCGCCCGCAAGCCCCGGAAGTCCAGCCGAAGGCGGCCGTTCACGTCGCGGTGGGGCGCGGCTCGCGGCCTGCGGCGACATCGAGCAGGAAGCCCTGCCTTGCCCGCGAGACGCCCGGATCGTCGTACAGCCGATGCTTGCGTTCGGCGCTCAGCCCGCGCCGCTCGGCGCGCAGGTCGGCCGAGCGGCCCAGTTCGACCACGCTCCTCACGTAGTCG
>DHLY01000003.1:0-1824 GCA_002405525.1 Proteobacteria bacterium UBA4656
GCGCCCGCCGGCGACGGCGGCGTGGGCCGGCGTCACCGACCGGCTCACGCGCGCCGCGACGCCGTAACACTTCGTCCGTCGCGCCGGCGGGACGCCGGCCTCGGCAGGGGACCCCGACCTACCCCGCGCGGCCTCAGAACCCCTGCTGCACCCGCAGGATGATCGCGTGCTCGATCCGGTTCGCCCCGCGATCCTCGATCGTCACGTCGTACGACAGTGCCAGGCGCGTCGTGACCGCAGGCAGCCACGAGAGCGCCGCGCCGAGCCCGATCGCACGGCCGGACGACCCCGGCGCCGCGTAGCGCCCCAGCGCGTCGCGATCCACCCAGACCCCGCCAGCGCGCAGGCCGGCCTCGATCGCGCCGCGCGCGTCGGCAGGGACGATCGTGTAGTCGCCCGCGCGCGTCCCGCGCCAGACGCGCGACCACGCCGCGCCGAAGCCCCCGTGCAGCAACGAGGCCTGGCCGAACGCGGCGTTCCGGACGCCGTCCTCGGCGCCGATCGCCTCGACGTGCCAGGCATCCCGGCGCGAGACGTGTTCCACCCCGGCCGCCGCGCGCCAGCGGCGGCCCGAGGCCACCACCGGGTCCGGCGGCTCGGTCGCGTACGCGAAGATCGGCCGTTGGCCCACCGTCAGCAGCCGCGCCGGGCCCGTGCCGTCGGAGCGGCGGCCCTGCGCCGAGCCGCCCAGCACCGCGACGTGCCACGCGAGGCCGCTCTGCGACGCCGTCCGGCCGATCGTCCCCTGCAGCCGCAGCAGTCCCTCGGTGGTCGGCGGCGGCGCGATCGCGAGGTCACCGTCGGTGTCCACCGTGCGGGCGTCGTCGCCCAGCGGCGTCCGAAAGACGCCGACGACGACGCCCCCGCGTGCCGCCCCGAACGTCGCCTGCGCCCCGGTGGAGCGCGCGGGCATGAGGGTGTTGACGAGGCCGCGCTCGGGGAAGAGCAGCGTCGCGGACCCGCGAGTGCGCTCGCCGCCGAAGGTCGGACGGAAGCGGCCGACGCGCAGGTCGCGCCCGTCGGCGCGCCAGCCGATGAAGGCGTCCTGGATGAGCACGCGCCCCTGCCCGAAGTCGGGCTGGAGCCGCAGCCGGAAGCCGCGGTCGCCCGTGGCGTCGAAGATCAGCCGTGCGCGTCGCAGCAGCGGACCCGATGCGCGGTCGTCGCCGACCACGAACCGGCCGTCGGCCTGCAGGAAGCCCCCGATCGTCAGCCGCGCGCCGGAGACCGAGGCGACGCGATCATCGTCGGGGGCCTGGGCGGCGAGTGGCGCGGCGGCGAGGTACAGCGCCGCGAGGCCGACGACGGCTCCGGGCCAGCGCGGGACGCCGGCGGTCGTGTCAGGCATCGCGCGCCTCCCGCGACCGGAGCGTGATCTCGGTGGATGACGCGAGGTCGGCGAGGAAGGTCGCCTCCGCCGCCGCCCCGACCGTCGCGTCGAGCACGATCGCGTCGAGCTCGTAGTTGATCGCGAGCCCCAGCGGGTTGAAATCGGTCGAGCCCACACGCACCACGCGGCCATCGGTCACCGACGACTTGGCGTGCATCATCTCCCCCCGCCACTCCCAGATGCGTACGCCGTTCTCGAGCAACCGGCGGTAGCGGCGGCGGGTCATCCAGCGGATCCACGGGTGGTCGTACGACGAGGGCACGAGCAGGCGCACATCCACGCCGTCGCGCGCGGCGCCGGCCAGCGCCTCGAGCTCGGCCCCCCCGGGCACGAAGTACGCCGAGGCGATCCAGATCGAGCGCTCGGCGGCGACCGACTGGAACTGCAGCGCGCGGGAGATGCGGAACCGCCCGGGCTCGCCCTCGATGATGCCG
>DHLY01000003.1:2021-3674 GCA_002405525.1 Proteobacteria bacterium UBA4656
CGCTGGCGGCGGCGTTCGGCCCACGGGGCCCGGGGCCCCGTGGTGCGCGCCCACATCGTCTCGAAGGCCCGCTGCAGGTCGAGCGCGGCCGGACCCACGAAGCGGATCGCCGTGTCGCGCCACGCGGCTCGCCGGCGGCCGAAGCGGCCGGTCCATTCGTCGCCCAGGTTCACGCCGCCGGTCATTCCGACGTGCGCGTCGCACACGAGCACCTTGCGGTGGTCGCGGGGGAGCGCCCCGAACCACGGGCGGAACCCGGGCGGGCTGAACTGGCGGACGTCCGCACCGGCGGTGCGCAGGCGCGCGAACTGCGCCCCGGTGCCCGACCCCCGGCTGCCGAACCAGTCCGCGAGCACCTGCACCTGCACGCCGCGCCGGGCGGCGGCGACGAGCGCGTCGGTCATCCGGCGCCCCATGGCGTCGCCGCGGAAGATGTACATCTCGAGCACCACGCGCTGCTGCGCCGCCGCGATGTCGGCGAGCATCGCCTCGACTGCCGCGTCGCTGTCGAGGAGCGTGACCGCGTTGCCGCACGTCACCTGCGCGCCGGCGATGCGCCAGAGCCCGCGCGTGAACGTCGGGGCAGCGGGATCGGCGAGCGCGACTTGGGAGGCGATTGGCGCGGGGAGCGAGGACATGCGATCTTCCAAGGTATGCTTCCCATCAACCTTGCAGGCAAGCGCGCCCTCGTCGCGGGCGTCGCCGACGACGGCGGCTTCGGCTTCGCGATCGCGAAGTGTCTGGCCATGGCGGGAGCGTCGGTCTCCGTGGCCACGTGGCCCCCGGCGCTCACGATCTTCCGCAACCTCCTCGAGCGCGGCAAGATCGACGCGTCGCGCCGCATGCCCGACGGCTCGCTGCTCGAGTTCGAGCGCATCTACCCCTTGGACGCCGTCTTCGACACGCTCGACGATGCCCCGGCGGAGCTCCGGGAGAGCAAGCGGTACAAGGACACCGGCGATTTCTCGATCGGCGGACTGGCGGCGCAGCTGGTCGCCGACTTCGGCGAGCGGCCACTCGACATCGTCGTCCATTCGCTCGCCAACGGACCCGAGGTCAAGAAGCCCCTCCTCGAGGTCTCGCGCGGGGGCTACCTCTCGGCGGTGAGCGCCAGTGCCTACTCGATGGTCTCGATGCTCCAGCGCCTCGGGCCGCTGATGCGACCGGGCGGGTCGCTGGTCTCGCTCACCTACATGGCGAGCGAGCGGGCGATTCCCGGCTACGGCGGCGGCATGTCGTCCGCCAAGGCCGCGCTCGAAAGCGATACCCGCACGCTCGCCTTCGAGGCCGGCCGCGCGTGGGGCGTCCGCGTCAACACGATCAGCGCCGGCCCGTACGCGTCGCGCGCCGCGAGCGCGATCGGCATCATCGACCGGATGGTGCAGTACTGCAAGGCGAACGCGCCGCTCCCCGAGGAACTCTCGGCGATGGAGGTCGGGCAGGCCGCGGCCTTCCTGTCGTCGCCGCTGGCGAGCGCGATCACCGGCCACACGCTGTACGTGGACAAGGGCTACCACGCGATGGGCATGGCAGTCGCGGGGTGGTCCGACGTCGGCGCCGGCACCGCCGGCTGACGACGTCGTGGCGGCCCGCCCGGCGGCCGGGGGGGGGGGGGGGGGGGCGTCGGGCGGGGGGCGCCGGGGGAGGGGGGGG
>DHLY01000003.1:3749-4404 GCA_002405525.1 Proteobacteria bacterium UBA4656
ACGCCCCCCCGGGGCCGCGGGGCCGCGCGGGCCCCGCGGCTCGCGCGGTCAGACCTCGACCAGCGTGACGACGCCGGAGTCGAGGTCGTAGACGCCGCCGACGATCTTGAGCTTCCCCTCGCGCATCAGCTTCGCGAGGACCGGCGAGGCCTCCTCGAGAATCTCGGCCTGGACCTGCACATTGCGCCGGATCGCCGCGTTCAGGTCGCCCTTCGCCTCCTTGGCGGCGCGGCGGATGTGCTGGTAGAGCGTCGAGATCTGCCCGGGCACCTCCTGACCCTTGATCGTCGCGTCCACCGCCCCGCACTTGGTGTGGCCGAGGACGCAGAGCACCTTGGCGCCCAGCACCAGCGTGCCGAACTCGAGCGACCCGATGATCGCGGGGTCGGCGACGTTGCCGGCGATGCGGGTCACGAAGATGTCGCCGAAGCCCTGGTCGAAGACGATCTCGACCGGCACGCGACTGTCGGCGCAGCCGAGGAACGCGGCGAACGGGCGCTGGCCGCCGGCGACCTCCTTGAGGCGCGCCATGTTGCGGTTCGGGGCCTGGATGTTCCCGGCGACGAAGCGCTTGTTGCCCTCCAGCAGGCGCTGGATCGCCTCGTCGGGGGTCTGCACCTCGGGGAAGTACCGCGCCTCGGCGCCGGCCTCGGCG
>DHLY01000003.1:4488-11366 GCA_002405525.1 Proteobacteria bacterium UBA4656
GCCTCGGCGCCGGCCTCGGCGGCGAGGAGCGACCGGGGCGCGCCGAGGACGGTCGCGGCACCGGCGACGGCGGCGGCGGTCGTCGCGGCGGTCCGCAGGAGGTCGCGGCGGCTGGTCGGGACGTCGAGCGTCGGGACGGGGAACGGCATCGGGGGGATCCTCGGAGGGTGAACGTCAATTGGAACGACAGAAGCATCGCTTGTGACAATACATTGGCACAAGCGATGCTTTGTCTATTCCAATTGATAGATGCCCCCTAACGCGCGCGCCCCGCGTCCGCGGGGGACGCGGGGCGCGCGGAGGCCCGGCCCGTCAGCTCGCCGTCTTCGGCCTCGGCACCTCGATCGGCGGCTTGCCGTTCCGTCGGAGCAGCGCGTTGAGCTTCGGCAGCTCCTCCGCGAGTGCCGCCGCCTGCGCGTCGAGCTGCACCTGCAGCCGCGCGCTCAACTCCTGGAAGACCTGTCGCGACTGCGCCGTCGGCGCGTAGTCGCCCTGGCCTGCCGTCCCCATCAGGGCCCCGATCTTGTTGTTGAGCTTGATCGGGTAGTTGAGCGGGTCCTGACCCGAGCGGTTCCGCACCTGGTAGATCTCCCCCTCCGACGCGTCGAGCCGTTGCGCGAGCCGGCGGCCGATCGCGCCGAACTCGGCGCTGTCCGCCGCCGTCACGTCCTTCGCGCGGGTCGTCACCGCCCCCTTCACGAACCGGCTCCTGGTGACCGCGTCGTTCGCCTCCGAGAAGCGGTCACGCACCGTCGTCAGGAACGCGAACTGCGCCGTGAAGTCGGCCGGCGTGGCCGTGCTGCGCGGGTCCGGCCGCAGCTGGAACGTGCGCACCGTCGTGTCGGCGCCGGCGACGAGCCGCACCTGGTAGCGGCCCGGTGGGGCGAGCGGGCCGGTCGTGCCGGCCGCCCAGAGGATCATCCCGTCGAAGCTCGTCGCGTCGGGATACCGCAGGTTCCACACGTAGGTGTTGTGGCCCGCGCGGTTCGGCAGCCGCGGCGCCCGCATCGCGGCCGCGAAGGGGTTCTCGTCGCCCGCTGTCGCGGCCGCCGCCCGCGCCCGCGCGATCGAGTCGGCGCGCAGGACCGAGTCGCTCGCGCTCTCGAACTCGCGGATGACGCGGCCGACCGAGTCGAGCACCGCGAGCTTGAGCGCCAGACCGGCCGCGGGCGCGTGGTAGTGGAAGACCGCCCCGCCCGGCGGGTTGGCACCGGTCGGCCCGCTCCGCCCTTCGCCGAATCCGCCGCCGATGTTCGCCCGGTACGGGTCGCGCGGCTGATACAGGTGCGTCTTCGCCGTCGTGGCCTTCGTCACCTGGCGCAGCAGCGTGAGGTCGTCGAGGATCCAGAACGAGCGCCCGTGCGTCCCGGCGACGAGATCGCCGTCCTTCACCACCAGGTCGTGCACCGGTACCGGCGGCAGGTTGAGCCGGAGCGAGCGCCACGACGCGCCGTCGTCGAGCGAGACCCACACGCCGCGCTCGGTGCCGGCGTACAGCAGCCCGCGCCGGACCGGATCGGCCCGCACCGTGCGCGTGAACTCGGTGCGCGGGATGCCGGCATCGATCCGCGTCCACGTCGCACCGTAGTCCGACGTCCTGTAGAGGTACGGCTCGAAATCATTGAGACCGAACCGGTTGGCCGCCACGTACGCCGTGCCGGCGTCGAACGGCGACGGCTCGACGATCGACATCCGCGCGAAGTCCTTGCCCTTGCCCGGCGCGAGCTCGGGCGGCGTGACGTCGCGCCATGTGCGGCCGTTGTCGCGCGACACGCTCACCTGTCCGTCGTCCGAGCCGGTCCAGAGCACGCCGGCGCTCGCCGGCGATTCGGCGAACGTGAAGACCGTCGCGTAGGTCTCGACGCCCGTCTGGTCCTTGGTGATCGGGCCGCCGCTCGCCCCCATCGTGCGCCTGTCGGCGCGGACGAGGGGCGTCGTGTTCACCTGCGACCAGCTCGCCCCTTCATCGGTGGAGCGCCAGAGCTCGCTCCCGCCGGCATAGAGCACGTTGGCGTTGTGCGGCGAGAAGACGATCGGAAACGTCCACTGGAAGCGGTGCTTGATGTCCTCCGACGAGTAGCCCATCGGGTTGTCGGGCCATACCGTGATGTTGCGTGTGAAGCCCGTCTCGCGCTCCTTGCGCGTCAGCAGGCCACCGTACGAGCCGGCGAAGAAGAGCCCGCGCTTGGTCGGGTGCGGCGTCACGTAGCCCGACTCGCCGCCGCCGGCGTCATACCAGAGGTTGCCGCCGATCCCCCCGGGGGCGCGGCTCGGGGCGCAGTACGTGCTGTTGTCCTGCTGCGCGCCGCACACATGGTACGGCCAGTCGTTCGTCACCGACACGTGGTACATCTGCGCCGTCGCGAACTGCTGCCCGGTCCACGCGCGGCCGCCGGTGAAGCTCACGTTCGCGCCGCCGTCGTTGCCCTCGACCATCCGGTTCGGGTCGTTCGGTGCGATCCACAGGTCGTGGTTGTCGCCGTGCGGCACGCTGATGCCCGTCGGGAACGTCCGCCCGCCGTCGTCCGAGCGGAAGAAGCCGACGTTGAGCACGTAGACGCGGTTGGTGTCCTTGGGGTCGGCGTAGATGCGCGTGTAGTACCACGCCCGCTGCCGCAGCTTGCGCTCGGTGTTGAGCTTCGTCCACGTCGTGCCGGCATCGTCGCTGCGGTACACCCCGCCGTCCTCGCCGTCGGCCTCGAGGATCGCCCACACCCGGCTCGACTTCGCCCCGCTCACCGCGAGCCCGATGTTGCCGATCGTTCCCTTCGGCAGCCCCGGATTGCGCGTGATCTCCGTCCACGTCTCGCCGCCGTCGGTGCTCTTGAAGATTCCGCTCCCCGGACCGCCCGAGTTGAGCGACCACGAGTTGCGCCACGCCTCCCACAGGCCGGCGTAGAGCACGTCCGGATTGCCGGGATCGACCACCAGGTCGGTGACGCCGGTCGAGTCGTTGCCGGCGCGACGCAACGTGTTCCGCCACGTCTTGCCGCCGTCGGTGGTCTTGTAGACACCGCGTTCGGGATTCCGGCCGAACACGTGCCCCAGAATGCCCATCCACGCGATGTCCGGGTTCGTCGGGTGCACGCGGATGCGCGCGATGTGCTGCTTGTCGCCTCCCGGCAGCGGCAACTTGGTCCAGGTGCGGCCGCCGTCCGTCGTCTTCCACAGCCCGTCGCCGGGCGCGGTGTTGCCGCGGATCGGCGTCTCCCCGCCGCCCACGTACACGATGTCGGGGTTCGACTCCGCCACCCCGATCGCGCCGATCGTCCCGCCGAAGTACCGGTCGGTGACCGGGCGCCAACTCATGCCGCCGTCGGTCGTCTTGAAGACGCCGCCGCCGGTCGTGCCCATCCAGTACTCGAGCGGGCGAGTGGCCGAGCCGGCCACGGCGACCGACCGGCCGCCGCGGTAGGGCCCGATCTCGCGCCAGCGCATCCCCTGGATGGCGGCGGAATCCAGCCCGGTCATCGGCTCGGAGGCAGCGACAGGGAGCGCCGGCGCCGCACGGCGCGCCGGTCGCGGCTGGGCAGGGAGCGAGCCCGCGACGAGGAGCGAGAGGGCGAGGACGCCCGGGACACCACGGAGCAGCGACATGCGGAGGACCTGGTTGGCGGGGAAGCGCGGCAGCCGCGCGAGTCTGCGACGCCGGTCGGAGACGCGCAAGGCCAAGGAAGTACGGCGGCCGAGGAGCGGGCGTTGAGGCCGCCGTCGCCGCCCGTTGACGCCGGGAACCCTGCCCGCCCGCCGGACGTACGCACGCACGTGTCCGTCCGCCGTTGGGTGTTCGTCGTCCTGTCCTTCGTTGCGGCCCTCGGGGCGGCGGCGTACATCGCGCGGTCGGCCGTCCCGACCGGCGAGATCCCGGTGCGACTGGCGTGGTGGGCTCATGCCATCGCCGCCACCGCGATGGTGCTCGAGATCGGCCTCCGCGCACTCAAGGTGAGTCTCGCCGGGGCCGCGCTGGGCGTCCCGTTCGGCCTGTGGACCGCCCTCCGCATGTCCCTCGGTGGCGACTTCGGTGCGGCCATCACTCCGTCGCGGACCGGGGCCGAACCCGCCCGGTTCCTCGTGCTCGCGGAAGCCGGGCTCCGGCCGGCGGGCATCCTGCTGGTGCTCTTCGCCGAGCTCTTCCTCGAATCGGTGTCGCTGGCGATCATCGCCGTCGTGCTGCTCGCGACCTTCGGACTCGACGGGGGGGCGCCGGCCTCGATCGCCGGCCTCATCGGCAGCTACGCCGTGGCCGTCATCGGGGTCGGCATCGGCGGGTGGTTCCTGGCGCGCCGGAGCGCGAGCGGCCCGCCGCCCGCGTGGGCCCGGGCGCTGGGGCTCCATGCCGGCCGCTGGCGCGCGGTGCAGCGCGCCCTGCGCTCGCTGCGCGACGGCATCGACGGACTGCGCCACGCTCGGCTCGGGCTCATGGCCGGTTCACTCGCCGCCTCGGTGGGGCACATCGCCGTGCGGCTCGTGATCCTGCCCGTGATCGTCGCCGGCCTGGGCGCCGGTGACGTCGAGCTCGATCGACTCCTCACCTGGCCGCTCGTGCTGTTGCACGGCGGGGCGGCGGCGCCCGCCCCGGCGGGGGGCGGCCTGATCGAGATCGCCTTCGGTGCCGCGCTGAAGTCCACCATTCCCGGGCTGGTCTTCGGCGCGGCGCTGCTCTGGTGGCGTACGTACACGTTCTACCTCTACGTCCCCCTCGGGGCGCTCGCGGCCGGGGCGACCGTGCTGCGCGCGGTGCGCGGCCAGGCGCCCGACGCGCCGTCGGCCACCGAGACCGCCTTGCGCGCCGCGCATCCGGCGTCCTGAATTCACCCCATGCACCGACCCTTCACCCCCGAGTGGGCCGCCGCCTTCCGCGACGCCATCAACGCCGACGCCGAGTATCGCACGGCCGGCGCCGGCTGGACCTGGCCGCTCGCGCTCTCCCTGAGCGCCGACCCGGCGCGCGGCTTCCCGCACGACGTCGCGATCGAACTCGACCTCGCGCACGGCACCTGCCGCGAGGTGCGCGTGAAGGCGGGCGAGAAGGCGACGACCGACTTCGTACTGCGCGGCGACTACGACGCGTGGCGCGCGGTGGTGGGGGGGCAGCTCGACCCGGTCGTCGCCGTCACCATGGGCAAGCTCAAGCTCGTGCAGGGCTCGCTCACGACGCTCATGCTGCAGACGAAGGCGGCGAAGGCCCTGGTCGCCTGCGCCCAGAAGGTGCCGACGGACTTCGGATCGTCCTGACGCGCGGCAGTCGGTGCCGACGTCGCCGACGCGGGCGACGGGCCACAATCGGAAGGACCGCCTAGGGTGGGGGGACTCCCTCTCCCCCGTCGCCCGCGGCACCGTGCAGCACACCCCAGCCGACGCCAGCAATGCCGTTCGCCAACGCCTCCGACCTCGCCTCGCCCTACTTCCAGCTTTTCGGCAAGGCCAAGCGCCTGCACTGGGATCCGGCCGACATCGACCTCTCGACGGACCGCGACCAGTGGCAGCTGATCGTGCGTGACTACCCGCGCGAGCGCTACGCCGAGCAGATCCGCCGCCTGTGCGCCTTCTTCGCCGCCGGCGAGGAATCGGTGACCAACACGCTCGCCCCTTTCCTCGCCGCGGTTCCGCGCGGCGACCTCGGGCTCGACAAGGAATTCCATCTCGCCGCCCAGCTCTACGAGGAGGCGAAGCACTACGAGTTCTTCGCGCGGTACTTCCACGAGGTCTTCGGCGAGTCGCCGGCCGTGGCGGCCGCGGAGCTGACCCCGGCGCCGCAGGCCGTGCTGGTGGACGACCTCGCCGCCGTCACCGATCGGCTGCGCCTGGCCGAAGGACGCGAGGCGGTGCGCCACGCGTTCCTCGAGGCAGTGACGCACTACATGGGTGCCGTCGAGGCGATGCTCGCGCGCACCGGCTATGTCGGGGCGCACGACGCGCTCGCGTCGCGCGGCTGGCTCCCGGGGCTGCAGGAGGGCTTCCGCCTCATCCGACGCGACGAGGGACGCCACGTCGCCTTCGGCATCCACGTGGTGCGCGAGATGTGCGCCGACGCACCGCACCTGCGGTCGCTCGTGCAGGCCACCTTCGAGCGCAACCTGCCGAACGTGCTCGGCACCATCCAGGCGTTCGGCATCTACGACACGCCGATCGTGGACTTGGGCAAGCTCACCGCCTTCGCGCTCGGTGCCTACGAGCAGTTCATGGGCGCGGCGGGGTTGGCGGCGGTGGACGCGACGGGCCTCGAGACGGAACTCGACGAGGACGGCTGAGCCGGCCGGGGGCGGAACGGGCCGGCGGTACCGGTGGTCCCCGCCCGCCCCCGCACTTCACGGGCAGCGCGTCGTCGCCGTCACCTGCCCGCGTCGCACCACCGCGCCGTCCGGTCGCACCGCTTCGGCGACTCCCGTCCCCGTTCGCCGGGACACCGCCAATCGAACCGTCGCGGGATCGGTCGTGCCGTCGTGACGACGGACGAGCGAGGGCACCTGCAGCAGCCGCACCGTGTCACCCTCGAAGCGCAGTTGCCGGCCGTCGGTCAGCGTTTCCGCCGTGGCTGCCGGCACCGCGCCGTCGGCCGGCCACGCGATCGCGAAGCGCACACAGGCGTTGTCCTGCTGCAGCGGCAGCGCCGATGCCTCGCTCGACTCGCGCGCCCCGAGCGTCGCCCGCGCCGCCTCCGCCCTCGGGGCCGGCGCGTTCGCCGGGGCCCGCCCCTCGGTGGGAGTGCTGCGTGACGACGGCTCCCCGGCGTCTGCGCGCGTCGAAGCGGCGGGCACCGCCGTGGCGCGATCCTTGGACACGGTGCTCTCTGCCGCCGGTGCGAACACCGCGACTTGCGCCGGTGGCGCGGCGGGGGGAACCGCGTTCGACGCGGCCGACACCGTCTCGGCGATCGC
>DHLY01000003.1:11578-18049 GCA_002405525.1 Proteobacteria bacterium UBA4656
GCGGCGGCGGCGGCCGCGACGCCTTCCGTTGCGACACCCCTTCCGTCGCCTCTGGGGCAACGTCGGCGCCGCTCTGGTTCGTCCACGCCAACCGGCCCACCACCGCGACCAGCAGCACCGCCGCGAGCGCGCCGACGCGGCGCGCCAGCCGCCGCGAGCGCGCCCCGTCCCCGGGGACCACCGTCAACCGCGGGGGGCCCGGTGGCGCCGCCGCCGCCGCCCCGGCGCCGGTCGCCGTCGCCCCGGCGCCGTCGTCGAGCGCCTGCACCAGCCGCGACGCGTTGGCGATCAATCCGCGCGCCGCGCCCGCCGCCGCTGCCCACGCCGCGTCATCGCGCACCAGCGCCTCGACCTGCGCCGCCTCGTCCGGCGGCAGGGCGCCGTCGAGCCACGCATGCACCCGTCCTTCGTCAACCGGCCACATCGCGCCGTCCCTCCATCGCCGCCCGTGCGGCCTCGTAGCATTCCGCCAGACGCCGCCGCGCCCGCGCCAGCGTCGTCCCCACGCTGCCCACCGACAGCCCCAGCGCCTCGGCGATCTCGTGGTAGTCCAGTCCCTCTTCCTTGAGCAGCAGCGCCTCACGGTCGCGCTCGGCCAGCCCCTCGAGGGCGCGCCGCGCCAGCAGCGCCTCGTGCGCCCGCACCATGCGATCCTCCGCCGTCGGCTGTGCCGCCTCGCGCTCGCGTTCCGAGGCCGCCAGCTGCACGAGCTGTTCGCGCCGGGCGGCGAGTTGCCGCGCCTGGTCGCGCACCAGGTTCGTCGCGACCGCGAAGAGCCAGCTCCGCGCGTTCGTCGCCGGCGGCGTGCGGAGGGCGCGCAGGAACGTCTCCTGCGCGACCTCCTCGGCCCAGTCGCGGTCGCCGAGGCGGCGCGCGAGATACCGCACGAGTCCGGCGTGATGCGCCCGGAAGAGCGCCTCGATGTCCGCCGTCGTCACGCGCGCCGCCCCCGCGAATGCATGCTCACCACTCCTGCACGATCTGCGCGATCGCCGCCTGGGGCAATGCCGCCACCCCACCGGCCGCCACCGCGATCACCACGCGCCGCCCCGCGGCGATCACGTCGTCGCCGAGGGCGAACACCGCCTTGAGTTCCGGGACGGCGTCGGCCAGGGCGAACCACGCCGGCGAGTACGGCTGCACCGTCACGACGCGGCGCGCGTCACCGGCACGCCAGCCGACCGGCACCCACGCGCGCCCCCGGCGCTCGAAGCGCCGCGTGCCCACCTGGCGCGTCGTCGCGCCGTCGGTGTCGCCGGCCGCCATCGCGTCGACGGCCGCCATCGACTTGGCTGCCCGCATGTCCGACGCCCGCCGCGCCGACTCGAAGAACGCCTCGTTCGCCGCGCGCGGGGCCGCGGCCTGCGGGCGGCCGGGCGGGGCCGACGACGTCACCGGCCCCGCGTTCATGCCGGGCTCGAGGACGAGGTACGACGTCAGCTCGGTGGGAATCCCCCACCGCTCGCCCAGCGCGCGCAACTCGGTGTCGGTTTCCGCGCTGGCGGCGCCGCTCCGGCGCGCCGCGGAGAGCCAGCCCACCCGCTGCGTCGCCCACAACTTGCCGACGAACGCATTGCCCGGCTCGCGCTCGGGGACCGTCACCCGCTCGCGCCACTCCACCGGGCCGTTGGCGCCACGCCCGCTGAACACCAGCGTGGCCTCACCCCGCCCCTCGACCTGCGCGAACGCCACCAGGTCCTGCCCCGCGAAGACGTCCTGCGGCCCGTCCGGATGCAGGCGCACCAGCCGCACCCCCTCGGCCCGCACCCGGAGGTCCGTCACCAGCGGGGCCACGAGGCGCTGCGCGGTGATCGCCACCGACCGCTCCACCGACTCGGCCGGCCGCACGAACTGCGCGGTGCCGCGCCCCTCGACCGCGAGCCGCTCGATCAGTGCCACGTTGACGTCGGCACCGAGCCCGAACGTGAACAGCCGCCGCGACCCGCGCCGGCTCCGCGCCGCGGCGGCGATCGCCTCGGGGTCAACGACGCCGACGGTCGGTTCACCGTCGGTGACGAACAGCACCACCGGCACCGCCGCATCCGACGGTGCCTCGGCATACGCCGCGTCGAGCGCGGCGCCGATGTTCGTGCCGCCACCGGCGCTGAGCCCCTCGAGCCACGCGGTCGCGTCACCGAGCCGCTCGCGCGTCGCCGGGGTGAAGCCCTCGCGCCATTCGCGCACGTCGCTCGAGAAGGCGACGAGCCGCAGCCGGTCGCCGGCGCCGAGGGTACCGAGCAGTTGCCGCCCGGCCGCCTTCGCCTGTTCGAGCTTGCGCCCGGACATCGACCCCGACACGTCGAGCACGAACGTCACGTCGCGCGGCTGGCGGCGCACGGTCGCGGCGGGAGGCGTGAACGTGAACATCGCCCACCGCTCGTCACCCGTCGGGGCGTGGGTGAGCATCGTGATCGCCGCCTCGCGCGGTTCGCGCACGGGGACGAGCACGGTGAAGTCGCTGCCGCCGACGCTGGCCTCGCGCGTGCGCGGTGCCGTCTCGCGCAACGCGTGGGTGGGCGACCACGGCGTGCCGAAGGCATCGGCCTCGTCCCATCGGAGGGCGATCGTCGTCGGTGCGGCCGGGGCCGCGTCGCCGCCCGGGGCGCGCGCGGGCCGCCAGTCGAGCCGGAGGGCGTCGCCCGCCCGCTGTGCGGGCTGCGTGTAGCGCAGCACCACGCGCTTCTCCTCGCCGGGCGCGATCGGGAAGATGCGCGCGCGGACGAGCCCGCGGCCCATCCATTCGACGAGCGCGGGGTCGCGCTGCCGCCGGACGATTTCCTCGTACACGGCGCGTGCACGCGCGGCGTCGAGCACCTCCCCCGCGACCAGCTCGCCGTTGATCGAGAGGCGCAGGTCCTCGAACGCCGCCCCGCTCGGGAGCGGGAAGAGGTAGTCCGCCTCGCCGAGCCCGGCACCGCGGTTCACGAACGTCTCGGTCACTTCGTATTGCACGACGGCGCGGCCGAGCCGCGCCGAGACGCGCGTGCCGGTCCGGACGACCGACGCGCGCAGCGGGACGGGCATGACGACGGCACAGTCTTCGCGCGGCCCGCAGCGCGGCGGGGCGACGATGCCCTGCGCGGCCGCGACGGCGGGGGCCGCGAGGCACGCGACGAGGAGCGACGGGAGGAATCCGCGCCCCACGAGGCGACGGGTAGTGCGGCGAACGACGGACATGACCCACTCCGGGTGAAGACACCCGGGAGACGGAGCGGGCCGCGGAACTTGCACACGGGCGCGGCCGGACCCGCTGTCACGCGGCCGGCGCGGGTGTCACGCCGGGGCGACGACCGGGGCCGGCGGCGGGGCGGCGGGGCGCGAGCCGAAGGTCTGCGTCTCGCTGTCGAGCACCGTCACGCGCTTCTCCCACTGCCGGATCATCGTCGTGAAGGCCTGCACCACGGCCGGATCGAAGTCCGGGCCGGCCCCCTTCTCGATGTGCGCCAGCACGCGCTCGGACTCCCACGCCTCCCGGTACGGACGGTTCGTGCGCAGGGCGTCGTAGACGTCGCACACGTGCACGAGCTTCGAGGCCTGATGGGTCGGCCGGCGGAACTTGAACCCCGGATAGCCCCCGCCATTGAGCATGATGTGATGCTCGTAGGCCACCACGCTCGCGAGGTCGAGGCGGCGGTCGCTCTCGATGATGATCCGCGCGCCGTCGACGGGATGCCGCCGCATGACCTGCAGCTCGCGCTCCTCCAGCTTGCCCGGCTTGTTGAGGATCTCGCGCGGGATCCGGACCTTGCCGATGTCGTGCAGCAGGCCGGCGACGCCGAAGGCCCGCACGTCCGCCGCGGCGAGTCCCATGAACTCGGCCAGGGCCATGCTCAGCACGCTGACGTTGAGCGAATGGGTGGTGGTGTACTGGTCGTACTCCTTGAGCTGCAGGAGCGGAATCAGCATCTCCTGGTCGCTGTGCATCGCCAGCGAGAGCGACCGCACGACGGTCTCGGCCTCCATGAGCGGCAGCTCCCCCCGCCGCTCGACCTCCTCGTGCATCCAGCGGATCGCGTCCGACTCGTCCGACAGGTTGAAGCCGGTCGGGGCGGCGCGGATCGACGCCTGCACCGGTGCCGGGACGTTCTCCTGGCCCTCCACGCGAATCGGGCCGTACCGGATGCCGGTGCGCCGCTCCTGCCGCGCGGTGGTGGTGTCGAGCTGGCCCATGGTCAGCCGCGTGCAGGCGTCGACCAGGAAGTCCTCGAGTTCGTCGCGGGTGTTCGTCTTGTCGAACTCCAGCCGCTGAATCCCGACGCCGGCGAGGCGGGTGCCCCAATCCCACTCGGCCAGCTCGCGCATCGCGCGCGCGCCGTGGATGACATCGCCGCCGACGAACGTGAAGCGGGGGGCGGGATCCGTCTCGAGCAGGCGCTGGAGGCGCTCCCAGGCGCGGTCGAGGGACCGTTCGCGCGCCGGATGCCCCTCCGCGTAGAGGACCATCGTCGAGAGCACCTGGGCCAGCGACGTCAGGAGGTGGGCGGCGTCGGTCATCGGGCGGGCGTAATGGTGCCGGTGCGGCGGGCGATCGCCATGCGGTAGTCGGGTTCGCGCGACCGTTCGGCGAGCGCCAGCACCGGCTGGGCGAGCGGCCGGTCGGCGAAATGCTTCGCCAGCCCCTCGATCGCCGCCGCCGATTCGGGTGTCGGGTCGACGAGCGTCGGCCGGAACCACCGCTTCGGCCCGAGGGTGCGCTGCACGAGCCACGCGAGCGCCTGTTCCGTCCGGCTGGCGGCGGCCGCGCGCACCGCGAGGGCGCGCACGTCCGGGGGCAGCGCGGGGTCGTCGGCGCGCGTCATCAGCACGGGCAGCGCCGACGGCGGGCACTCCTGCTGGGCGGCGGCCAGCCCGAGCCGTAGCGTGCCGCTGTCCCCGTCGAGCAGCGCGATCTGCACGCCGTCCTCGTGCGTGGCGGGATCACGCAGCAGCTGCCGGATCGCCTCCCGGCGGATCGTCGGCTCGGGATGCAGGGCCCAGTCGAGCGGCGCGTACGACGACGGCCGCTCGGGCAGCCGCCCCAGGGCAGCCAGCAGCACGCGTTGCACCGGCCAGCGGGCCGTGGGCAGGCGGCGGAG
This sequence comes from Proteobacteria bacterium UBA4656, assembly GCA_002405525.1. Lineage (GTDB taxonomy): Bacteria > Pseudomonadota > Gammaproteobacteria > Xanthomonadales > Ahniellaceae > UBA4656. Next base: position 16,654 of record DHLY01000003.1, read on the forward strand.
GATCGCCTCGGCGGTGTCGACACCGAGCGGGGCGATGAGGTCCACGAGCATGTCCACTCGGCGGTCGTCGGCGAACGCGAGCGCGTCGAGCACCGGGTCGATCGCCCCGACCCCGAGCGGCGTGGCGACGGCCGCGAGTACGGACGGCTCGGCCCCCTGCGCCAGCAAGTCCGCCAGCCGGTCCGGCGAGGCGATGTGCTCGAGCACCGCCTCGCGCGCCCAGCCCTCGGGCGCGTCCTCGACCGTGCGCAGGAGCTCCGTCACGCGTCCTTCGGCGCAGAGCGCGTCCACCGCCCGCCAGACGGCGCCCCCCACCGCCCCCACCTCGAGGGCCATCGCGACCATGCGCGTCGGTTCGCACGGGAACTGGTCCGTCCCCGGATACAGCGGGTCGGCCTTCGCCATCCCCTCGAGGGCCTTCCCGTAGGCGGCGGGATTGGGGTCGTCCAGCGTCCATTCGCCGATCAGGCGCTGCACGTGTTCGCGCAGCGCCTCGTCCATCGGGGCGCGCAGCGGGGCGCCGTCGGCGTGGGCGGGGTGGTCGTACGGGGCGCGATGGGCGGCGGGATGCCGCTGGTCGTGCCCGTCCGCGTGGTGATGGCCCCCCATGGCCCATTGTGCCGCACCCAACGGGAACGCAGGTCAGCGGCCGAGCCGCGGCGCTGCCGCCTCGCCCGATCCGGGCTGCCGCAGCCCGACCGGCGGTCGAATTGCCGGGTTTCCGGGGGCCGACTACAATCGACAGGCTTTGTACCGACCCGGCGGCCACAGCCGGAAAAACGACAGACATTTCAACCTTTTCGGGGAGTAGAACATGCTCGAATCCCAAGGTCTCTGGATCGCGCTGGCGTGCGCCGTCCTCGCCCTGGTCTACGGCGCGTGGTCGATCGGCTGGATCCTCAAGCAGCCCGCCGGCAACGCCCGCATGCAGGAGATCGCGACCGCCATCCAGGTCGGCGCCGGTGCCTACATGAACCGCCAGTACCGCACCATCACCCTGGTGGGCGTGATCCTGTTCGTGGTGATCGGCCTGGTGCCGGGGCTGGGCTGGACCACCGCGATCGGCTTCGCGATCGGCGCTCTGCTGTCGGGCCTGGCCGGCTACATCGGCATGTTCATCTCGGTGCGCAGCAACGTGCGCACCGCACAGGCCGCGCACCAGGGGCTCAATGCGGCGCTCGCGGTCGCCTTCCGCGGCGGCGCGATCACCGGTCTGCTGGTGGTCGGCCTCGGCCTGCTCGGCGTAGCGGGTTACTTCATGGTGGTGATCGGCCAGTCCTCGCTCGGCGGCCTGTCGGAACAGGACATCACCAAGGCCCTGCAGCCGCTGGTCGGCCTCGCGTTCGGGTCCTCGCTGATCTCGATCTTCGCGCGCCTCGGCGGCGGCATCTTCACC
>DHLY01000003.1:18190-25183 GCA_002405525.1 Proteobacteria bacterium UBA4656
GGGCGCCGACGTCGGCGCCGACCTGGTGGGCAAGGTGGAAGCCGGCATCCCCGAGGACGACCCGCGCAATCCGGCAGTGATCGCCGACAACGTCGGCGACAACGTCGGCGACTGCGCCGGCATGGCGGCCGACCTGTTCGAGACCTACGCGGTCACCATCGTCGCCGCGATGCTGATCGGCGGGCTGTCCTTCGCCACCTACGGCGGCGCGGGCGTGATCTACCCGCTGGTGCTGGGCGGAGTGTCGATCGTGGCCTCGATCATCGGCACCTTTTTCGTCAAGGGCCGCGAGGGCGGCAAGATCATGAACGCGCTGTACCGCGGCCTGATCGTCGCCGGCGCGATCGCCGCGATCGCGTTCTGGTTCGTCACGGAAGCGATGTTCCCGGCCAATGCGACGGCCATCTTCGGCTGCGCACTGGTGGGCCTGGCGATGACCGCCGCGATGGTGATCATCACCGAGTACTACACGGCCACCGAGTACGCGCCGGTGCGCCACGTGGCGCAGGCGTCGACCACCGGGCACGCGACCAACATCATCGCCGGCATCGGCATCTCGATGAAGTCCACCGCGCTGCCGGTGCTCGCGGTGTGCGTGGCGATCCTCGCGTCCTACCAGCTGGCCGGCCTGTTTGGCATCGCGGTCGCGGCGACCTCGATGCTGTCCATGGCGGGCATCATCGTCGCGCTGGATGCCTATGGTCCGATCACCGACAACGCCGGCGGCATCGCCGAGATGGCCGGGCTGCCGAAGGAAATCCGCAACATCACCGACCCGCTCGACGCGGTGGGCAACACCACCAAGGCGGTGACCAAGGGCTATGCGATCGGCTCGGCCGGCCTCGCGGCGCTGGTGCTGTTCGCCGACTACACCCACAAGCTCGGCGAGTACTTCCCGGGCCAGCAGTTCGTGTTCGACATTGCCGACCCGCTGGTGCTGGTGGGCCTGCTGATCGGCGGCATGATCCCGTTCCTGTTCGCCGCCATGGCGATGGAGGCGGTGGGCCGCTCGGCCGGTGCGGTAGTGGAGGAAGTCCGCCGCCAGTTCCGCGAGATCAAGGGCATCATGGAAGGTACGGCCAAGCCGGAGTACGACAAGGCCGTGGACATGCTGACCCGGGCCGCGATCAAGGAAATGGTCGTGCCCTCGCTGCTGCCGCTGTTCGTGCCGGTGGTGATCGCCTTCGGCTTCACCTTCCTGATCGACGCGCAGGCCGGCGCCAAGGCGCTCGGCGGTCTGCTGGTCGGCACCATCGTGACCGGACTGTTCGTGGCCATCTCGATGACCACCGGCGGCGGCGCCTGGGACAACGCCAAGAAGTACATCGAGGACGGCCACCACGGCGGCAAGGGCTCCGACGCGCACAAAGCGGCGGTGACCGGCGACACCGTGGGCGATCCGTACAAGGACACGGCGGGCCCGGCCGTCAACCCGCTGATCAAGATCATCAACCTCGTGGCCCTGCTGCTGGTGCCGGCACTCGCCGCCGTCACGCAGTGAGATCCGCCCCGCGCCGCCGCCGGCACCCGCAGGCCGCAGCGGCCGGGTGACGCCCGGAAGCCCCGCCTCGCGCGGGGCTTCTTTTCTCTGCACGCGACCTCAAGTCCCAGCCGTCGCGGCCGATACCCCGGACGAGCCCCGGGAGAAGGCCCATGAAAGCCATCGAGGACATCGCCCGCTCCGGTATCGCCGCCGCGCAGACCCGACTACGGGTGGCGGCGGGTAACGTGGCCAATGCGGCCACAGACGGCTTCCAGCGCCAGGCGGTTCAGAACACCACCGTCGAGGGCGGCGGCGTCGTTTCCCGCGTGGTGCCGGAGGCCGTGCAGCCCGCGATCCCGCTGGTGCAGGACCTGCTGGCGGCGAAGACCGCGCGCTACGAGTTCCAGGCCAACCTGAAGATGATCAAGACCTCGTTCGGGCTGATCGGATCGCTGTTCGACGACAAGGCCTGAAGCCGTGCGCCCGCACCACCCGGGCGGATAGGGCGAATCTGTGGGAGCGAGCAGCGCTCGCGACCGCGACATTGAAGCTCGCGGCGGGACCGGTTGCTGCGGTCGCGAGCGCTGCTCGCTCCCACAGGGAGGGCCCTTCGTGCCTCTCCCGCGGCGCGACGAAGGATCAGCGCCTGCGGCGCTCGATCACCTTGGCGTACTTCAGGAACACGTGGAAGGCGTCGACGACGCTGCCGACGAAGCCGGCGCCGCCGGACAGGAAGCGGCGGCGCAGGACGTAGGACTTCACGAACATCAGCGGCGGCTGCAGCAACAAGCGCAGCCAGACGAAGCGCACGCCGCGCGCGTGCTTGGTGACCGACACCGCGTCGGAATAGCGGTTGATCTTCGCCACCTTGGTCGCGATATCGGGCTCGCCGTGATGCTCGAAGAAGGCGGCGAGCCGCCCGACGCGGCCATCGACCACCGGCTGCGCATGGATGCCGTCGTCGGACATCCGCGCCCGGTGACGGTCCAACAGGCGCAGCATCGGGTTGTGGTGCGCGCGTTCGTGCTGCATGCGCCAGAACACCTGCTCGCGGCGCGGGATCTCGTAGCCGTCGCAGTCGGGTGCGACCAGCGCGGCCTCGATCGCGGCGCGGCAGGTCTCGGGCACGGTTTCGTCCGCATCCAGCAGCAGCACCCAGCGGTGCGTCGCTTTCTCGATCGCCGACTGCTTCTGCGGGCCGTAGCCCTTGAACGGCTCGACGAACCAGCGCGCGCCGCGCGCGGCGGCGATCTCGCACGTGGCGTCGGTGCTGCCCGAATCGAGCACCACGATCTCGTCCGCGAAGCGCACCGAATCGAGGCAGCGCGCCAGCGTGGCGGCATTGTCCAGCGTGGTCACCACCACGCTCAGCGGCTCGCGATTCATGCGCCCTCCCGCGACGGGCGCGCCAGCGCGGCGGCGTAAAGCGCCAGCAGCCACCCGAACAGCAGGCCCCAGAAACTGGAATAGAACGCGAAGTGCGTGTTCAGCGGGAACACCATCACCGCCAGCGCCAGGCCGGGCGCGAGGGCGGCCTCGCGCGCCGCGACGTCCGCGCGCCGCCAGGCGCGGATCGCCAGCGCGGCACCGGCCAGCCAGGCCAGCACGCCGAGCGCGCCGGTCTCCGCCCACAGTTCCAGCAGCACCTGGTGCGGATGCAACGCCGCGCCGCCGTTCTCCGGCCGCAGCCAGGGATCGTCCGCCGCCGCGTGCGCCGCATAGGCGTGGCGGTAGCCGCGCACGCCGACGCCATTGAACGGATGCGCCGCGCCCATTGCCCATGCCGTCTCGAAGATCGGCAGGCGACCGGCCAGCGCATGGTCGAGCCCGGCGCGACCGCCCTCGAACACCGCCGCGGTGCGCGCCACGCGCTCGGCGAACGGCGGGCTGGCCTGCCGGGCGATCGCACCCACGGCGCCGGCGAGGATGCCCGCACCCAGCAGCGCCAGCGCGAAGTCGCGGCCGCGCGGCAGCTCGCGCCGCAGCAGCACTACGGTCACCAGCACGAACATCACCCAGCCCGCGCGCGCGCCAGCGACCAGGATGACGGAGGCCAACACCAGCCAGGCGACGCCAAGCCCGGCGCGCCCGAGCCGCTCGCGCGCCGACAGCAGCGCGAAGGGCGACAACACGGCGAGTACCGGACCCAGCTTGAGATTGTCGGCACCGAACACGCCACTGACCCGGTCGGCGGTCATCGCACCGCCAAGGCTCCAGCCGGTCGCGCCCTGCACCAGCGCGTCCAGCGTCCACAGCGCGACCAGCGCGGCGACCAGGTCCCACAGCACCGCGCGCGTTCGCGGCTGGCCGGCCAGCAGCAGCACCATCGCCGCGCCGAACAGCGCGAAGCGCAGGCTGCCGATCGCCGTGGTCCACGACTTGCCCGCGTCCACCGCGTCGAATGTCGAGAGGATCGCGGGCAGGGTGTAGGCCGCGCACAGGCCGAGCACCAGCGCGAGATCGGCGCCGCGCGCGTGGCGCCAGAGCAGCGCAACCGCCCAGGCGGCGGCGATCAGCAGCGGCAACTCGGCGCTGCGACCGACCGGCAGCAGGAGCAGGACGAGGAAGGCGAGCGCAGCCCCGGCGACCGCGCGGCGGCGATCCGGTGGTGCCGCGGCACTCACGGCGCGCCCCCGGCGAGTTCGGCGTACAGTGCCAGCGTGTCGGCCTGCATGTGCGCGAGATCGAAGCCGCGCAGCGGCGGCAGCGCGGGCGGGTCGCGCAGGAAACGCGCGATGCGATCGGCCAGCGCGTCGACGTCGCCCGGCGGCACCGCGCCATCGGGGAAAGCAGCGCGCAGGATGTCGCCGATGCCGCCGTGCGCGTAGCCGGCCACCGGCACGCCGATCGACAGCGCCTCGACCGCGGTGCGGCCGAAGGCCTCGGGTTTGGTGGACACCTGCAGCACGCAGGCCGACGCGCCATAGACCTCGCGCAGGTCGGACCGTGGCGGATCGAACACCACGCGCGCGCCGACGCCCAGCGAAGCGGCCAGCGCCTCGACTTCGGCGACATAGGCCTCACGCCCGGCCTCGCGCGCGCCGGGCAGGTAGAGACCCGCCTCGGTGCCGTGGCGCGTCGCCAGCAGGGCCAGCGCGCGCACCGCGTCCGCGTGACCCTTGATGCGCGTTCCGCGGCCGGGCAGCAGCAGCAGGGGGCGCCCGGCGAGGCCCGGATGCCGGCGCGCGAAGCCGGCGCGCCACGCCGCGTCGGGTCGGTGTCCGTGCGGAAAGGCGTCCGGATCGACGCCGCGCGGGATCACGCGCAGGCGCGCCGGGTCGGTACGCGGCCAGTGACGCAGCACGTGCGTGCGCACGCAGTCGGACACGCAGATCACGCGCTCGCCCGAGGCCATCACCCCGCTGTAGCAACCCGGCGAGTTGAGCCCGTGTACCGTGGTGACCCAGTGCGGCGCCGGCCCGCGCACAGCGCGCAGCGCGAAGCGGCCGATCCAGGCCGGCAGGCGCGAACGCGCATGCACGATGTCGGGGCGTTCGGTCTCCAGCAGCCTGCGCAGTTTCGGCACGCTGGCCAGCACGGCGAGGCGCTTGCTGCCGAGGGGCAGTGCGACGTGCGTACTGCCGGCGGCGACCAGCGGGTCGACCAGCCGACCACCCGCGGAAACCACGATCGATCGATGGCCCGCGGCGGCAAGGGCGTCGGCCACCTCCAGCGTCGACCGCTCCACCCCGCCGCCTTCGAGGGCGGGCAGGAGCTGGACCACGGTCAGGGGCCGCGGAGCCGCCACGGCGCCTCGCGGCTCAGCTCTTGAGGACGTACAGCGCGCCGCAGTAGGGGCACCGGGCCTCGCCGTCCGCTTCGATCGGCAGGTAGACCCGCGGATGCGAATTCCACAGATGCATGCTCGGCATCGGACACGACAGCGGCAGGTCAGCGGTCGTGACTTCGTAGCGGTTCTCGGCGTTCGCGGGGACCAGGCGGGCGGCAGTGGGATCGGGGCGGGCCATGGCGACGGGGCTTGCGGACGTGACCGCAGAGTCTAGCAGCGCCGGTGAAACGTCGATGCCCCGAAAGCCGGCGTACAATCAAGGCCGTCGCAACCCCGGGAAGTCATCTCGATGGACATCAACTGGCTGGTCAACCGCGTCAAGAACATCCTGCTCAACCCGCAGACCGAATGGCCGGTGGCGGGGGCGGAAGCGCACACCGCCAGGGACGTTTTCCTTAAGTACGCAATCTATGTCGCCGGCGCGGCGGCGATCGCCGCTTTCATCTCGTCCAGCATTCTCGGGACCTCGATGTTCGGCATGACCGTTCGCCAGCCGGTCGGGATCGGGCTGGCGCTCGCCATCATCGGTTTCGTCGGCGGACTCGTCACGGTGTTCCTCGTCAGTCTGCTGGCCGACGTGCTGGCGCCCAGCTTCGGCGGTGAACGCAACCAGGCCCAGGCCGTCAAGCTGGTCGCCTATTCGGCGACCGCCGGCTGGGTCGGCGCGCTGCTGGGCCTCGTGCCCTGGATCGGCTGGCTGCTTGCGCTGGCCGGCATGGTCTACGGCATCTATCTCGTCTACCTCGGCGCGCCGCACACGACCAAGGTGCCGACCGACCGCGCGGCCGGCTACACCGCGGTGGTGGTGATCGCCTGGCTGGTGCTCACCGTGCTGGTCGGCGCCCTCAGCGGTCTGGTGGCAATCGGCGGCGGCGCCGCGTCGGCGCTTTCCGGGACGTCCTCCACCAACGAAGTCGAAGTCGATCCCGACAGCGCGCTCGGCAAACTGGAGCAGTTCGGCAAATCGATGGAGCAAGCGACGAAGCAGATGGAAGCCGCCGGGAAGTCCGGCGACGCGCAAGCCCAGGCCGACGCCGCGCAGAAGATGCTGGGTACCCTGATGGGCGGCGGCAAGGTGGTCGAGGCCGTGGGCACCGACCAGCTCAAGCCGCTGGCGCCGGAAACCCTCGCCGGCCTCGCGCGCACCTCGCTGGCGGCCGAACGGACCGCCGCCATGGGCCTGCAGGTCAGCAACGTGCGCGCCGAGTACGGCGACGGCGAGCGCCGCATCCGGCTGGAGATCAGCGACGCCGGCGGCGCCAGCGGCATCATGGGGCTGGCCTCGTGGGCGATGGTGCAGACCGAGCGCGAGGACGATTCGGGCTACGAGAAGACCTACCAGGCCGACGGCCGGATGGTCCGCGAGCAGTGGGACTCGGCCAGCCGCAGCGGCGAGTACAACCTGATCGTCGCCGGGCGCTTCGTGGTCAATCTTTCCGGCGACAACCTCGAGATGGCGGACCTTAAGTCGGCCATCAGGGAGATCGACACCGACGCGCTGGCCGCGCTGAAGGACGTGGGCGTGCAGAAGGGCTGACCACCCCCGCCCGCCGCGCCGACGAAGGCCGCCTCCGGGCGGCCTTCGTGTTTCCGGGGCCCGTCCGGCCGGGTCGATGAGGGACCCGACCCGCTTTCCGCGCTTGCCTGCTTCGCACCCCGCGCCGTGGGGGAACGGAGCACTGCCATGACACGTCTATTCAGCGCCCTCGCGCTGGCGCTG
>DHLY01000003.1:25391-26254 GCA_002405525.1 Proteobacteria bacterium UBA4656
GCCCCTTCGGGCGCTTCCTGCCGGTGGGCATCGACCAGGAAGTGCTCGTGACCCGCGTGAGCGCGGGGGCGCCGTCCGTCTACCAGCTGTCCGGTGGCCCGATGGCGACGGAACGCCAGGTCCTCGGCGGCAGCGGCGTGCTCGCTGGCGCGACGCGGACCGTCACCACCAGCGCCGACCTCGACGGCGATGGTGACGAGGAGCACATCGTGGTGATGGCCAAGGGCAACTCGGTGGAAGTCGTGTCCTTCACCCGAGACCCTGGAAACAGTGGCGCCCTGCGACAGGCGGGCAGCCAATCCCAACCTTTGAATGGCCCCGTGCTCGACGTGCAGGTGACGACCGCGGACCTGCTGGGCCGTCGCGACGGCAGCAAGCAGATCGTGTATGGGATCTTGGCGCAGGATGGTGGACAGGTTGCCTTGGCGATCTTCACGCTTCAGGCCGCTGCCGATGGCACGTTGCCCAACTCCTCCCTCTCGGCGCTTTTCGTCGCCACGCCCGGTTCCGGCGGCAATTACGCCGGCGTCGACGCTTTCCGCATTGCGGGCGGCAACCCACTCCTGGAACCCGCCGAGCAAGTGATGCTCGTCACCCGCAAGCGAACGGGCAGCACAGCAGCACTGGGCTACACCGTCCTCCGGAGAAACCCGGGCCCGAACAGCCCTCAAACGTTTCAGCCGTTTCCAGGGTCGTACACCGAGGAGGAGGCATCCGACGCTTCGCTCGCCCGCTTGAGCGTCCACGTGGCCGACCTCGGCGACACCGTGGGTCACGAGGTACTGGTCGGCATCCAGACCTTGGAAAACGGATCCCTGACCCCCCCACAGCTCCGCGTGCGCAACTACAGCGTGCAGCGGTCG
>DHLY01000003.1:26466-52748 GCA_002405525.1 Proteobacteria bacterium UBA4656
GGCTCCGGCTCGTTCGCCGTCGCGACCGGCCAGGTGGACCGGCGCCCTGGCGACGACATCGTGGTGGCGTTCAAGGAGGGAGCCAACCTTCGCACTACCATGCTGCGCCCGGTGTTCAACGCGGGCGGCTTGCTGGTTGGCATCGCTCCGCCCGCGCCGGCGATCACCGCCACGGCCCCGGCGGCGGACATGCAGGCGAACCGCGTGGAGTTGGCGATCGGCGACGCCAACAGCGACGCCGCCGGCGATGTGTACGTCGCCTACACCGGGCTCACCAGCAGCACCGAAGTGACCAAGCTGCGCCGGTTCTCGCTCGATGCCCCGGCCTCCGACAGCGACTTTCCGCCGGCCAGCAGCTTCTCGTTGCGAGCCTCGTACGACTTCCCGTCGAACCTCCAGCCGACTTCGGCCTTCGACGTGCGGGTCGCCGACATCGACCAGGACTCGGTGGTGGCTCGGATCAGCGCCGATTGCCGCCGCGTGCGCGACCCGCTGGTGCGCAGCGTGGTCCGGATCCCGCCGTACTGGGATCGACTGCAGGCCGGCGCGCCGCAGGGCGCGGCGACCATCGGCCGAAACGAGACGGTCGGCGGGTCGAGCAGCCAGGCCTACGCCACGTTCACCTCGCACGACCTGTCGGGCTACTTCGGCGCGCAGTTCGGTTCGGAAATCATCGGCTTCAAGGTGACCGCCAAAGCCAAGGCCGGCGGCAACTGGCAGAGCACGCGCGGGGTCGAGACGGCCTTCGAGCAGTCGACCACCTACAGCGAAGCGCACTCGATTGCCGTGGGCGAAGGCCTGGTGGTCGAGGAATCGAACGTGTTCGACTGCTACTCGTTCAATGTCGAACGCGGCGGACAGGCCGTGTCGGCCAGCACCGTGCGCGCCTGCGAGATCGTGCGCGTCGGCGAGAACGGGGCGAACCCGCGGAGGATCACCGGCGTGAGCCTCGAGGCCTGGGACACGTCCCGCGTCGCCGACCAGCCCGCGCAGTGGCTGCCGCTGCACCCGGACTGGGCCAACATCGCGCTGTTCCGGCCAGCGACCTCGCAATTCAGTCCCCTGCAGGGCGCGTTCGCCAACGCCACCGACGGCCGCTTCGACACCGCGGTCCAGGTCAACGCCTTCGCGCCCTACCTCGACATCGACCTCGGCAGCGTGCAGGACATCACCAACATCCGGGTCTGGCATGCGCCGGGCATCCAGCGCCTCACGCGCAACACACTGACCGCATCGCCGAACCCGATCGGCGCATCGCCGACGCCGGGCCAGCGCACGTTCAGCTTCGACCCGAGGACCGACAACGGCATCGATCGGTGGAACATCTGGACGCGCGACCCGGTCACGAATGCGCCTATGCGCGCGCGCTACCTGCGGATCCGTGCGACCGGAAACACCACGGTCACGCTTTCGGAGGTGCAGGTCTTCGGCGTGGTCCACCGCGATCCGGTCGACTTCCCCGACGCGGTCTGCGACCCGGTGCCCGGCGACGGCACGTTCTTCGCCGTGGTGGCCGACAACGTCTCGGTGCCCAACCGCTGGCGGCTGGTCCACGTGCGCGGCGACCTGCTGTGGAGCGGGATCCCCGCCACCGCCAGCGACACGCGCTGTCCCGCGCCAACCTACCACCCGGGCGTCCTCACCGCCCCGATCTGGGACACGGTGTCGTTCACCGGCAGCGCCAGCAACTCCTGGGCGCTGTCGCGGCAGAACTCCAACCTGATCGGCAGCAACACCTCCATCGAGCACTCGGCGCGCTTCGGCGCGGAGATCGAGGCGGAGTTGGGACTGGTGGTGGGCGCCGTGGCCGGCATCGCCTACGAGTTCGCCACCGGCGCCACGCAGACACAGAGCACCACGATGTACTGGGGCAGCGGCCTGGAGTACGCGGGTGCGATGAACGGCTTCACCGACCCGACGGCGGCGAAGTGCGACTACCGGCCCCAGCCCTATTCCTACGCCGTGACCGACCGCAGCAACAGCGGCTTCACGCACCGATACACGGTGGTGGACTACGTGGTGCGCAGCCTGGAATGGTCGCGCATCGGCGGCAACCCGCCGGCGTCCAACTGCTTCCCGGAGCGCCCTGACGTGATGTTCGCCAACAGCTTCGAGCCCGCCACGCCCTGAGGCGCGTTGGATCGGAAACGGGACCCACGACGGGCGGGCCTCAGGGCGCGCCCGTCGTGTTTCCGGCCGACCGCGCGGCCAGCGCGTCGAGCGCGCGCAGCGTGGGGCTGTCCGCGGCCAGGGCTGCGCGCAACACGGGCCCGGCGGCGGCGAGCATCGCGCGCGAGGTGCCGGCATCGCCGGCGGCGTCCGCGGCCTGCGCGAGCGCGAGCTGGGCGCGCGCTCGGCGCGGGTGGCCATCGGCGAACAGCGACTCCACCAGGACCATGGCGTCGCGCCGCAGCGCGAGGCCCGCGGCGGCGTCGCCGCGCGCCTCGGCGAGTCGCGCGCGGGCCTGCAGCACCGCCAGGTGCAGCGGCTGCGGCGCCTCGGCCATCGCGCCGACCGCCGTCGCCACCGCGCCGATCCCGGCCTCGGCGGCATCGATGCGGCCGTCCGCGGCGTCGATGCTGGCGCAGGTCAGGCGCGTGGCCAGCGTCTGCGGATGGTCGGCGCCGAGTGCCGTGGCGCGGATCGACTGCGCCTCGGCGCACAGCGCCGCGGCCTCGTCGAGCCGGCCGAGGTCCATCGCCAGCCGCGCGAGGTTGTTCAAGGGACCGCTGATCGACGCATGCCCCGGCGGATTGAGCGCGCGGCGCATCGCCAGCGACTCGCGGTACATGGCTTCCGCGGCTTCCGGCTCGCCGCGGTCCTCCAGCAAGGAGGCGAGGTTGTTGGTCGCGACCGCGACCGGCATCGACGGCTGGCCACCCGCGATCTCGCGCGCGACGGCCAGCGCGCGCCGGTAGTACGACTCCGACTTCGGATAATCGCCCAGGTCCTGGTACAGCGACGCCAGCGTGTTGAGCTGCTGCGACACCGGCGTGGAGCGCGGCCCGCTGACGCGCTCGGCGACCGCGAGCGTCTGCTCGGTGATCGCCGCCGCCTCGCGGTAGCGGCCGAGCAGGGACAGCACCTTGGCCCGCCCGTTCTGGCTGGGTTCGACCTGCGGATGCTCGGGCCCGAAGGCGGCGATCTTGCGCGCGACCGCGTCCTCGTAGCCGGCCAGCGCGGTCGCGTAGTCGCCGGAGCGCTCGGCCAGCCAGGCGCGGTTGTGCGCGATCACCGCCAGTTCGCCGTCGGCGCCGCCGGCGCGGAACTGCGCCTCGGCGCGCTCGAACGCGGCCACGGCCTCGTCGCGGCGGCCGAGCTGCTCGGCGGCGATGCCGATCTCGGTGCCCGCGTGCGCGGCCGCGCGCAGGTCCGGTGGGTCCCGGGCCAGCGCGTCCTCGGCGAGCGCGCGCGCCAGCGGATGGGCGTCGGCGTGCCGGCCGGCGAGGTTGAGCGCGTTGGCCAGCGCCTTGCGCGCCGTCATCCGCGCCGCGGCATCGCCGGTCCGCTGCAGCACGGGATCGGCCTCGGTGAGCAGGGCGATCGCCGTGTCGGTCTCGCCCGCGCTGGCGTAGATGCGGCCGATGCTGGCCTGCAGGCGCGCGCGCAGCTCCGCGCCCGCGGTGTCGGCGGACGGGATGCGCTCGCGGCCCAGCGCCAGCAGCTCGCGACCGGACAGTTCGCGGCCGCCGTGCCGGTCGGGGTCGAGTTCGCTGAACACACCCTCGAGGAAGCTCGTCACGCCCTGTGCGGCGGCCGCCTCGCGCCGCGCGGCGGCCTCGGCTTCCAGCGCGCGGTCGCGCTGCGCCTTCCACTGCAGGGACACCGCGCCCACGGCCAGCACCGCCAGCGCCGCGGCCGACACCGCGACCTTGTGCCGGCCGACGAAGCGCCGCAGCAGGTACAGGCGATGCGTGCCGGCCGCCTGCACCGGCCTGTCGTCGAGCCAGGCCTCGATGTCCTCGGCGAGCGCCAGCGCGCTCGGGTAGCGCGCCGACGGATCGGTGCGCACCGCGCGGTGTACGATGCGGTCGAGGTCGCCACGCACGCGTGGCGCGTCCCCGCGCCAGGGGCCGGCCTCGGCCGCCAGCGCGGCCGTCGAGGCCGCCGGCAGTTCGGTGCTCGCCGCACCCGCGCCGTCGCCGCGCTCCGGCACGCCGCCGGCCAGCATCTCGTACAGCAGCAGTCCGAGCCCGAACACGTCGGTGGCGGTGGTCACCGGCAGGCCGAGCAGCTGCTCGGGGCTCGCGTAGCGCGGCGTCAACGCGCGGGTCTGGGTCTCGCCGCCCTCGGTGTCGTCGATCAGCTTGGCGATGCCGAAGTCGAGCAGCACCGGGCTGCCGTCGGGCCGCACCATCACGTTGGACGGCTTGAGGTCGCGGTGCACGACCAGGCGCTGGTGCGCGTGGTGCACGGCGCGGCACAGGGTGGCGAACAGCGCCAGCCGCTCGCGCAGCGCCGGCGGCGGCTGGCGGCGCAGCCAGTCGCGCAGCAGCAGGCCGTCGATGAAGGGCATCGCCAGCCACGGCTCGCCGGCGTCGGTGGTGCCGCCGTCGATCAGCCCCGCGATGTGCGGATGGTCGAGGCCGGCCAGCACCTGCCGCTCGCGCCGGAAGCGCTCGCGCACGCGTTCCGAGACGAAGCCGCGCACGACCTTGATCGCCACCCGGCGCTCGTATTCGCCGTCGTCGCGCGCGCCGAGCAGGACCACGCCCATGCCGCCCTCGCCGACCAGACCGAGCACGCGCCAGGGGCCGATGCGGTCGGGCAGCACGGCGCGCAGCGCCGATGCCGCCGCGCCGCGCACGCGAGCGGCGATCGCATCGGCTGCGGGGTCGACGGTGCCGGCGCTGGCGGCCGCCAACAGGGCCTCGACGCGGGACGCCATGGCTTCGTCGATACCCTCGGCGCGGTAGAGCGCCTCGCGCGCCTCGCGCGACAGCCCCTGCGCGCGCTCGAACAGCGCGCGCACGCCACCCGGCGCGCTCACGACATCGCCTCCCGCAGCCAGGCGCGGCCGAACTTGAGGTCGCGCTCGACCGTGGCGACCGAGATGCCCAGCACCTCGCCGACCTGGCGCGCGTCGAGGCCGCCGAAGTAGGTCAGTTCCAGCACGCGCGCGGCACGCTCGTCCTCGGCGGCGAGCTTCCCCAGCGCCTCGTGCACCTCGATCACGCCGACCCCGTCGTCGGTGGCGGCATGCGCGGGATCCAGGGTGACCGCCACCGGGTCGGCGCCGCGCTTGCCGGCGGCCGCACGGCGCGCGTGGTCGACCAGCACGGTGCGCATCTGCAACGCGGCCAGCGCGAAGAAGTGCGAGCGCGAAGCCCAGTCCACCCCGGCATCGAGCATCTGCGCGACGGCCTCGTGCACCAGCACCGTGGGGCTCAGCACCACGTCCGACCCCTGGAATCGCTGGCGCGCCATCTGCTTGAGGCGCTCGTAGATGTGCGCGTTCAGCCGCGGTGCCACGTCGGCCGCGCCGGCGCGCCAGGACTGCAACAGGGCGGTGATGGTGGCGGCGTCGTCCAAGGCGCTCCCCCGCGGTGCCGCTACGTTACCCGAAGACCCGCCGACGCGGCCAGCCACCCGCGCTTGCACCACGCGGGGCGACCGTGCGGGCTCGTCGCGTCCCGGAGGATCGCCATGCTCGACGACCTGTTCGCCGCCATCGACGCGATGGACCCTGATCGCTTCGCCGCCTTCCTCGCCCCGGACTGCACGTTCCGGTTCGGCAACCTGCCGCCCGTCGAGGGCCGGGCGGCGGTGCGCGATTTCGTGGCCGGATTCTTCGGCACGATCGGCGCGATCCGCCATGAACTGGTCGACCGCGTCGAAGCGGGCGGGCGCATCGCCACCCGCGGCTTCGTGACCTATCCCCGCAAGGACGGCTCGACCCTGCGGGTGCCCTTCGCCAAGGTGTTCGGGCTCGACGGCGGCCGGGTCCGCGACTACCTGATCTTCATCGACAACAGCGCCCTGTTCGCCTGAGCCCGCGAGCGCAGTGCCCGGCGCGCCACGGTGCACGGCATCGAGGCCGGCGCGCCGCCAGGAGAACGGTCGGCCAAGACCCGCTACACCCGCGCGCCGCTTCCGGACGGCTCGATGTGCCGGGAAAGCCTGGCGAGCGTGTCAGCGGTGATCGCATCGACCCGCCCGTCATCAGCCGGCGCTCGATCGTCTTCCGGCGGAGCGGAGGACGCCAGGCCCGGCGCCACGCGCGCGATCCACGCGTCGGCGGCATCCGGCGCGAGCGCGGCGTGGCCGGCGATGCGCCGCAGCGCTGGGCGCGGATCCGCGCGCAGGTCCTCGTGCCGGACCAGCAGCACGCACTCGCGCAGCGCCGGGTCGGCGTCGAGGGCGTCGCATAGCCAGGCATGCTGCTGCGCCCAGGACAGCGCATAGCCGCGCGCGGCATCGCCGCCCGCGAACGCCGATTCGACCTCTGCGAATGCGCGCGGATCGCCGAGATGGACGGCACGCTTGTGCGGTCCGAACTCGTAGTGCCCGACCCGACGCAGGTGCGCGACGATCCGCGGATCCGCGGCGGCGAACGCCCGGAAGCGCGCATCCTGGCGCAGCAGCGAGGCGACGTGCGCGGACGGCGCGCGGATCGGGACCACGAAACGCGCGGCGGGGAAGACGGCGCGCACCGCGCGCAGCCGAACGAGGTGGTAGTTCGCCTTGCACACGTAGCGCGTCGCACCGCGCACCCACAGCAGTTTGGCCACGTGTCGCCGCAGCAGGTCGGTGAAGCCCGGCGCGAGGTCGGCCGGCTCCAGCGCCTCGCTGCGCAGCCCTCGGTGGAGCCAAGGGTGGAAATGCATCCAGAGGACTTCCTCGAGCGCTTCGGGACTCTCGTCGGTCACGCGGATGCCGTCGCCGTGCGCGCGCTCCACGGCGACGGCCTGCCCGAGGCGCGTGCGGGCGCGCCACCAATTCCACCAGTACGGCGCCCAGAGGCCCGCGAAGTCGGCGTAGCGATGCGCCGTCGCCCCCGGCAGGCCGGCGAGCGCCTGCAGGAGGGCGGTGCTGCCGCAGCGCGCGACGCCGCAGACATAGAGTTCGGGTTGGTGCACCGCAGGCACCGGCGCCGTGCCGATCGCGGCGTCCTCGAGCGCGGATAGCCGCGGACCCACCGAGGGCAGGCGTTCGAACAGCGCGCCCGCGAGGCGATCGCGCCGCTGGACCGCCGGCGCCGGCCGGACCCGCCGCGGTTCCATGCTAGCCTTCCGCCGCCCGCTCATCCGGACACCGCCCGATGCGCCACCGCCACCTTGCGCTGCTCCTGCTCGTGCTGTCGCTCGCCGCGCCGTCGGCGCATGCCTACATCGGCCCGGGCGCAGGGCTCGGGCTGGTGGGCTCGCTGCTGGGCTGGCTGCTGGGCATCGTGCTGGTGGCGTTCGCGATCCTCGCGTGGCCGCTGCGCATGCTGTGGCGACGCGTCCGCGGCACGCCGCGCAAGCGGGACGGAGAACTGCCGCAAGGCTGATCCTCAGTCGTCGGCGCGCACGCCGTCCGGGCGCGTGGCCGCGGGGTCGCCGGCCGACTCGAGGGAACGCTGCAACGCCAGCAGGCGCTTCGCGAATCGCTCGTCGCGGCGCAGCGCTTCGAGGTCGGGATCGGCCTGCAGCAGCGAGACGCGCGTGAAGCCCGCCTGCAGCGCCTGGTCGATCCGACGCAGCGCGGCGTCATGATCCCCGCCCACCGCATCGAGGCAGGCGAGGTTGTAGGCGGCGATCCAGTCGCCCGGCGCCACCGCGATGGCACGCTCGAAGTACCCGCGCGCCGCGGCCAGGTCGCCGGTCCGGCGCGCGCTGTTGCCGGCCTGGACCAGCGATCTCAGGTCGGCGGGATTGCGGGCCAGCGCCTCGCGATACTGCGCCAGCGCGGCCGCATGCTCGCCACGCTGGTAGTGCAGGTCGCCCAGCCGCCGGTAGGTGCTGGGGAACCCGGGATCGATCGCGAGCGCCTTGCGGTACCAGTCCTGCGCGGCGTCCGGGTCGCCGCGCAGCATCGCCACCATGCCGAGCTGGCCGATGGCCTCGACGTATCCCGGGGACACGGCGAGCGCGGCGTGCAGCGAGCGTTCCGCGGCGTCGAGGTCGCCGCGGTAGAGGTCGATCAGCGCCAGCATGCCGTAGAGGCGGAACTGGCGCGGATCGTCGGCGATCATTCGGCGGTACTCGGCCTCCGCCTCGTCGAGGCGCCGGGTCCGGAAATGGACCATCGCCAGCACGCCGCGCGCGGAGAAATGCCCGGGAATCTGCTCGAGGATGGCGCGGGCGAGCGCCTCGGCGCGTGGCCAGTCCTCGTCCTGCGCGGCGTGGCGGGCGTCCTCGAGCAGGTTGTAGATGCGGATGCCGTCCTTGGGATCCATGCCTTCGACCGCGGCACGCTCGCGCTCGCCCTGGAGGTAGCCGAGCGACTGCAGCATCTCCATCGTCTCGCGCGACATCGGGTTTTCGACCGCCACCAGCGCGCGGCCGGCGCTGTCGTCGAGCACCAGTTGCAGCGCCACGTCGAGGTCGGACGCCTCCGGCGGCGCCTCGCCCGCGAGGTTTCGCAACTCGCCCGGATCCACGCGCAAGTCGTACAGTTCCGGCCGCGGCGCGCGGATCCAGGTATGGGTCGCACTGCGCACGGCGAACAGTGGCGCCATCCCGAAGCCGAGTTGCGCGACCAGCGACTCCGAATAGCGGACCCGGTCCGCCGGCCCCTTGCCGCCACGTACCAGGGGCAGCAGGTCGATCCCCTGCGCCGCGGGCAGGGACGGCAGTCCCGTCGCCGCCAGGATCGACGGCGCGATGTCGATCACGCTCACCGGTTCGGCGACCACCTTGCCGCGTCCCAGGCTCGCAGGGTGGCGCAGGATCAGCGGCACGCGGATCGTCGATCGGTAGACGAAGATCGCGTGGGTCTGTTCCTCGTGCTCGCCCAGGCTCTCGCCGTGGTCGGCGGTGGCCACCACGAGGGTGTCTTCCAGCCGTCCCGTCTGGCGCAGTTCCTCGAGCAGGCGCCCCAGTTCATGGTCGGCATAGGCGATCTCGGCGTCGTATGGCGATGCCGCGCCCGCGGCGAAGGCTTCCGGCGCGCGATAGGGCTGGTGCGGATCGAACAGGTGGACCCAGACGAAGAACGGACGATCCGACGCAGTGTCGAGCCGGCGGTCGAGCCAGTCGAGCGCGCGGTCGAGCGTCTGCCGCGCGGGCCGCTCGCGGATCATGAACGTGGCCGGGTCGGGCTGGTCCCACAGCGCGTCGTCGTAGACGTCGAAGCCCTGGTCCAGCCCGTAGCGGCGCCCGAGCACGACGGCGGACACGAAGGCCGCGGTGTCGTAGCCTGCGTCCCGGAAGCGCTCGGCGAGGGTCTGCGCGGCGGCGGGCAAGGCGTAGGCGCCGTTGTCGCGCACGCCGTGGGCAGGCGGAAGCAGCCCCGTCATGATGCTGGCGTGGGCCGGCATGGTGACGGGCGCAACCGACGACACCTCCTCGAAGCGGACCCCCTCGGCAGCCAGCGCGTCGAGCACGGGCGTGCGCGCCTGCACGCGCCCGTACGCGCCGAGGTGGTCGGCGCGCAGGGTATCCACCGTGATCAGCAGGACATTGCGCGGCCGGTCGCGCGGGGCACAGGCCGCGAACGACAGCACCACGCCGGACAGCAGGACCAGCGACAGCAGACGCCAGGCTGTCGCGTCCAAGGGGCGGGCATGGTCCACCGCCCCGGCTACCCTCGACGACCGGACGATCAGGCGTTCGCGCGCCGGCGGCTGATCCAGAAGCCCGCCGCGAGCAGGCCGAGGCCGAGCGCGATCCAGCCGATGCGATCGCCCGCCGGAACGGCGACCGCCGCCGTCGGCGCGGTCCCGAAGTTCGCGACCTGCGAGAGTTCGGTCGGCGTCATGCAGGCCTGGGCGGCGGCCGGGAACGCGGCGAGTTGCGCCGCCTTGGCGGCTGCCGCGGCGCGGGTCGCCTGGCCGGTGACGAAGTTGGCGATGATGCGCGTCTCGCCGGGCTGCAGCGTCAGCGTGTAGCCCCAGTACGGATTGTCGTCGCCGTTGACGAAGTTGATCGCCGCCAGCGGCACCGCACCGGTGGCGCCGCGCAGTACATGGCCGAGACGCGGGTCGCTGGACGTGGTGCCCGACCAGTCCTGGAAGGTGCTGACCCAGGTGTCGGCCAGTTCCGCCGCCGCATTGCCGCTGCTGCTGGACACGATCACGGTGCTCGAGTCGGAGCCCAGATTGTTGGCGACCGACATGTTCAGCGTGACCGCGCTCGCGCCGGTGTTGGTGAGGATGTTGAGCCAGCGCGCGAAACTGTCGGTCGCAGGCACGTAGACCTTGCGCGACAGCCGCACCGTGCCGCCGGCGATGGCGATCGTCTGCGGGTTGAACAGCACCTGCCGGTTGCCGCAGGCGGCATCCCGGGTGCTGTTGCCGTTGTTGTTGTAGATCACGTAGCTGGCGTTGCCCGTCCTGCACTGGAAGTTGGCGCCGGTCGACAGGCAGACGGTGTTGTAGCCGTCGAAGCCGTCGCCGAGCGAGTCCATGGCGGTTCCGCCGTTGAGCGTGTCGGCGGCGACGGCGGCCACGTAGCTCGCCTCGCTGGCGGCGCCCGACGCCGAACTCGACGTCGAAAACGTGATGTTGTCGTTGATGAAGTACTCGAGGCCCAGGGCGTCGGTCAGGGCCTGGGAGCCGGTGGCGTTCGGACGCGTGCCCTTCTTGTCGCCGG
Source organism: Proteobacteria bacterium UBA4656 (assembly GCA_002405525.1). Lineage (GTDB taxonomy): Bacteria > Pseudomonadota > Gammaproteobacteria > Xanthomonadales > Ahniellaceae > UBA4656. The sequence continues at coordinate 37,203 of DHLY01000003.1, forward strand.
CTTTCGCCGCGGCGCCCTTGACGGCCTGGTGGTCGAGCATCGAAACATCGGCGGAAGCGGTGCCGCAAACGGCGGTGGCGCAAGCAACTGCGAGCAGAAGACGACGCATCTGGATTCCCCCGGCAAGGGCGCCTGCGATGAGCCCTATGCTGTCATTATGCGCCCTTCGACGCGGCTTGACCACATGCCTTCGCAACACGGTGTTTCCACGTTCGGCCCCCAGGCCGCCCGGCGGGCGGCCCTGCTGGCCGCTGCCCTGGCGGCCTGCCTGCTTGCCGGCTGCGACGCCGGGCGACCCGCCGCGCCGGCGGCGCGCCAGGTCATCGTGCTGGGCTTCGACGGGATGGACCCCGGGCTGGTCGAACGGTTCATGGCCGAGGGCCGACTGCCCGAGCTGGCGCGACTGCGCGCCGAGGGCACCTTTGCGCGCCTGCCGACCAGCAACCCGCCCCAGTCCTCGGTGGCATGGGCGGGCTTCGCGACCGGCCACGGCCCCGGCCACCACGGCATCTTCGACTTCCTGCGCCGCGACCCGGCCACCTACCGCCCCGACTTCTCGATGGCGCGCAGCGCGCCGCCGGAACGGACCGTGTCGATCGGCGACTGGACGCTGCCGCTTTCCGACCCGGTGCTGTCGACCCGGCGCGACGGCGAGCCGTTCTGGGTCGCGGCCGAGCGCGACTTCCACCGCGCGGCGATCCTGCGCGTGCCGGTGACCTGGCCGCCGGACGCGGTCACCCGCATGGTGTCGGGGCTGGGCGTGCCGGACCTGCTGGGCACGCAGGGCACCTACACGCTGTACAGCACGCGGGTGGTGCCCAACGCCGAAAATGGCGGGCGCGTTCGGCTGCTGCGGGGCGCCGCGACCGGCGTGATCGACACCGATATCGAGGGCCCTCAGCATCCATTCGACGCCGCCGCGCCCGCCCTCCGCGTCCGGCTGCGCATCGCCGCGGACGGCAGCGGCGTGCGCCTGTCCCTGCCCGACAGCGAATTGTCGCTGCAGCCAGGCCAGTGGAGTGAGTGGGTCGGACTGCGCTTTCCTTTCGCCGGCGTGCTGTCGGTGCGCGGCATCGTGCGCTTCCACCTGCGCGAGGGCCTGCCGGGCCTCTCCCTGTACATGACGCCGATCGAGATCGATCCCCGCGAGCCCGCGGCGCCGGTCACCGCCCCCGCCGCGTTCAGCGCCGAGCTCGCCGCGCGGATCGGGGTCTACCACACGCTGGGGATGCCCGAGGAGACCTGGGCGCTCACCCAGGGCCACCTCGACGACGACGCGTGGCTCGACGGCGTGCGCCACACGCTGGCCGAAGGCGAGGCGATGCTGCGCGACACGCTGGAACGACGCGACACCGAGCTGGTGGTCAAGGTCTTCGTGCAGACCGACCGCGTCAGCCACATGTTCTGGCGCGGGATCGACGCGCAGCATCCGCTGCACGCCACCACCGGCCTGCGCGGCCGGGAGGCGATCGGCTGGATCTATGGCGAGGCGGACCGCATCGTGGGCGAGGTCCGGCGGCGCATGCAGCCCGGCGACCGCCTGTTGGTGGTCAGCGACCACGGCTTCGCGCCGTTCCGCACCGCCGTCAACCTCAACCGCTGGCTGCTGGAGCAGGGCTGGCTCGCACTGCGCGCGCCGGCGACGCAGAGTGCGCCGCTGTTCGCCGAGGTGGACTGGTCGCGCACGCGTGCCTACGCGCTCGGCCTCAACGGGCTGTACCTGAACGTGCGCGGCCGCGAGGCGCAGGGGATCGTCGACCCGGCCGACGCGCCGCGAATCAAGCGCGAACTCGCCGAAGCCCTGCGCGGACTTCGGTCCGGCGACGGATCGTCCGCCGTGCGCGAGGTCCACGACGCGGCGACGATCTACCCTGGGCCGCACGCGGCCGAGGCGCCCGACCTCGTCGTCGGCTGGCAGCCCGGCCTTCGCGCCTCGTGGCAGACCGCGCTCGGCGGCGTGCCGCCAGGCGTGTTCGAGCCCAACAACCTGCCGTGGAGCGGGGACCACTGCATCGATCCGTCGGCCGTGCCCGGCGTGTTCTTCGCCGACGTCGCGCTCGCGCCACCGACGTCGATCGAGGGTGTCGGGGCGGTTGCGAGGACCCTGCTGGAGGCGAAGTGAGCGGTCTGTTCGACCTCCCCGCGCCCGTGCTCGGCGCGCTCGACGCATGGCTGGCGCCGTTCGCCGGGGATGGCCTTCGCCTTCTCGGCTGGGCCGCCGCTGGTGGCGCGTCGTCGATAGCCCTGCACGCGTGGGCCGCGGACCGTCGCGCCCTCGATGCCGTGCGTGCGGCGCTGCGCGCCACGCACCGCGCACTGGCCGCCTATGACGGGGACCCGAACGGGCTGCGCGCGTTGGCGAGCGAGGCGATGCGCCTGTCCGCGCGCCAACTGCGGCTGAACCTGAGGCCGGCAATCGTGGCCGCGCTGCCGCTGATGTTCCTGCTGCCGTGGATCTCCAACCAGTTCGGCATGGCGCGTCCGGCGGCCGGCGAATCCGTCATGGTGTGCGTGGAACCCATCGAGGCCGCGTCAACGATCCGGGGCGACGGCGTGGCGCCAGGTCCGGCGTCCGCAGCAGGCTGCCTGCAGATCGCCTGGCCCGCCGGCTCGGCGACGCTGGAGGACGCGCAAGCGCGGACGCTGGCCCGCCTGCCGGCAGCCTCCGTCAGCGGGGTGGTGCACCCGCCGTCGGCGTGGGACTGGCTGGTCGCCAACCCCGCGGGAACCCTGCCGATGGACAGCCCGGTGCGCCGCCTGTCGCTCGCGCTGCGCCCGCGCGAACACTTCAGCGTGGGTCCGGCTTGGCTGCGCGGCTGGGAGGCCGCGTTCGCGGCGGGCGCCCTGCTCGGCGCGGCGGCGGCGGCCGCTGCGCGCGCCGCGCGGCTGCGCGCCTCAAGGCAGGTCGAATAGCAGGGCTTCCGCGTCCTCGATCCCGGCGAGTTCCAGCCGCGATTCGCCATCGACCGCCGCACCGTCGCCGGCCACGAGCCGCGTGCCATTGAGCGTCACCGCGCCGCGCGCGACCTGCACCCAGGCGCGGCGGTTCGGCGCGAGGTCGTGGGTCACCGTCGCGCCGGGCGCGAGCAGGGTCGCGTACATGCGCGCGTTCTGCACGATGCGGATCGAGCCCTCGGCCGCGTCGGGCGAAACCACCAGGCGCAGCCGACCGCGGCGCTCGTCCGCGGAAAACGCCTTCTGCGCGTAGGACGGCGCGATGTTGCTGCGGTCCGGCTGGATCCAGATCTGCAGGAAGTGCACCGGCCGCGTCTTCGACGCGTTGAACTCGCTGTGCGTGATCCCGCTACCGGCGCTCATCGTCTGCACGTCGCCGGGGCGGATGATGCCGTGGGTGCCGAGCGAATCCTGGTGCGCCAGCGCGCCGTCGAGCACGTAGGAGATGATCTCCATGTTCTGGTGGCCGTGGGTGTCGAAGCCGGCGCCCGGGGCCACGCGGTCCTCGTTGACCACCCGCAGCGGCCCGAAGCCCGTGTGCGCGGGGTCGTGGTAGCGGCCGAACGAAAACGTGTGGCGGCTGTCGAGCCAGCCGGAGGTCGCGCTGCCGCGCGCGGCGGCGGGACGAATCGTGATCATGCGGACTCCGGCCGGGTCGGTCCGCGCGATGGCGACGCTTGCAGGAACATCGGTGGCGTTGCCGTGCACGGGCGGCGTGCAGACCCGCCGATGCGGCGCCCTGGTGGATCGACGGCCGGAGCCGCACCGCTGGCGAGGCCCGGCATGCCGGCGAAGGTCCGCCTGCGCATGGGTGTCTTCGATGCCGGGGATCAGGCGATGGTGCAGGCCTCGTCGAACGAAAGCCGCGGCGAGCGGGGGAACAGGCTCGCCGGGTCGCCGTAGCCGAGGTTGACGAGGAAATTGCTGCGCACGCGGGTGCCGGCGAAGAAGGCGCGGTCCACCGCGGCGTTGTCGAAGCCGGACATCGGGCCGCAGTCGAGGCCGAGCGCGCGCGCGGCGAGGACCAGGTAGGCGCCCTGCAGGGTGGCGTTGCGGAACGCCGCGGTGTCGGCGTGCGGCTTGCCCTCGAACCAGGCGCGCGCGTCGGTGTGCGGGAAGAGGTAGGGCAGCTTCTCGTAGAACACGTGGTCGGTGGCGACGATCGCGGTCACCGGCGCGGCCATGGTCTTGTCGCGGTTGCCGGCGTCGAGCGCGGGCTCGAGGCGCGCCTTGCCTTCCGCGGTGGCGACGAACACCACGCGCATCGGCGAGCTGTTGGCGGCCGTCGGGCCCATCTTCGCCAGGTCCCACAGGCGACGCAGCAGGTCCTCGGGCACCGGCTTCGGCAGCCAGGTGTTGGCCGTGGCGCCGTAGGTGCGGGCCTTGAGGAAGAGCTGGTCGAGCGCGGCGGGATCGAGCGGCGTGTGCATGGGGGTGGGCGTCCTTTCGAGTGCGGCGCAGTGTAGCCAGCGCATGTCGGTGCGGCGCATTCGTGGCCCTTGCAGGCCCGCACGCCGCCCGTGCACGGCACGCGGGCGGCGCGCCGGCCCTGCGCGGGCGCGCCGCGGCGGCCCATAATCCCCCCGTGGACATCGCCTCCCCGCCCGCCCTCGAACCGGCCTGGATCGTCACCGACGGCGCGGCCGGCAACCTGCGCCCGGCGCAGGCGCTGGCCGCCGCCCTGAGCGTGGCCGCGCGCGAATGGATCGTGCGGCCGCGCGCGCCCTGGGGCTGGCTGGCGCCGCACCTGCGCGCCGGCGCCGCCCGCGCGATGCCGGACGCGCTGCGCGCCGCGGCGGGTGCATCGCGCCCCGCACTGGTGATCGGCTGCGGGCGGCGCGCGGCACTGGCCACCGCCTGGCTGCGCGCCGCGCACGGCGTCTTCGCGGTGCAGATCCTCGACCCGCGCGCCGATCCGCGGCACTGGGACGTGGTCGTCGCGCCGGCGCACGACGGCCTGCGCGGCGCCAACGTGCTGACCGTCACCGGCAGCCTGCACGGCATCACGCCCGCCGTGCTGGCCGCAGCCGCCGTGCGCCATGCCCACCTCGCGCGCATCCCCGCGCCGCGCACCGCGGTGCTGGTCGGCGGCCCCAGCCGCGCGCTGCGCATGGACCGGCGCGACATCGATGCCTTGTGCGACCACCTCGCCGCCTGGCATGCGCGCGACGGCGGCGGGCTGCTGGTCACCACCTCGCGCCGCACGCCGCCGGCGCTGGCCGCACGCCTGCGCGAGCGGCTGTCGGCGCTGCCGGCGCGGGTCTGGACCGGCGAAGCGGACGGTGCGAATCCCTACCTCGGCATGCTGGCCCACGCGCAGCGGCTGGTGGTGACCGCGGATTCGGCGAACCTGCTCGCCGAGGCCTGCGCGACCGGCAATCCGGTGTTCGTGCACGCCCCGCGGCCACCGCGCGGGCGCATCGCGCGGCTGCACCACGATCTCGCCGTCGCCGGCCGCATCCGATCCTTGTGCGACGCGCCGTCGACCTGGGACGTTCCCCCGGCGCCGGACGAGGCGCTGGCGATCGCCGCGCAACTGCGCCGCCGCTTCGACTCCGCGCGACCCGCGCCCGCCGCCTGACCACCGAGCGCGTGCCGCTTCAGCCGGCGGCTCCAGCGCCGAACCGCGCCGCCCACGCCGCGGCAATGGTCGCCGCCGCCGCTGCGACCGGGTCGCGCGGCGTCAGCCGCGGCTGACCGTCGAGCGTGCAGTCGAGGCCGCGCTCCAGCAATACCGCATGCGCGCCGCGCAGGTCGACCACGGCTGCAGCGTCGAGGACGCCCGCGGCCACGAGCGCATCCAGCAAAGCCAGCGTGGCGGTCGCGCCTGCCAGGGCGGGCGCGGTCGCCGCGTGCGCCAGCACTTCGCGCTGGACGATGAATTCGAGGTCCACCGTGCCACCGCGACCTTGCTTGAGGTCGAACCGCGCCGCGTCGGAGCGGTCCAGTTCGGCGCGCCAGCGTTCTCGCATCCGCACCACGTCGGCGGCCAACGCGCCGTGGTCGCGGCTGCGACGCAGAACGCCGGCCCGCCCGGCTTCGAAGGCCGCGCTCAACGCAGGATCACCGGCCACCGCGCGCGCGCGCACCAGGGCCTGATGCTCCCAGGTCCATGCGCGCTCGCGCTGATAGTCGAGGAATCCGTCGAGGCTGACCACCAGCAGACCCTTGGCGCCGTCGGGGCGCAGCCGGGTATCCACCGCGTACAGCGCGCCGGCGCGCATCGGCGTGGTCAGCCAGTGCACCGCGCGCTGCGCCACACGCGCGAACCAGCGCGGACCCTCCAGCGGCCGCGCGCCGCGGCTGGACCGCGCGGCCAGCGCGCCGTCGTAGACGAACACCAGGTCGAGGTCGGAGCCGAAGCCGAGCTCGCGCCCGCCGAGGCTGCCGTAGCCGAGCACCGCGAAGCCGCAGCCGGCGCCCTCGTCGGCCAGCGGCCCGTGCGCGCGCGCGGTGTCCGCCAGCGCCATCGCCGTCAACGCCGCCACCGTGGCCTCGGCGATGCCGGCCAGCCGCGCGGCGAGTTCGACCGCCGGCAGCCGCCGTGCCAGCCACGCCAGCGCGAGGCGGAACAATGCGCTGTGGCGGACCTCGTGCACACGCTCCAGCGCCGCCTCGACGTCGGCGCCGGCGGTGGCGACCGCGGCATCCAGCGCGGCGCGGACGCCGGCCTCGTCGGGCAGCGGGCCGGCGACGCGCGCATCGAGCAGGTCGTCGAGCAGCAGGGGGTGGGCGACCACGCGCTCGGCCAGCCAAGCGCTGCGGGCGACGGTCTCCACCAGCCGGTCGCGTGCGGCGGGCAGTTCGTCGAGCAGGGCGAGGTAGGTCGCCCGTCCGGCCACCGCGGTGAGCAGGCGCAGCACGCGAGCCAGGGCCTCGTCGGGCCGGGCGCGGGACGCGCAGACGGCGAGGAAAGCCGGCACGAGGCGGTCGACCCGCGCCCGCGCCCGCGCGTCCAGCCCGCGCAGCGCTGCGCCGGCGGCGTAGGCCCGCAGCGCCTCCGCGGCCGCGGCGCCGAACGGCGGCGGCAGCACCGGCTCGCGCGCATCGAAGCCCGCCCAGGCGGCGGCCCAGTCGGACCCGCCGGCCGCCGGCGCCCCGGCGCCTGCGCCGGGCGAGAGCAGCTCGGCGAACGCGCCCGCGACCCGGTCACGCCGCGCCGCCAGCGCCGCCTCGAACCCGGCCCAGCCGTCGAAACCAAGGCCGCGCGCCAACGCCGCGCGTTCCCCGGCGTCGTCGGGCAACTGGTGCACCTGCGCGTCGTGGCGCATCTGCAGGCGGTTCTCGACCCGGCGCAGGAAGTCGTAGGCCTCGCGCAGCCGTTCGGCGATATCGCCCGGCGCATGGCCCGCGGCCACCGCGGCCTCGACCGCAGCGTAGTACGACGGCGTGCGCAGCGCCGGTTCGCGGCCTCCGCGCACCAGTTGCACCAGTTGCACCATGAATTCCAGTTCGCGGATCCCGCCGGGACCGAGCTTGACGTGCTGCGCGAGGTCGCGGCGCGCCACCTCGGCGTCGATCAGGCGCTTCATCTCGCGCAGGCCGTCGATGGCGGTAAAGTCGAGGTAGCGCCGGTAGACGAAGGGCGACAGCAGGGCCAGCAGACGCTGTCCGCCCGCGACGTCGCCGGCCACCGCGCGCGCCTTGATCCAGGCGTAGCGCTCCCAGTCGCGTCCTTCGCGCTGGTAGTACTGCTCCATCGCCGCGAACGACAGCGCCATCCGGCCGACCGACCCGAACGGCCGCAGGCGCAGGTCCACGCGGTAGGCGAAGCCGTCGGCCGTCACCTCGCCGAGCAGCTGCGCCAGGCGCTGGCCGAGCCGCGCGTAGAAGTCCTCGAAGTCGAGCGCGCGGCCGCCGGTGCAGGTGCCCGGTTCGGCGTAGGCGAACACCAGATCGATGTCGGAGGAGAAGTTCAGTTCGCCGCCGCCGAGCTTGCCCATGCCGACCACCAACAGCCGCTGCACCGACCCGTCGGCGAGGCGCGGCACGCCGTGGCGCGCGTGGAAGGCGGGTTCGAGGTGTCGCAGCGCCTGCTCGATGCAGGTCTCGGCCAGCGCGGTGGCGCCCTCGATGGTGGCGCGCACCGGGTCGACGCCGAGCACGTCGCGCACCACCAGGCGCGCGCTCTCGGCGCGGCGGAAGCGACGCAGCGCGCGCATCGCGGCAACATCGTCGGGAGCGGGCCAGACCGGCGGCGCCCAGCGCGCCGCCGGGGGCGTCACGTCGTGCAGCCATTCGCCGGTGGCCGCATCGGCCAGCTCAGGCTGCGCGCACAGGACCTCGGACACGAAGGGGCTGGCGTCGAACACGCGGCCGAGCGCCTCGCGCGCCGCGCCACCGACCGGCGGCAGCGCGCCGTCGGCGCGCGCGGCGTCGAGGCGTTCAAGGGCGATGCGGACCGCGGCGTCCATCGGCGCAGTGTCGCAGCCGACGGGCCCGGCGCGCCACGCGGCGGGCCGGAAAAAAGAAACCCGCGGCGCTGGCGCGTCGCGGGTTTCCTCCCTCCCCACCGGCCGTTCGGCGGCAGGCGGACGTAGTCTATTCGGGCGCGTGGAAATGCCACGCCGCAGTGCAGCAGGTGGCGCGATGGGCGCCGGCACGCGGGTGCCCGTCGCGCGGGCCGGCCCGGAGGCATTCGCGCCGTGCTGGCGGACGCGTACGAGCGTGCGCGGACCCGCGCCGGCGGATCGCGGTGGGGCGAACGCCGCAATGCTGCGGCAGAGGGGGCCTCAGCACAGGTGAGAAAGACCGCATCCTGTGGACTTCTCCAGTCGCGACTCCGGCACCGGCCCGGACTCGCTCCCGCGAATCATGCCCTGGCGTGCATGATCCGCGCACAGGCCGTTCACGGCCTGCCTGAGAGCCTGATTTTCATCTCAGCCGCTCACGGCGGCCCGGGCTCGAAGCCGTCGGCGAACACGCCACCCTGCAGGGAAACGAACACCGCCGAAACCGGCCCGCGGTTGCCGGCCGCGTCGATCGCCTGCAGGTACACGAGTTGCCGTCCGACGGCGAGTTGCGCGGCGCCGAGGGTGAACGACACGGATTCCTGGCTCGAATCAAAACTCCCATCGACCGCCGCCATGCTGCCGATCGCGACGGCGCCGGGTGTCCAGGGCGGCTGCAGGAAGACTTCCACGCCCTGCACGGCCTGTGTCGGTTCAGCCCCGGTGCCGGGCCCGAAGCGGGCGTCGCTGGCGGTCGCGGTCAATTGCGTGCTGCCGCCCGGCGAAAGATCCGTCGGCGAAGCCGCCGCCGCGACCAGTTCCGGCCCCGCCGGCAGGCGGAAGGGCGCGCGCACGATCCGCGCGGCGAAGCGGAACGACGCCAGCGTGCCGGGCGCGATCTGCGCCTCATAGGTCGTGCATGCGGGCCAGAAGTCGCTGCCACCGAGTTCCATGGTGAACGCCGGCACCCCGAGCGTGCCGAAGGTGTAGTCGTCGGACGCGCCGCCGATCGCACCGGTGAAGGCACCCTGGATCGCCTGGTAGCCGTTGTAGAACTCGAGCTTCCGCGCCAACGTCTGCATCCGGGTGCCGTTGGGCGCGGTCGACGTCACGTCGCCCCAGGGAAACCAGTTGCCCGCGCCGTTGCTGTGGACGTCGACGTAGAAGCCGGTGGCGTCCAGCGACACCGGCGTCACGCGATCGCTGAGCGAGGTCTCGGCCCGCTGGTCGGGGAAGATGTTGCGCAGCCAGGCCGTGATCGACTGTGTCTCGGGCTCGCTCAGGCTGGAAGGGCCGTGGAAGTTCGACGCGCACGGTTCCCCTGAGCTGCCGGGGCCGGCGAAGTTCCACGCGTAGTTGCGGTTGAGGTCCACGCCCAGGCTGGTGCCGCCGGCGGCGCAGAATCCCTCGTTGCGGTTCTTGCGCTGCAATCGCGTGGCCGCCGTCTCGGCCACCTTGCGGCCATCGGGGTTGGCCACCGGCAGCAGGTGGATGTCGTGGTGATCGATGATCCAGGTCGCGTCCGCGTCGGTGCCGTAGCCGGCGAGCATCTGTTCGCCGAAGCGCAGCACGGTTTCGGCGGTCACGTACTCGCGCGCGTGCAACGCCCCCTGCAGGAACAGCACCGGCTTCGGGCCGGGGATCGCGCGATTGGTGATGCGCAGCACGCGGATGTCCCAGCCGCCGGGCAGGTTCTGCTGCTTGCGCCACGAATCGCCGATGTCGATCCACTCCGCCAGCGTGGGCCGCGTGGCAACCAGGGCCTCGGCCGCGGCGAAGGTCTCCTCCACCGTGCGGTAGCAGGTGTAACCAGGTATCCCGGTGATCTGTCCCACGGCCTTGGCCGGCGGCGAGCGCAGGGCGCCGGTGAGCTCCGCGTCCAGCCGCACCTCGAAGCCTTCGCGCTGCATGCGCTGCCACTCGAAGGCATTGTCGACCTCGATCAGCACCTCGCGCGACTCGCGGTCGACCCGCCAGGGCGCTGCACGGCGCATCAGCAAGGCGAGGCTGCGGTCGTCCTTGAAAGTGGCCCGCACCACCCAGGGCCCGCTGCCGGCGGGCGGCGCTTCGGCGCATTCCGCCACCGGTGCCAAGGCGAGTAGCAGGGCCGCGAGAGCAAGGCTGATCGGACGCATGGCATTCCCCCGCGACAAAGCGCGGCAGCATAGCGGCACGGGTGCCGCGCAGGCACTGGCGGGTGGCTGCGCATGCTCCACAGCCGTTCGGGCGGAACCGGGCAGACGCCGGAACCAAGCGGTGGCGCGTCGCTTGCCCCGTGGCACACTGCGCTGCCTGCCGACCCCGAAAAGCGCATGCGCCTGACCCTGCACCTCGCCATGGCAATCGCCCTGCTGCCGCAGGCCGCGGCCGCGCAGGAGTCGGCGCCCCGCACCGAAGTCCTGCGCGTCGAGACCCGCGACCCGGCCGTGATCCAGGACCTTGCGTCCCGCCACACGCATCTCATCGTCGACACCGTCAAGGGCCTGGTGGTGGTGGAAGCCGATCCGATGGAGCGCGCGGTCCTCAAGGCTGCCGGCCTGCGCTGGCAGGTCGACGACGACGCCAGCGCGGCGATCAACCGGCCGCTGCGGCGGCTGCCCGGCCATGCCAAGGGCATTCCCGGCTATCCGTGCTACCGCACGGTGGCGGAGGCGAAGTCGCGCCTGGACCAGTTGGCGGCGCAGTACCCCACGCTGGCGAGCGTGGTCGACATCGGCGACACCTGGGAGAAGACCGCCGCGCAGCCCGGCGGCGGCGAGGACCTGCGCGTGCTGCGCCTGACCAACCTCGCGCTGACCGGAGACAAGCCGCGGCTGTTCATCATGACGTCGGTGCATGCGCGCGAGTACACGCCGGCCGAAGTCGGACTGCGCTTCGGCGAATGGCTGCTTGCCAACCACGGCAGCGATCCCGAGGCGACCGCGATCCTCGACCGGCACGAGGTCCACCTGCTGGTGCACGCCAACCCCGACGGCCGCAAGAGAGCGGAAACGGCGCTGTCATGGCGCAAGAACACCAATACCTCGTACTGCGGCGCGACCAGCACCATGCGCGGCGCGGACCTCAACCGCAACTGGCCCTTCAAGTGGGGCCAGGCGGTGGGCGGCGGCGGCTCCAGCACCAATCCGTGCGCGGATACCTATCGGGGCCCGTCGGCATCGTCGGAACCGGAGACCGCGACCATCGTGGCCTATGTGCGCTCGCTCTATCCCGACCGCCGGGGGCCACTCGACACCGATGCGGCCGACCTCGACACCGACGGACTGTTCTTCGACATCCACTCGTACTCGCAGCTCGTCCTCTGGCCCTGGGGCTGGACCACGGCGGGTGCGGGTCCGGCGCCGAACGCCGCACCGCTGGAGGCACTCGGGCGGCGGTTCGCCTGGCACACCGGCTACACCCCCCAGCAGTCCAACGAGCTGTACGTCACCGACGGCACGACCAACGACACGGTCTATGGCGAACTCGGGGTGCCGGCCTACGCCTTTGAACTCGGCACCGCCTTCTTCCAGGACTGCGCGCTGTTCGAGAACACCATCTGGCCGGACAATCTCCGCGCCCTTCGCTTTGCCGCGCGCACGCTGCACCGCCCGTATCGCGTGGCTGCCGGTCCCGACGCGCGCGCCGTGGTCACCGACCCCGACCTGCCGATCGAAAGCGAGCCGGTGGTGTTGTCCGCGGTGCTGGACGATACGCGCTACTCCAACGCGAACGGCGGCAGCCAGGCCGCGCAGGCGATCGCCGGCGCCACGGCCTGGGTCGGCGCTCCCCCGTGGTCGACGGCAAGCGGCCAACCCCTGCCGATGACCGCCGCCGACGGCGCGTTCAACGCGACCGTGGAAACGGTGCGCGCGACACTCGCCACACCACCGGCCGGGCGCACGCTGGCCTGGGTGCGGGGACGCGATGCGGCCGGCAACGATGGCCCCTGGGCGACGGGCTGGGTGCAGGTCTACGCCGCCAGCGCGGTGGGCGAAGTCGCCGGCACGGTGCGCGCGGCGGGCAGCGGCGCACCGCTCGCTGGCGCGACGGTCGCGGCCGCAGGTTTCGCGTCGACCAGCGCGGCCAATGGCACCTATTCGCGCCGCCTCCCGGCCGGCACGCACACGATCCTGGCCAGCGCACCGGGCCACGAGAGCACATCGCTGCCCGGAACGCTCGTCGCCGGCGGTGGACAGATGGCGCGCGACATCACCCTGTTCGCGCTGTGCCGGCGCGCGGGCAGCGATGCGGAGTCCGGCGCCGGCGCGTGGACGGCCCAGGCCCCGTGGGCGATCACCGCAGCGGCGACCGCGCAGACCGGTTCGCGCGCATGGACCGAGTCCCCGGCGGGCCAGTATGCGAACAACGCCAACACCAGCCTGGTGTCGCCCACCGTCGACCTCACGAGCCATGAAAACCCGGTGTTGTCGTTCGACTCCTGGTGCGACACCGAGCCCGGTTACGACTTCGGCAACGTCGAGTACAGCACCGACGGCGGCACCAGCTGGTCGACCTTCGCCTGGCGCTGCAGCGGCGATCCCGCGCTGCGCCGCATCGCGCTCGACTTGCCACAGATCGCCGGCAGCGCGCAGGCGCGGCTGCGCTTCCGCTTCACCAGCGACGGCAGCGTGGCGCGCGACGGCTGGTACGTGGACAACATCGCGCTGGACGCGGGCGGGCCGGCCTGCCGGGCCACGCAAGGCCCGAGCGACACGCTATTCGGCAGCGGCTTCGAACCCTGACCGGGGGCGTCGGTCGCGGCGGCGCCGCCAACGTCAGCGCAGCAGCGGCGTGTCCAGCGCCTTCACCGGCCGGCCCGCGGCTTTTTCCACCGCCACGCGCAGTTCGGCGAGGCTGACGTCGCGCCGCCGCACCAGGCCGCGCACCGCGTCGTCGAGGTCGCGCTTGCCGCCGCTGGCGGCGCGGATCTCGCGGTCGATGTCCTCGAACAGCAGGGCCGCGCGCGCGGTGACCGCACCGGTCGAGCGCCGCGCCAGCAAGGTCTTTACGTCGTCGCTCCAGCGCTCGAGGCTGGCGCGCACGATCTCGCGGCGCGCATCGGTCATGCCGCCGGCGCGATGCATCAGTTCGATCGCGTAGTACTCCGCCAGCCCCTCGGCGATCCAGTCGTCCTCGCGGCGCTGTCCGCGGATGCGGGTGGCGACGTGCACCAGTTCGTGCAGCAGTGTGCTGGTGCCGTTCTCGCTGACCAGCGGCCGCTCGGCGTGCAGGAACAGGGAATTCGGCGCCGACAACCCCCCACGCCACATCGGCTCGCCGGCGCCGACCAGCAGGATCTTCGGCGGCAGGCTTCCGAAGGCGTGCTCGAACTCGGGCCAGACGAAGGTCAGGAAGGTCATCACGTCCATGCGGTGCAAACCCGCCCCCTTGGGCGCCGCCACGGCGATCTCGGTCGGCCCCACCCGCTCGCGCCGCGTGCCGAGGTCGCCGACGATCATCCAGCCGACCGGACGGTCGAAGCGACGCTCCGGATTGTCGATCAGGAAATGCTGCTTGTCCGGCCCGTGCGGCCAGCCGGTGTCGGCATTGTCCCAGCCGGGCGGCAGGACGAAGCGCAAGGTCGCGCGCGACTGCGCGCCCTTGGCCAGCCGCGCGCGGAATGCCGGCACCAGGTCGTCGCCGCGGAACACCGCCCAGCGGCGGCCCATGTAGGCGTCGTAGCCGTTGCCGCGCCGCTCGTGGTCGATCTTCGCCACCAGCCGCAACGTGCCGCCGCGCGCCGGCGGCTCCCAGGTCCAGGCACCGTCCTTCTCCACCAGCGATCCATCGGCCTTCGGATCCGACTGCCGGCCGGGCTTGAGTTCGAACCGAAGCCGCTTGACCGCACCGCCGCCGCCGAGGCGCACCTCGACCAGCGCATCGCGGGTGGCCTGCCGCAGGCTGACCACGTACTCGAGGTCGAAGGAGTCCCGCTGCTGCGCCGGGGCGGCCGCCGCGACCAACGACAGGATCAGGCCGGCGATGATTCGGCGCATGGCGCGCTCCTGGCTGGAAAGCGCGGATTGTAGGCAACGGGCTGGAATCAAACGAGATGGAATCAGAAGCGGTTTCTTGTCTCGCGCGTCCTGCGCCGAAGCGCCCCGGGTGGTCCCCCGAGAAAACGTGACTGTCTTGCGACCGGGTGCGTATCGGCGCCCGGCCGGATCCATGGCTGTCCCGGATCGGAAGCACTCCCGGATCGGAAGCACCCGGCCGGAGTCCTCACTGCCCCGGATTGGCTGCGTCAACCCAGCGAGCCTCCCTCGGGAACCCGGGAGTCCAAACAAGCCCGCCAGGTCGCCGGTCCCGGATCGACCGGTCGGGCAACGAGACGGTCCTTGCGCCCGATGCACCGCACGCAAGCATGCCGCGTGCGACGGCGCGGCGTCCCGTCGGCTGCGGCCGGCCGGGCGCCTGTCAGCACCCGGCCGGGTTCATGGCTGTCCCAGCAGTCCCACCACCCCGGACCCTGCCCCCCCACCTCGTCGATCCATCCGGCACGCCTTGGCGCACGCGGCGGCGCGGCGTCCGGCCGCCGTGCCGGCCGGGCGCCTGTCAGCACCCGGCCGGAGTCATGACTGTCCCCGATGAACGTCCCGGATTGACCTGTCGTCACAATCCGAAAACCGTGACCGTTCCGGACTGGCTCATCTTCCTTGGAATCGATCAAATGGTGCAGATCACGCCGCGGTGACAGTAACGCGGTACTGCAGGGGTGTAGATGTATGCAGGCTTTGAAGGATCGTATTTTGGGGGCTTGGACTCGGCTGGCACCGAGCCACCACCACCGCGAGCAGGGGGTAGCCGGAGATCAAGCGACGGTCGCGACGGAAGTTTCGGCGCGTACTGCTCCTTGAATCCTGGCGTGGTGAATGGATCCTTGAGAAGCTCGAATCCGTCCTTGACGTTCTTGCCAAATTCTCGAAGTTGCTTGGCCGCCTCGGTGACGGGATTCGTTGGCTTCACGTTTTCAATGATGGCGTCCTGAAGATCTCGCACCGCTTCGTTGTAGAAGCGGACGATCGGGGGCGGCGGGGGCGGCGTATAAGGCCCCGCCACCAGGCTGCAGTCGTTCAGCACGCAACTGCTCGACGCCGGACTCGGGCTGTACGAGGTCGTGTTCCATGCACCCGTGTTGAAGTTCGCCGCCGTGTTGACC
>DHLY01000127.1:0-260 GCA_002405525.1 Proteobacteria bacterium UBA4656
GCTTGCGCGCGTTCGCTCGCGCGCGATCCGGACCATGCCCCAGCAGCTTGCCGATCATCGAGTCGTAGTGCGGCGGTATCCGGTAGCCCGCGTAGATGTGCGAATCCCAGCGCACGCCGGGTCCGCCCGCCGGATGGAAGCGCCGGATCTGCCCTGGCGAAGGCATGAAGGTCTCGGGGTCCTCGGCGTTGATGCGGCACTCGATGGCGTGCCCGCGCAACACCACGTCCTGCTGACGGATCGACAGCTTCTCGCCGGCG
>DHLY01000127.1:297-9106 GCA_002405525.1 Proteobacteria bacterium UBA4656
AGCTCGGTCACCGGGTGCTCGACCTGGATGCGGGTATTCATCTCGATGAAGTAGAAGCGGCCGTCCTGGTAGAGGAACTCGAAGGTACCGGCGCCGCGGTAGCCGATGCGCAGGCAGGCGTCCACGCAGACGGCGCCGATCTGCGTGCGCTGTTCTTCGCTCAGGCCCGGCGCGGGGGCCTCCTCGACGACCTTCTGGTGNNGTCCTGGTAGAGGAACTCGAAGGTACCGGCGCCGCGGTAGCCGATGCGCAGGCAGGCGTCCACGCAGACGGCGCCGATCTGCGTGCGCTGTTCTTCGCTCAGGCCCGGCGCGGGGGCCTCCTCGACGACCTTCTGGTGACGGCGCTGCATGGAGCAGTCGCGCTCGCCGAGGTGGATCGCGCTGCCCTGGCCGTCGGCCAGCACCTGGATCTCGATGTGCCGCGGATTTTCCAGGAATTTCTCCATGTACACCTGGTCGTTGCCGAACGCCGCCTTGGCCTCGGCCTTGGTGGTGCCGATCGCGGCCTGCAGCTGCGCGACCTCACGCACCACGCGCATGCCGCGCCCGCCGCCGCCTCCGGCCGCCTTGATGATCACCGGCAGGCCGATGTCGGCGGCGATGCGCGCGTTCTCGTCCGGGTCGTCGCCCAGCGGCCCGCCCGAGCCCGGCACGCAGGGCACGCCGGCGGCCTTCATGGCGCGGATCGCCTCCACCTTGTCGCCCATCAGGCGGATCACGTCGGCGGTGGGGCCGATGAACACGAAGCCGGATTTCTCGACCCGCTCGGCGAAGTCGGCGTTCTCGCTCAGGAAGCCATAGCCGGGATGGATGGCGGCCGCATCGGTGACCTCGGCGGCGGCGATGATGGCCGGGATGTTGAGGTAGCTCCCGGCCGCCGGCGCGGGCCCGATGCACACCGATTCGTCGGCCATTCCGACGTGCTTCAAGTTGCGGTCCACGGTCGAGTGCACGGCCACCGTGCGGATGCCGAGCGCATGGCAGGCGCGCAGCACGCGGAGGGCGATTTCGCCGCGGTTGGCGATGACGACTTTGTCCAGCATGGGATGGGGCCCTGAGCCCTGGGAAGTCAGGAAATCACGAACAACGGTTCGTCGAACTCCACCGGCTGGCCGTTGCCGACCAGGATGGCCGCGATGGTGCCGGACTGATCGGCCTCGATCTGGTTGAACATTTTCATCGCCTCGATGATGCCGAGCACCTCGCCGGCCTTCACCTGCTGGCCGAGCTTCACGTAGGGCGGCGAGTCGGGGTTGGGCGACGCGTAGAAGGTGCCGACCATCGGAGCGCGCACCACGTGGCCGTCCGGGAGGTCCTTGCCGCCCGTGGCGCCGTTCGATGCGTCGTCGCCGCGCGGGGCGGCGGCCGGGCGCTGCTCGACGTGGACGTGCGTCACCGGCGGAGCTGCGGTCTGCATCGACATCGGCACGCCTTTGGGGATACGCGACAGGCGAACCGTCTCCTCGCCTTCGCGGATCTCCAGTTCGGCGAGATTGGACTCCTCGAGCAGGTCGATGAGCTTCTTGATCTTGCGCAGGTCCATGGTCATCGGAGCCTCGGGGATGGGGCCGCGGTGGCGCGGCGCGTGGAATCAGGTGCCGGTGTCGACGGCGGGTTCTGCCGCGACGGCGGGCGGCAGGCGCGACAGCGCAGCGTCGATCGCGAAGGAGTAGCTCTGCGGCCCGAAGCCCGCGATCAGGCCAACAGCGACGCCCGACAGATAGGAGTGATGGCGGAACGGCTCCCGGGCGTGGACGTTGGACAGGTGAACCTCGACGAACGGGATCGCCGCCGCGACCAGCGCGTCGCGCAGCGCCACGCTGGTGTGGGTCAGGGCGCCCGGGTTGATCACGATGAAGGCGGTGCCGTCCTCGCGGGCGCGATGGATGCGGCCGACCAGTTCCGCCTCGCTGTTGGACTGGAAAGCATCGAGTGCGACACCGGCGGCGCCGGCGCGCGCGCGCGCCGCGTCCTCGATCTGCGCCAGCGTGGTGTGACCGTACACCGCCGGCTCGCGCACGCCGAGCAGGTTCAGGTTCGGACCGCTGAGCAGCAGGATCGACGCCACGGAACCCCCGGGTGAAGGGGGGGTAGTCTGCTCGCGGGTGCCTTTCTTGTCCAGATCGCCGAAGTTACCAGCGTCTTAAACGCACGTTCGATTGCTGACGTGCGTCAGTTTCCGAGTGGGTCAAACGAGCTGGGTTGGCGGATCAAGGGGATACGGACCAGCTACAGGGCACAGGGCACAGAATTCTCGGGGTTCCGCGGGGCGCCGGATGTTGCTGCGTTGGGTGGGCAAGGCCGGCGGCCGGTCGGAGCACTCACGTCACCATCGCCGCAACGGCCGTTTCCACGGGGCCCTGTGCCCTGGGCCCTTCGACCGCGCGTTGCGCTCAGGGCCCCAACGCCCCATCCACCCACCGCTGCAGGCTTTGCTCGTCGAAAGCCCCCATGTGGGTGGCGACGACGCGGCCATCGGCGTCGGCGAGGATCGAGTACGGCAGCACCGCGCGGGTGTTTCCCAGCCGCACCGACGAGTCGCCGGGTCCCGGCACCTCGATCAGATTGGGGTAGGCGACCGGCACCCGCTGCAGGTACTCGGCGACCTTCTGCGGATCGTCCAGCGCGATGCCGACCAGCGCGATGCCGCGCTCGCCCTGGCGACGCGCGAAGGCGTCGAGCAGCGGCATCTCCTTCAGGCACGGCGGACACCAGGTCGCCCACCAGTTGATCAGCACCGGCCGGCCGCGGAATGCCGCGAGGTTGCGCTCTCCGCCGCCTGCCTGCGGCAGGGTGAGGTCGGGGACCATGGTCTCCACCGCTACTGCCGGCCCCGCCGGCCGCGCGGGCCGCATGAGCTGGTTGCCGATCAGCCAGCCTGTGCCCGCGCCGATGGCGGCGACCAGGACCACCAGCACCGCCGTGCGGTTCATGCGCGACGTGCTCTCAGCACTGGCTCGCGCGCCGCAGGCGCTCGGCGAACGGCGCGGGATCCTCATAGCCGACCAGCCGATGCTCGCGGCGTTCATCGGTGCCGCAGTGGAAGAACAGCGTTGCCGGCGGACCGATGATCCCGAACCGCCGTTGGAGCGCGACGTCGTCGTCGTCCTGCGCAGTGACGTCGACCTTCAGCAGCACGTAGTCCGACAGCGCCTCGCGCACGCCGGCGTCGGTGAAGGTGTTGCGCTCCATGCGCTTGCACTCCACGCACCAGTCGGCATAGAAGTCGAACAGCACCGGCTTGCCGGCGGTGCTCGCGGCGGCCACCGCGCGGTCGAGTTCGGCGGTGGTCTCGAGCGGCTGGAACTGAACCTTTACAACGGCCGGCGACGCGCCGCCGCGCAGCGCGGCCAGCGGCTTCATCACATCACGCCCGCCGGCGGCCACGCCGATGAACTGGATCACGCCCAGCGCGAGCAGCGCCACGCCCACCGCCTTCCAGGTGCGGCGCCAGCCGGAGGCGCCTTCCGGAAGGCGCTCCAGCGCGCCGAGGTGCACGCCGCAGCCGACCAGCAGGATGCCGGCCAGCAGCATGATCCACACCGGGTCGAGCACGCGCTCGAGCATCCACAGCGCGAGGAACAGGAAGGCGACGCCGAAGGCGGACTTGATGGCGTCCATCCACGGTCCCGCCTTCGGCAGCAGCCGCCCCTGGGTGGCGCCGAAGGCGAGCAGCGGCGCACCCATGCCCAGCCCCATGGCGAACAGCGCGAAGCCACCGAGCACCGGATCGCCTGATTGCCCGATGTAGGTCACCGCCACCGCCAGCGGCGGCGCGACGCACGGGCCGACCAGCAGGCCGGACAGCACGCCCATCGCCGCAACACCCGGCACCGAGCCCGGCTTCTGCCGGTTCGACAGCGCGGCCAGCCGCGTCTGCCACGAGGACGGCAGTTGCAGCTCGTAAAAGCCGAACATGGCCAGCGCCAGCAACACGAACAGGCCCGCGAAGGTGACCAGGATCCAGGGCTTCTGCAGGACCGCGCTGAGGTTCACGCCGAGCAACCCCGCGACCACGCCGGCGGCGGCGTACACCAGTGCCGAGGCCAGCACGTAGACCAGCGAAAGCACGATCGCGCGCCGCGCGGTGAGGCCCTCGCCCGCGCCGGCGAGGATGCCGGACAGGATCGGCACCATCGGGTAGACGCAGGGCGTGAACGCCAGCCCCAGCCCGACCGCGAAGAAACCCAGCACGACCAGCGCGAGGTTGCGCTCGGCCAGCAGTCGGCTCAGGCGGGATTCCTCGCCCTCCGCCGGAACCGGCGCAGGCACGGCCTGCATCGTCGCATCGCCCGCGCCGCTGCGCCGGATCAGGGTCGCCGGCGGCAGGTCCACCGACGCCGTGCGGGTCATCGGCGGGTAGCAGATGCCGTCCTGCTGGCAACCCTGGAAGTCGGCGGTCAGCGGGATCGTGCGCGAGGCGGCGCCCGCGCCGCGGCGCACCTCGATCGGCACCTCGACCGTGCCGAAGTACACCATCACGGCGCCGAAGTGCTCGTCGCGATGCGCGACCGCCGGTGGCCAGCGCGGCACGCCGAGCGCCACATCGGGATCGGCGCTGCGGAATACCGTCCTGTCGCGGTAGAGGTAGTAGCCGGCCGGCATCGAGAAGCGGGCAAGGATGCCGCCGTCGGCGGCACTGCCGATGGCCTCGAAAACGAAGGCCTGCTGTTCCGGCAGCGGCAGCCTCGCGCCGGTGCCGGCCGCGGACGGCGCTAGTCCGCCGAGGAGTCCGGCGTTGCCCAGCGGTCCCGCGCCGCCGAGCGCCGCGGTGCCGGCCGGCGCCAGCGAGGCCGGCCCGGATATCGCCGCGGGTCGCGCGACCGGTGGCGGCAGTTCGAGCGACACCAGCTGCCGGTGCGGCGGGTAGCAGATCGCCGGATCCTTTTCGTGGCAGCCCTGGTAGCCGACGCGCAGCGCGAACACGCCGGCGGCCTCCGCGGGCACCTGCAGCGCGAGGGTGCCCGCGGCGGCGTCATGGTAGACCTCGACCTCGCCGAAGAACTCGTCGACCTTGCGCTCGCCGGGCTGCATCGACAGCGCGCCCGCGACCACACCCGCACCTTCGGCCCTGGCGCTGATGCGCTCGCGGTACAGGTAGTAGCCGTCCGCGATCTCGAAGCGGATTGCGACGCGGTCGCGCTGCTCCATTGTCGCGGACAGGCGGAATGCGTCCTCCACCGGCAGCAGGCCGTCGGCGTCCTGCGTGTGCGCGGGGCCGGCGAGCGCGGCGAGAACGATGAGGAGCGGGGCGGTCGGGCGCGGCATCGAGGGCGGACTCGCAGGGGCGGTGGAAGGCTGGGCGCTGCGGCGCCCGCTGGCGGCAGGGTCTTTCAGTCGGCGGCGGGCGCGACGCCCGCCGCCACCCAGTCGAGGTAGGCGGGCAGTCCCCCTGCCACCTCGACCGCGATCAGCTCCGGAAGTTCGTAGGGGTGCAGCGCCGGCACGCGCTCGCGCAGGGCCGGCAGGCGTTCGCGAGTGGTCTTGATCAGCAGCAGCACCTCGGCCTCGTCGTGCACTGCACCCTGCCAGCGGTAGGTCGAGCGCACGCCTGGCAGCCGGTTCACACAGGTCGCCAGGCGTTCGTCGACCAGCGCGTGCGCGATGCGCGCGGCGGTGGCGTCGTCGGGACAGGCGCAGAAGGCGAGCAGGGCGTCCATCGGCCGACGATTATGCCCGCGGTCCGGTCAGGGCTCGAACCCGTTGCCGAACACGGCATCGGGCGGTGCCGCGCCGCAGGGCTGGGCGAAGGCGATCGCCACCCACTCCGGATGGTCGATGAAGGGGTTGCGGTTGCCCTGGAAACTCTGCACGACGTCGTTGCGCAGCGACTCCTGCGCGTCGGGTGGGTCGAGCGCATGCCAGGCCAGCAGGGTCGACCGCAGGCCCATGTAGGCGGTGCCGCCGGAGGTCTGCTGGATCAGGTTGCGGTCGTCGGTGACGATGAGTTCGGGCTCGGACTGTCCCTGGGTGTTGCCACCGGTGGCGACCCCGCCTTCGTAGCGCACGTCCATGTACAGCACGGCGCGCGCCACGTCGCCCTTGCGCCGGGTCCAGACCTCGAAGCTGCCCTGGTTGCCATCGGCGCCACCGACCCAGTTGCAGTTCCCGGCCGCATGACTGCATGCCGCGGCGCTGCCCGCGCCGCCGGTGAGCGGGTGCGACAGCGTGTGGCGCGCGCTGCAGCCGGGCGGGGGGCAGTCGGCAAAGGGCTTGTTGCCGCGGTCGGCGTTCCAATCCTTCTCCGACGCGTAGAGCATGTGCGCGTCGGAGCGCGGCGCGTTCGGGAAGCCGAGGTTGCCGCTGGTGTTGGGGAAGCCCAGCGACTGCGGCCAGGTGTGCTCGCGGTTGTAGCGCGTCCCCTGCGGCACGCTGGTGCCGGTGTCGCGGTCGGCGCCCTTGACGAAGGACTTGTTGTAGTAGACGTCGAGCACGCGCGCGGAGTCGTTCGGGTCCTGGTCGGCGGCCTCCAGCATGGTCCACACGTCAGTGGGGCTGCCGGTGTAGGGATAGACCGTGTGGTCGTCGATCAGCGCATGCAGGCTGGTGCGCAGCGCCTGGCAGCTGCCGGCGTCGACGCCGGCGTAGTAGCTGCTGCCGCCCTGCCCGGTGGTGAAGGCCACCACCACGTCGGCCGCCAGGGGGTCGGCGGTGCCGTCGAGGTCGCTGACCTGCGCTGCGATCACGCGCAGCGAACAAGCGGTCAGCGGGTCGAAGTTCGCCACCGGGTCGATGGTGTAGGTGGTTTGCGCCGTGCTGGAGGCGCTGAACGGCAGCGGGCCGGACGGCGGGCAGTGCAGCTCGAAGGCGCCGGCGCCGGCGTTGACCGGCTCGGAAAAGGTCACGACCAGGTTGGCGGCGAGGCCGACGTTGGTGGCGTTGTTCGCCGGCACGGTGGACGCCACCGACGGCGCCAGGTCAGGCGCGACGGCGAAGCCGAACACGAAGTCGGCGGCCATCGCATCCGGCGTGCCGTCGAGGTCGCTGACCTGCGCGGCGCGCACGGTCGCGGTGCAGGCGTCGCCCGGCGCGAAATCGGTGGTCGGATCGAAGCTCCAGGCCGTGGGGCCGCCGCTGCGCGTGATGCTGCGCGGGCCGGACGTGCAGGCGATTTCGAAAGCACTGGCGCCGAGCGTGACCGCCTCGCTGAAGGTCACCACCACGTTGGCGTCCGCCGCGACCTGGGTGGCGTTGTTCGCCGGTACCGTCGCGGCGACCGTCGGTGCCGTGTCGACGCCGGCCGTGAAGGTCTGGCCCGTGTTGCATGCGCCGAAACTGTCGGCCGACGTCGGCGCCCACGTCATGGACTGGTAGCGGTCACCGGTGCCGCGCAGCTGCAGCGACGTGCCGGCGTCCGTGGCGTTGCTCTCGGCCACGCCGATGTCGGTGCTTGCAACGCCGTTGGCCGGGCCCCCAGTGCCGATGAAGCTGCCTTCGTAGCTGAGGAACTGGACCAGCTGGCCGCCCGGACCGACCAGCGCGATGCCGTCCGGCGCGCCGTTCTGGATTCCGTTGGTGGCATAGGCGAGCACCGCGACCTGCACACCGGCGCCGCAAGTCACGCTGTTGCCGGCCGGAATCGGATCGGTGTCGTAGGGCGCACCGCCCGAGCCGTTGTACAGCACGATCTGGTATTGGCTCAGATCAGCACCCTGGGTCGCCACCACTTCGATGCGCTCGCCGACGTCGCCGGCAGCCGTCGCGTCGTCGTAGTGCAATTCGTTGATGAAGACCCGGGCTGGATCGAGGGTGAAGGCTTGCACGCTGGAGGCCGACCACAGGGCGGCGGTCAGCGCAAGCCGGATCATCGGGCGGGGCATGGGGGAGGACTCGGTCGGGTGACCCGCCATCTTACGGGGCCGGCGTCGGCGGCGCCCGACCGGCGCCCACCCCTTGAAACCCGGATCGGCGTCCCCACAAAACGCGCCACCCGATGCCCCGTTCACCTGCCGTGGTGGCATCGGCTAAACTTGGCACTCACCGGGGTCGAGTGCTGCCACCCGTCCCCGAACTACGAAAAAATCAAGCACTTGCGAGGATTTTCATGAATATCCAGCCTCTGAACGACCGCGTCGTCATCAAGCGCATGGAAGAAGAGCGCCTGTCGGCCGGCGGCATCGTGATCCCCGACACCGCTACCGAGAAGCCGATCAAGGGCGAAGTCGTCGCCGTCGGCGAAGGCAAGGTCCTCGACAACGGCACCGTGCGCAAGCCGGCCGTCAAAACGGGCGACAAGGTCCTGTTCGGCAAGTACAGCGGCACCGAGGTCAAGCTCAACGGCATCGAGTACCTGGTGGTGCGCGAGGACGACATCTTCGCCATTCTCGGGTGATGCCGCCGCGGGCCTCGGGCGCCTCGCGCTGCGAGGGCCCAGGGCCCAGGGCCCAGGGCCCAAGGCCCAGTGACGAGCGACTCGACCGCAATCCCCATTTCTGTGCCCTGGGCCCCGTGCCCTGGGCCCTAAGCAAGACACTGAGGAAACTGACATGGCTGCCAAAGAAATCCGCTTCTCCGAAGACGCCCGCGTCCGCATGGTCCGCGGCGTGAACATCCTGGCCAACGCCGTCAAGGCGACGCTGGGCCCGAAGGGTCGCAACGTCGTGCTCGAGAAGAGCTTCGGCGCGCCGACGATCACCAAGGACGGCGTGTCCGTCGCCAAGGAGATCGAGCTGGCCGACAAGTTCGAGAACATGGGCGCGCTGATGGTCAAGGAAGTCGCTTCCAAGACCACCGACGTGGCCGGTGACGGCACCACGACCGCGCCCGTGCTCGCGCAGGCCCTGATCCGCGAGGGCATGAAGGCGGTC
>DHLY01000025.1 GCA_002405525.1 Proteobacteria bacterium UBA4656
TCGCCATTGGGGAAAGAGAGTTCGTTGAGGCATTGGTGCCCGGCTCGATGGACGAGTGCCGCGTACGGCTCATGGAGTGGATCGAGTCCGTCAAACTCACCCGCGGAGAGCGGAAAGTCATCGAGGACGAAGTGTTTGCCTACGTCGCCCAGCCTTGATACGGGCTGGTAGGAGGTCCTCACCATGCGCACTTTAACGTCAATCACAGGGTCGACGGCGTTGGAGTTCCAGCAATTGAACGTCCAAGATCGTGCGATTATCGCCGCAGATTGTCGCTGGCGCCCGGCAGGTCTCCTGGTCGCCCAGGCGGTAGAGGCAGTCGGTGGCAGACTTCCATGTGACAAGGCGCCTGCCCGTGACCAGGCGCGTTTTCACCCCTCGCCGGAGGAAACGCCTTGAGAACGGCACTGCTCTTGCGCTGGCTCACGATGGCGTTGCTGCCGGCAAGTCCGGTAGGTTCCCAAACGAATGCCGCGCCCGAGCCACCATTGACCGTGGCCACGCTGTTCTCCAATCCCAAATTCAGCAGTGCTGCACTCTCGGCGGATGGCCGGACATTGGCGGTGATTTACGCCCAGGGCGACAAACAGCTGATCGTCACGCGATCGCTGCAGGGCGGCGAGCTGAAGCCGATCGCCCAGGCTCCCGACCCGGAGACGCGACTCAACTGGCTGGCGTGGGCCAACGACCATCGCCTGCTGGTCAGTGCGCAGGCGCGCAATCCCGACGCGGTGGGCATGCGTAGCCGCGTCACACGCTTGTTCGGCGTGGACGCCGACGGCGGCAAGTTCGAGTGGCTGGGGCGCCGTTGGCCGCGCTTCGGACAGGATCGCTTGCAACCCTTCGAGCAGGACCGGATCGTGCACTGGACGCCGGGAGACCCCGAACACGTCCTGGTCCAGGTCGATCCGCCGTATCGCGACGAGTGGCCACGGGTGATGCGCATGGACGTTCGCAGCGGCACGCTGCGCCCCGTGGCGCCGCCGCAGCGCGGGGTGTTGTCGTGGTATGCGGACGCGCGGGGATCGGTTCGCGCCGGTGCCGGATACGTCGATGGACGCTGGTACGAGTTGTGGACGCGACTGGGCGGCGACGGGCCGTTCGAACGCGTGCTGCGGCAGCAGGCGCTGGCCGAGGGCCCGGAGTTTCTCGACTTCCACCCGATCGCGAACGATCGCATCTACGTTCGCCAGGACCATGAGGGTCGCGCGGCCGTGTTTGCGTTCGATCTGCGCGAGCGCAAACTGGGGGAGCGGGTCTTCGCGCACCCCGTCGTCGACGTCGACGGACTGCAACACGCCGCCGCGGGCGATCAGCGCGTCGTCGGTGTGCGGTACACGGTGGATCGACGGGAGATCCGCTACTTCGACGACGCCGCCCAAGAGACCTACGAGGCACTGAAGGCGAACATCGGCCGAACCGAAGGCTCCGTGGTCGACGTGGAGCCGGTCGACAGCTCGACCGATGGCCGCTGGCAGTTGCTGCGCGTTAGCTCCGATATCGTGCCGCCGGCCTGGTGGGTCTACGATCGCGAACAACGAAAGCTGGCGCAGTTGATGGAAGAGCGCCCGGGCCTGCCGCGCAGTCGGTTGTCGGCGATGCGACGCATCGACTACAAGGCGCGCGATGGCATGAACATCCCGGCCTATCTGACGCTGCCTGCGAACGGCGCGTCCGGCCCCCACCCGATGATCGTACTCGTGCACGGGGGACCGTGGGCGCGCGATGCGATCGGCTGGGATCCGGAGGTGCAGTTGTTCGCCAGTCGCGGCTACGCCGTACTGCAAGTCAACTTCCGTGGCTCAACCGGGCTTGGCACCGCACACCTTCAGGCGGGCTATCGCGAGTGGGGCCAGAAGATCCAGGACGACATCACCGACGGCGTGCGATGGGCGATCGACAACGGCTACGCCGATGCCGGGCGCGTCGGCATCTACGGCGCAAGCTTCGGCGGTTACGCGGCATTGGCGGGCCTGGTACGCACGCCGGGGCTGTATCGGGCCGCCGCCGCTTATGCGCCGGTGACCGACATCGAGCAACTGCTCGACGACGATCAATGGTATGCCTGGGGCTACGATTGGCATGAAACCCTGATCGGCGGCGACCGCGAGCGCCTGCGCGCGAACTCGCCGCTACGGCAGGTGGCCAGAATCAATGCGCCGGTACTGCTCGGCCACGGTGAGGACGACCCACGCATCCACGTTCGGCAGTCGCAGCGCATGGCGGCCGCACTGCGCGAAGCCGGCAAACCGGTCACATACCTGGAGTTCCCGGACGAAGTGCACGGGTTCCTGATCGAGCGCAACCGCTTGCGCTGGTACGAGACAGTGGCTTCGTTTTTCGACGAGGCGCTACGGGCATCAGGCGCTGAAGGCCAAGTCCCCGGCGCCTGAGGCGCATACGCGCTCTGGGCACCCGCTGAAGCGCCGCTGTAGACTTCGTGGGCCGAGCGGCTTGCCCGCCAGCCGGCCCCGTCCGACGACCTTCGGCCCTGTGACGCAAGCCCTCGAGATCCTCCAGCGCACCTTCGGTTACGCCGCCTTCCGCGGGCCGCAGCAGGCGATCGTCGAGCACGTCGCGGCCGGCGGCGATGCCCTGGTGCTGATGCCAACCGGCGGCGGCAAGTCGCTGTGCTACCCGGTGCCGGCCCTGCTGCGCCCGGGCACGGCGATCGTGGTCTCGCCGCTGATCGCCCTGATGCAAGACCAGGTCGACGCCCTGGTGCAG
>DHLY01000106.1:0-9518 GCA_002405525.1 Proteobacteria bacterium UBA4656
AAAGTGCGTCGATCCGGGGTCGCCTGCCAGCGGTCGCGGTCGCCTCATGGCCGGACGCTTCGGGCTGCGGCCGCAGGCCCGGCCGGTCACCTGCCACCTCGGTGGCGGGACCGAGCGAACGGCTGCGGTGCAACCTACCGGCCCGTCGCGCCGGGGCCGTCGCCATGGACACGCCTCGGCGCTCGACGGGACGCAGGGCAGGTCGTCCGGGCGGGCCGGGAACCCTCACCCCATCGACGCTGCCCGATGGTCAGCGCCCGGAAATCACACCTTGCCCGCTTACGGCCTGGTAAGTCCGGCTGTCGTGCGCCGCCCCGCCGCCTGCGAGGGATGCGGCAACAGCAGCCCGATGTCGCAGTCCCCGGGCCGCCGGCAGAATGCCGCGACCTTCTTGGGGTGCGCTGCGCAGCCTGAGCCACGGCAGGGCCTCGCCGACAAGTCACGTCGAACGGCGGGGCGTCGAGTCCCGCAAAGCGGCATACGTTCTCCGCGCCCGAATCTCAACGCCGGTGCTGGCGCCAGTGTTCGGCCACCACCACACTGACCGCGGTGGCGATGTTCAGACTTTCCACCGCGCCGCTGCCGGGGATACGCAGATGGCGCGGCACCGCGGCCAGCAGGGCGGGGCCGATCCCGCCGCCCTCGGCGCCGAACACCAGCAGGCAGCGCCGCGGCAGCGGGCGCGCGTACAGGTCGTCGCCGCCGCGCACCACCGTGGCCGCCGCCTCGAAACCGGCGCGCGCGAGGGCTGCGAGCGCACCCGCCGCGTCTTCGACGGCCACCAGCGGCACCACCTCGGCGCCGCCTTCGGCGACGCGGCAGGCGGCGCCCGACAGCGCCAGCGTCGACCCCGGCGCAAGCAGCACGCCATCCGCGCCGAAGTGCGCCGCGATGCGCAGCACGGCGCCGAAGTTGTGCGGATTGCCGACGCCGTCGAGCCACAGCGCCAGCGCCGGCCGCGCGCGGTCGAGCCGCGCCAGCCATTCGCGCAGTGCCAGCGGCGGGGCGCGCCGCACGTCGAACACGACGCCCTCGTGGTGGGTCGACTTCGCCAGCCGCTCGAGGTCATCGGGGCCGACCAGGTTGTAGCCGACCCGCGCCTTGGCGCACCACGCCAGCACCCCCTTCAGGGCCGGCAGCCGCGACTCCAGCAAATGCACCTTGCGGATCGCCTGCGGCCGGTGCGCGAACACCGCGAGGCAGGCGTTGAGGCCGAACACCCGCAGCTCCGCGTCGGCGCGCGGCGCGCCGGCGGCTGTCCGCTCAGTGCGCGGCTTCGGGATGTGCGGCATCCAGCTTCTCGAGTTCGCGCGCCACCGCCTCCGGCGACCCGGTGTTGCGGGCCAGCCGCAGATAGATCGCCGGCACCACGAACAGCGACAGCGCGGTGGACAACAGCACCCCGAACACGATGGTGATGCCGATCGTGACCCGACTCGACGAGCCCGCGCCACTGCCGATCAGCAGCGGCAGCGCGCCAACCACGGTGGCGATCGAGGTCATCACGATCGGGCGCAGGCGCACGGTGGCGGCCTCCACGATCGCACGGCGCAGGGCGAGGCCCTCGTCGCGCAACTGGTTGGCGAACTCGACGATCAGGATGCCGTTCTTCGCCGCCAGGCCGACCAGCATCACGATGCCGACCTGGCTGAACAGGTTGAGCGAACTGCCGAACGCCCACAGCCCCGCCAGCGCACCCAGCACCGCCAGCGGCACCGTGAGCATGATGGTGAACGGGTGCACGAAGCTCTCGAACTGCGCGGCCAGCACCAGGTAGACGATCAGCAGCGCCATCGCGAACACGAACAGGATGCCGCCGCCCTGCTGGCGCAGCTCGCGCGAATCGCCGCGGTAGTCGATCACCGCTGCGCGCGGCAGCACCGCACCCGCCGTCTCGTCAAGATAATCCAGCGCCTGACCCAGGGTGTAGCCCGGCGCCAGCGCGGCGCTGATGGTGATCGCGCGCAGGCGTCCGAAGCGATTCAGGGTGCCGGGCTCGGCGACCTCCTCCAGCGCGACCAGGTTGGACAGCGGCACCAGCTCGCCGCTGCGCTGCGAGCGGACGTACACGTTCGCCAGGTCGGACGGCTGGCGGCGATCGGCGTCGCGGCCCTGCACGATGACGTCATACTCCTCACCGTCGCGGCTGAAGGTGGTGACGCGGCGCCCGCCCATCATGGTTTCCAGCGTGGTGCCGATCTCGTCCACGCTCACCCCGAGGTCGGCCGCCCGCGAGCGATCGATCTCGACGCGCAACTGTGGGCGGGTCTCCTTGTAGTCGCTGTCGACCGCGATCAGGTTCGGATTCGCGGCGATCGCCTCCAGCATCGCGTCGCGCCAGCCGACCAGGGTCCCGTAGTCGGGGCCGCCGATCACGAACTGCACCGGCTGGCCGAAACCGCGCGAGAGGCCCTGGCGCATCTGCGGGAACACGCGCACCCCGGGCACCTCGTCGAGATCGCGCCGGGCGCGCTCCATGACCTCGAACGTGTCGGCCTCGCGCTGGCCCCAGGGTTGCATGATCACGATCGCCTGCCCGGTGTGCATCTCCTCGGTCTGGGAGCCACCGAAGCCGCGCGGGGTGCGCGTGTTCACGCGCGCCACCGAGCCTTCGTCGACGAACGCCAGCAGGCGGCGCTCGACCTCGCGCATCTGGGCCAGGGCGTAGTCGAAACCCGCGCCCTCCGGGCCGTTGACCAGCACGAAGAATGCGCCGCGATCCTCGCGCGGGGCGAGTTCCTTGGGCACCACCCAGGCCAGCAGGCCGGCCAGTGCCACCGCGACCAGCATCACCGCGGCGAACACGCCGGAGCGGTCCACGCTGCGCTCGATCACGCCGCGGTACCAGCCCGCGAAACGCCCGAACGCGGCGTCGACCCGCTTCGACAGTCCGCCCTGGCTGTCGTGCGGCACCAGCAGCTTGGAGCACATCATCGGCGACAGGGAGAGCGCCACCAGGGCCGAGATCGCGACCGCGGCGGCGATCGCCAGCGCAAGTTCGCGGAACAGCCGGCCGAGGTTGCCCTCCATGAACCCGATCGGCACGAACACCGCCACCAGCACCGCGGTGGTGGCGATCACCGCAAACGCGACCTGGCGCGCCCCGCGATATGCCGCGATCAGCCGCGGCTCGCCGAGGTCGACCCGTCGCTGGCAGTTCTCGAGTACCACGATCGCGTCGTCGACGACCAGGCCGATCGACAGCACCAGCGCCAGCAGGGTCAGCAGGTTGATCGTGAAGCCGAACGCGTACAGCGCGATGAACGCGCTCATCAGGCACACCGGCACGGTCACCGCCGGGATCAGCGCCGCCCGCCAGGAGCCGAGGAACAGCCAGATCACCGCCAGCACCAGCACCATCGCTTCCAGCAGGGTCTGGAAGACGCGCTTCACCGCGGCGTCGACGAACACCGAATTGTCGAACGCCACCACCAGCTGCACGCCCTCCGGCAGGTTGGGAACCACGCGGTCGACCTCGGCGCGGACGGCGCGCGCCACGGCCAGCGTGTTGGCGGTCGAGGTCGCGATCACGCCGAGCCCGATCTGCCCCACGCCGTTGCCGCGGAAATCGGTGCGCCGTTCGACGCCGGACAGCTCCACCTGCGCGACCTCGCCGAGCCGGATCAGGTGGCCGTCGGCGCCCTTGGCGATCGTCAGCCGGCCGAAGTCGTCGGCGCTGCGGTAGTTGCGCAGCACCCGCACGCTGAAGTCGCGGGTGGTGGATTCGACCCGGCCACCGGGCAGTTCGACGTTCTCGCGGCGCAGCGCGGCCACCACGTCGTTGACGGTCAGCCCGCGCGCGTTCAACTGCGCGCGATCGAGCCAGATGCGCATCGCGTAGCGCTGGCCGCCGCCGACCTGGATGCGCGCCACGCCGTCGAGGCTGGAGAAGCGGTCGACCAGGAAGCGCTCGGCATAGTCGTTGAGCGCCAGCAGGTCGCGATCGGTGGCCGACAGGTTGAGCCACATCAGCACGTCGGCGTCGGCGGACACCTTGGCCACCTGCGGCGGATCGGCCTCCACCGGCAGGTTGCCGACCACGCGATTGACCGCGTCGCGCACGTCGTTGGTCGCGGCGTCGATGTCGCGCGAGAGATTGAACTCGATGGTGATCTGCGAGCGCCCGTTCTGGCTGCTCGACTGGATGGTCGAGATGCCCTCGATCCCGGCGATCGCGTCCTCCAGCGGCTGGGTGATGCGCGACTCGACGATCGAGGCGGTCGCGCCGCGGTAGTTGGTCTCGATCGAAGCGATCGGCGGGTCGATGCGCGGCAGCTCGCGCAGCGACAGGCGCTGGAACGAGATCGCGCCCAGTACCACCAGCAGCATCGACAGCACCGCGGCGAACACCGGGCGCCGCACGGAAACGTCGGAAAGGATCATCGTCTCCTCCTGCCGCGGGCGGGGGCGCGGTGCCTCAGGCCGCGGCGGGCGTCGGGGCGGCGACCGCCACCTTCGCGCCGTCGCGCAGCTTGACAATGCCGTCGGTCACCACGCGCTGGCCGGGCTCGAGGCCGCGCACGATTTCGACCTCGCCGGCGCGGCGCGAGCCGATGCCGACCTCGACCTGCCGCGCGACGTCGCCTT
Source organism: Proteobacteria bacterium UBA4656 (assembly GCA_002405525.1). Classification (GTDB taxonomy): domain Bacteria; phylum Pseudomonadota; class Gammaproteobacteria; order Xanthomonadales; family Ahniellaceae; genus UBA4656. The sequence continues at coordinate 4,588 of DHLY01000106.1, forward strand.
CGGCCACCGCATAGACGTAGTGCCGCGAGCCGACCGAGACCAGCGCGATCTCCGGGATCACGAGCGCTTCGCGCGGTGCGCTGTCGATCGCCACGCCGAGCAGCATGCCGGGTTTGAGCAGGCTTTCCGGGTTCGGCACCTCGGCGCGCACCGTGACCGCGCGCGACACCGGATCGACGCGCGACCCGATCGACACCACGCTGCCCTCGAAGGTGCGACCCGGCCAGGCGACGCTGGTGGCGCGGACCGGCAGGCCGGTGCGCATCGCCGACAGCGCGGCCTCGGGCACCGAGAAGTCGACCTTCATCAGCGAGATGTCGTCGAGGGTGGTGATCTCGGTCCCTGGCGCCACCAGGGTGCCCTCGCTGACCCGGCGGAAGCCGAGCACGCCGGCAAACGGGGCGGTGATCACGCGGTCGGCCAGCCGCGCGCGGATGGTGTTCATGCGCGCCACCGCGGCGTCGCGCAGGGCGATCTGCGCGTCGAGCTGCGAGCGTGCGATGGTGCCCTGCTTGACCAGGTCGGACTGACGCGCGTACTGCTGCTGCGCTTCCCTGGCCGCGGCGCGTGCTTCCTCCAGCTGCGCGGCCTCGGCGCGGCCGGTCAGCTCAACCAGCACCTGACCGGCCTCGACCGTGTCGCCGTCCCGGAAGTTGATCCGCGAAACGGTCTCGGTCACCTTGGCGGTGAGCACCACCGACTCCCGGGCGTAAGCGGTGCCCAGCGCCTCGATTGCGTCGGACCAGGGCCGGCGTTCGACCACCACCGCCACCACGCCGACCGCCGGCGCGGGGCCGCGCGGTGCGCCGGCGGACTCGCCGCCGCAGCCCGCCAGCAGCAGCGTCGCCGCGACCGGCAGCAGCAGCAGCGGCGGGATCCGCCTCACGCTCCGTCCCCGGCCGGAAGGGCCTTGTGCGAGCCGTCGCAGAACGGCGCCCCGGCGGTGCGCTTGCAGCCGCACAGCCACACGCGTCCGGCCCGCTCGGGTTCGAAAGGTACGGGAGAAAAGGCGCTGCCCTTGTGGCTGCCGTCGCAGAAAGGCTGCGATTTCGACAGCCCACAGGAGCACCACCAGTACTTCCGCCCGGCTTCCACCTCGACGGCGATGGGCGTGCGGCTGGCGACGGTCGGCTCGGACATGGGTCTGCATTGGCGGTGCGACAGCCCAGCAGTGTACTTGACGGGCGTGAAGGAGTCGGCGCCGGTCGGCCCGGAACGCCCGCCGACCTTCAGGCCCGCGCCCGTCGGTGCGCGCCACGCAGGTTGGACCAGTGGCCGGCGACGAGGCACGCGCCGCCGCCGACCACCACCAGGGTGCCCCAGCCGGGCACGACGTGCAGCCGCGTGAACATGCCGATCGCCAGCAGCAGCATGCCGCCAGCCAGCAACAGGGGCGGAAGGGCCAGCCGATGCCGCCGCCAGCCGTGCCATGCCGCCGCGGCGGCGAGCGCGACGCTGGCTCCGGCGAGCCCCCACTCCAGCCACAGCAGCCAGCGCACCTCGACCCCGATGACGCGCTGACGCAGCCACAGCGCCGGCCACAGCGACAGGGCCAGGGTCAGCACGGCGCAATGGATCGCGCAGGCCAGAGACGCCGAGACGCCGAGGCGGTCGAGCCAGGCGCCGGCACGATGCGAAGAGTCGGTCACGGCACCTTCATGCGGCCTGCGGCGGCGTAACTGTATAACATCCGCCAACCCCCACTGCCGATGAGGCCGGCTGCCATGATCGCGATTCACCGCACCCTGCTGATCGCCGCGCTCTGCGTTTCGCCGCTGGCGTCCGGCCACGAACACAAGCACGACCACCACCACGACCACGCGCCGCAGGACGCGCATGCGCATGATCACGACCGCGCGCCCGGGGACCAGCCGCGCGAACACGGGGCCCACGTGCACGGCGTGGTGTGGCTCGACGTGGCACTGGACGGGGCGCGGCTGGAAATCGGCTTGAAGGGCACCGGCGCCGACCTTGCCGGCCTGGAGGGCGCCCCGGCCGACGCCACCGACGTGGCCAAGGTCGAAACCGCGCGGCGCACCCTGTCCAACCCCGGCCTGCTGTTCGCCATCGAGCCGGCGGACGCCTGCCGCGTCGACGGCAAAGGGCGGGTGGAGCCACCGGCCAGCGCGCTGAAGCCGCCGCCGGGCGCCGACGCCGAGGACCCTGCGCACGACCACTCCCACGGCGACTGGTCGGCGACCTACGCCTTCACTTGCACGACACCGCCCGCCGCCGTCACCCTGCCGCTGTTCGACCGCTACCCGGACCTGACCGAAGTGCGCGCCCAGATCCTCACCCCCGCCCTGCAGACCGCCGCCGAAGCCACGCCCGCGCAGCGTCGCATCACGCTCGCCGGGCCGCGCTGAGCGCGCGCGGAGCGCCCGGTGGCGACTTGGACCGAACAACCGCCGGCGCTGCGTATCGCCGGACTGCGCTTCGCGTGGCCCGGCGACGCGCCGCTGGTCGACATCGAAGGCTTCCAGGTCGCCGCCGGGGAGCGGGTGTTCCTGCACGGGCCCAGCGGCAGCGGCAAGAGCACCCTGCTCAACCTGGTGGCCGGCACGCTGGCCCCGCAGGCGGGCCGGATCGAGGTCGCGGGCGAGGCGGTCAGCGGCGCCAGCGAGCGCGTGCGCGACCGCCTGCGCGCCGACCACGTCGGCTTCGTGTTCCAGCAGTTCAACCTGCTGCCCTACCTGTCGGTGGTCGACAACGTGGTGCTGCCGTGCCGCTTCTCGACGCGGCGTCGGCAGCGCGCGCTGGCGCGCGACGGCTCGCCGGAGTCGGCGGCACGTCGCCTGCTCGCCGCGCTGGGCCTCGGCGATGCCGCGCTGCAGGCGCGCGCCGCCACCGGCCTGAGCGTCGGCCAGCAGCAGCGCGTGGCCGCCGCGCGCGCGCTGGTCGGCGCGCCGGAACTGGTCATGGCCGACGAGCCGACTTCGGCGCTGGACGTGGACGCGCGCGAGGGTTTCCTGCGGCTGCTGTTCGCCGAGTGCGAGCATGCCGGCAGCGCGCTGGTGTTCGTCAGCCACGACCACACGCTGCGCCCGCTGTTCGACCGCCACCAGGACCTGCGGATGCTCAATCGCGCCGTGCGCCCGGAGGCCGCCTGATGCGCGCCCTGTTGCGCCTGGCGTGGCTGAGCCTCGCCAACCGCCGCTTCACTGCGCTACTGACCATCGCCACCATCGCGATCAGCGTGATGCTGCTGCTGGGCGTGGAGCGCCTGCGGCAGGAGGCGCGCGAAGGCTTCCTGCGCACCGTGTCCGGCACCGACCTGATCGTGGGCGCGCGCGCCAACCCGGTGCAGCTGCTGCTGTATTCGGTGTTCCGCCTGGGCGATGCGACCAACAACGTGTCGTGGCAGTCCTACCGCATGGTGGCCGACGACCCGCGCGTGGCGTGGACCATCCCGCTGTCGCTGGGCGATTCGCACCGCGGCTACCGCGTGCTCGGCACCAGCGGCGCGTACTTCGAGCACCTGCGCTACGCCGGAGACCGCGGACTGGAATTCGCCGCCGGCAAGCCCTTCAACGGGCTCGATGATGCCGTGGTCGGCGCCGAGGTCGCGCGCACGCTGCGCTATGCGGTCGGCGACCGCATCGTGGTCGCCCACGGCACCGGCCGCGCCACCCTGGCGCAGCACGACGACCAGCCGTTCACGGTGGTCGGCATCCTCGCGCGCACCGGCACCCCGGTCGACCAGACCGTGCACGTGAGCCTGGAGGCGCTGGAAGCCATCCACAAGAACTGGCGCTTCGGCACGCGGATCGGCGAGGCGCCGACCGCGGAGCAGCTCGCTGCGGCCGACCTCACGCCGCGCTCGATCACCGCCTTCTACGTCGGTGTCGAGCGCAAGCTGTCCACCTTCGCCGTGCAGCGCATGGTGAACGAGTACCGCGAGGAACCGCTGTCGGCGATCCTGCCCGGCGTCGCCCTGCAGCAGTTGTGGAACCTGCTCGGCGGGGTCGAGCGCGCGCTGCTCGCCACCGCCGCCTGCGTGGTGCTGGCCGGGCTGCTGGGAATGCTGACCGCGGTGCTGGCCACCCTCAACGAGCGCCGCCGCGAGATGGCCATCCTGCGTTCGGTCGGCGCACGCCCCGGCCACGTGCTGTGGCTGCTGCTGCTGGAGAGCGCCTTTCTCACCGTGCTCGGGGTGCTGGCCGGCCTGCTGCTGCTGCAGGCGGGGCTGGCCGTGGCCGCGCCGCTGCTCGAAACGCGCTTCGGACTTTTCCTTTCCGTCGGCTGGCCGTCGGCGCCCGAGTGGCGGCTGCTCGCGCTGGTGCTCGGCGCGGGCTTCGCGGTCGGCCTGGTGCCGGCCGTCCTCGCCTATCGGCGTTCGGTGGCCGACGGCATGACCGTGCGGACTTGACCGGCACGCCCGCGCTGCCGCCTACTGGGCGGCCTGGAGGACTCCCCGTGAACGCAGCTCCCATCCGCACCGCCCTGATCCTTGCCGGCATCGTCGGCGGCGTCGCCTGGCTGGCCTGGCCGGAGGCGCCGCGTCCGAGTGCCGGCATCGATGCCGAAGCCACGCTCGCCAACGTGCGCGCCATGATCGAATCCGGCCACCCGCCCGCGGGCAACGAGGACCGCTATCCGCTGGTACCACGCGAGGCCGCCACCGCGGCCGCGGGCAGCACGCTGGGCATCGGACTGGCTCACGCACAAGGCGACGCGCCCGCGATCGGCGCGCCGGCGCCGAAGGCCAGCGGCGACAATGCGGTCGATATCGACTGGCTGGAATTGATGCCGCCGGAGGACATCAAGAAGCTGCAGGAAATCCCGGCCGTGGACCACTCGGGCTTCGTCAGCGCCGAGCAGTTCATGAGCTTCAACACGGTCGAGGACCTCGACGGCCGCAAGGGTCGCATCGCCGGCTATGTGGTGCCGATCGACACCAATGCCGAGGGCGAACTGACCTCGTTCTTCCT
>DHLY01000106.1:9732-9938 GCA_002405525.1 Proteobacteria bacterium UBA4656
AAGCCGATCCCGGTGCCCGACATGTACGCCCCGCAGTGGGTGGCGGGCACGCTGGTGATCGAGCGCACCGACAACGAGCTCGGCGCGTCGGCTTACACCATGAAGGTCGACACCGTCACCACCTGGGACGGTTGACCCGCCGGACCCCCGCGGACCAGCCCAGCGGCGACCGCATGCCACACGCTGTGGGAGCCGCTTCAGCGGCG
>DHLY01000034.1:0-6246 GCA_002405525.1 Proteobacteria bacterium UBA4656
CAGCACCACCAGCGCGCCGGGCGCCAGGTAGTCGAACAGCGTCTCGGTCTGCTCGAAGAACAGCGGCAGGTAGTACTCGATGCCGGCCGGGGTGGCGCCCTCGCGCAGGTCCTGGTAGATCGGGCAGCGCCGCGGGTCGATCTCGAAGCGCTCGCGCAGCAGCGCGCGGAATGCGCGCGTGGCCTGCTCGGTGACCGGGAACTCGCGCGCGCTGAGCAGCTGCACGCGCTCGACCTTCTCCTGCGAGCGCTGGGTCTCCGGGTCGAAGGTGCGGATGGTCTCGATGGTGTCGTCGAACAGTTCGACGCGGTAGGGCTCGCCGGCGCCCATCGGGAAGATGTCGATCAGCGCGCCGCGGGTGGCGTAGTCGCCGGGCTCCAGCACCTGCGGCACGTGGCGATAGCCCGCGCCGTCGAGGCGGCGTCGCTCGGACTCCAGGTCCAGCCGCTGCCCGACCTCCAGCGCGAGGTTGGAGCCCTGGATGAAGCCGCGTGGTGCGAGGCGCTGCATCAGGGTCGCGATCGGGACCACCAGGACCCCGCGCGTGAGCGACGGCAAGCGGAACAGGGTCGCCACGCGCTGGCTGACGATGTCCGGATGCGGCGAGAACACGTCGTAGGGCAGGGTCTCCCAGTCCGGCAGGTGCAGCACCGGCAGGTCGGCACCGGCGAAGGCGCGCAGTTCCGCTTCCAGCGCGTGGGCAGCATGGGTGTCGCGCGCGACCGCGACCACCAGGCCGGCGTGCGCGCGCGCGGCGGCGGCGATCGCCAGCGCCAGCGCCGACCCGTGCGGGCGGCGCCAGGCCGCGCGCAATTGCGGCGGGCGCGGCAGGACGGGGGCGAGCACGCTCGCGGGGGGCGTCGTGTGGGGGTCGGTCATCGCGCGCGGGACGCCGCGCCGGGTGGTCGCGCGGGGCGCGGAGTATAGCCGCGCAACCGTCGCGCGGCGCGCTTCAGGACGCGCGTGCGCGGCCGCGCCGCAGGTCGAGCCGCACGTGGACCACGCCGCCCTCGCCCTGCACGTGGGTGCGGCGGAAGCCGAGCTTGTCGGTGATGCGCAGCATGCCGGTGTTCTCGGCGAGCACGTCGCCGTGCACCTCGTCCAGGCCCTTGCGGCGGCACCAGTCGATGATGCGCTTCATCAGCAGCGTGCCGAGCCCCTGGCCCGAGAGCGGGCGCGAGACGATCAGCGCGAACTCGGCGCCGGTTCCGTCGCCGTCGATGCTGGCGCGTCCGACCGCGCCGACCAGGCCCTCGCCGGGCGGCTCCGGCTCGGACACCGCCAGCGCGAACGCGACCTTCGGGTCGAGCACGGTCAGTTCGCGCGCCATGCGCGGCGACATTTCCTTGATCGGATGCATGAAGCGGAAGCGCACTTCCTCCGGCGACAGCGTCGCGAACGCGGCGCGCAGCGGCTCGGCGTCACGCGGGTCGATCGGGCGCAGCAGCACGGTCCGGCCGTTGGGCAGCACCAGCAACTCGCGCCAGGGTCCGAGGCGTTCGCGCCGGATGGCGGTGGGCGGCGGTGGGATCGCGCGGTCCGGCATGCGTTGGAGCATACTTTCCATGCGGGGCCGAGAATGGCAGGGCGGCCGCGAGCGCGTGCTCTACTCGAGCCCGTCACGAAACCTTCGCGACGCGGCCACGACCACCACGAGGGGCGGGCGATGGACGAGCAGCAAGTCGATGGCCTGGTGTCGGGCTGGCCCGGGGTCAGCGCCGACCTCAAGTGGGGCGACGACCTGGCCTACAGCGTCGCGGGCAAGATGTTCGCTGTGTACTGCTACAAGGGCAGCAACGCCGGGCAGGTCTCGTTCAAGGTCGGCGCGGAGCGCTTCCTGGAACTGACCGATCGCCACGGCATCATCCCGGCGCCCTACATGGCGCGCGCGCACTGGGTGTCGGTGCTGCCGTCGTCCGGCATGCCGCGCGAGGAACTCGAGGCCCTGCTGCGCGAAAGCTACGCGCAGGTGCGCGCGAAGCTGCCGAAGAAGGTGCAGCGCGAACTGGGCGAGGGATGACCGGCGCCGCGGCGCCCTGGGGCGCGTTCCTGCGCCCGTGGTGGCGGATCGGCTGGCTGTCGTTCGGGGGGCCGGCGGCGCAGGTCGCGCTGATGCACGCCGAGTTCGTCGAGCGTCGCCGGCTGGTCGATGAACCGCGCTTCCTCGCCGCGCTCGGTTTCTGCAACGCCCTGCCGGGTCCGGAGGCGATGCAGCTCGCGATCTGGCTGGGCTGGCGTCAGCGCGGGGTGGCGGGCGGACTGGCCGCCGGCGTGCTGTTCATCCTACCGGGCGCGCTGGTGATCGCGCTGCTGGCGCTGGCCTACGCGACCTGGGGCGCGCTGCCGGCGCTCGGCGCCGTGGTCGCAGGGCTCTCGCTGGCGGTGCTGGTGCTGGTGGCCGAGGCGATGTGGCGGCTCGGGCGCCGCGTGCTGCGCAGCCCGGTGCTGCTGGCGATCGCGGGGATCGCGCTGGTCGTGCAGGGCGCGCGCCTGCTGCCGTTTCCGCCGCTGCTGGCGCTCGGCATGGCGATCGGTGCGATCGCGGGTGGTCGCTGGCCGGCGGCCTTTGGCGGTGAGGCGCCCATGGCCGACGCACACGCTGCGGCGCCGCGCGCTCGCGGTGCCACCCGGGCCGCGATCGTGCTCGCGCTGCTGTGGCCGCTGCCGCTGCTGGCCGTAGCCGCGATCGCCGGTGGCAATGCGCTGGCGACCGAGGTCGGGCTGTTCTTCGGCCAGGCCGCCCTGGTCACCTTCGGCGGCGCCTACGCGGTGCTGCCCTACGTCGCGCAGGCGGCGGTCGAGACCCACGGCTGGATGACGCCGCAGCAGATGGTCGACGGCCTGGCGCTGGCCGAGACCACGCCGGGCCCGCTGATCCTGGTGCTGGAGTTCGTCGGCTTCATGGCCGGCTGGAACGCGCCCGGCGCGCTGGCGCCGTGGGCCGCAGGGCTGCTGTTGGCGCTGCTGACGTTGTGGATGACTTTCGTGCCGAGCTTCGCGCTGGTGTTCGCCGGCGCGCCGCTCGTCGATCGCATCGCGGCCATCGGCCGCCTGCGCCACGCGCTCGCCGCGCTCAATGCCGTGGTGCTGGCCGCGATCGCGCAACTGGCGGCCTGGTACGGCTGGATCGTGCTGGTCGCGGAAGGCGCGCCGCGCTGGCCGCTGCGCGGCGCGCTGGTCCTGCTCGCAGTCTGGCGATGGCGCTGCAAGCCGTCCACGCCGCTGTTCGTCGGTGTCGCCGCGCTGGCAGGACTGCTCGTGGGGTGGTGACGGCTGCTGTCTTCAACGGACGCGCGGAACAGCAAAGCGAGAGCGGCCCACACGGATGCCGGCAGATGAGAAGTGGATGGGGTCAGCGCGCGCGCGAGCGGCTGTGGGAGCAGGGCGACGGATACAACGTTTTGGGGAAAGGCGTCAGAGCACTGTTTCGCTGACCTTCCGCGGGTGAAGCGAGTGGCGCAGCCGTCCGCCTCGCGCTGGTTCCGACGCAGAAAACTGTACTCTGACCCTGAGGTTTCCCCACAAATCCCGCTTGCGATTCAGGGGCTTGCGGTGTACGGTATCGAAAAAACTGCGCGTGCTTGACGAGCCGGTCTCCTTTTTGTCGCCAAGACAGAAGGAGCCTCGCCCTGCACGCCGTCGGATTATTGCGCAGTTGTCTCCGCGATGTCCTTGATCGGTTGCACGGTCGTCGGTGCGCGGCCTTGCTCGGTGCGGTCCACGCGTTGATCGCGGCTATTCTCCAAGGGGAAGTAAGGAGCTTCGTGCAATGAAGTCCCAGACCATGATGCCGACACCCCGGTCAGTCGCCGTACCGGCCGCCTCCGCGTGGTGTGCCGCGGTCTTCGCGCCGCTGCTTCTCTCGGGCGCCGCACAGGCAGCGCAGTTCACGGTCATCGGCCCGGCGGGCAGCGGCGAGTTCGGACGCAGCGTCACCACCCTGCCCAACGGCAACATCATCGTCACCGATCCGGGTTTCGACGCCCCGGGGCCGGTCGCCGACGTCGGTGCGGTGCATCTGTATCGACCCACGGGCGTTCTGATCAGCACGCTACGGGGCAGCAGCGCCAACGACCGGGTCGGCAGCGGTGGGGTCGACGTGCTGACCAACGGCAACTACGTGGTGCGCAGCCCGGACTGGGACCACGGCGCGACGACCGACGCGGGCGCCGTGACCTTCGCCTCGGGGACCGGCGGCGTCAGCGGCGCGGTCTCCTCGGTCAACTCACTGGTCGGCAGCAGGTCGGGCGACCGGGTGGGGAGTGCCCGCATTACCGCGCTGACCAACGGCAACTACGTGGTGCGCAGCCCGGACTGGGACAGCGGCGCGACCGCCGACGTCGGCGCCGTGACCTTCGGCTCGGGGACCGATGGCGTCAGCGGCGGGGTGTCGGCGGCCAACTCGCTGGTCGGCAGCAGGTCGGGCGACCGGGTGGGCAGTGCCGGCGTGACCGCGCTGACCAACGGCAACTACGTGGTGCGCAGCCCGGACTGGGACAACGGCGCGATCACCGACGCTGGCGCTGCGACCTTCGGCTCGGGGACCAGCGGCAACAGCGGCGCGGCCTCGGCGGCCAACTCGCTGGTTGGAAGCGCGACAGGCGACCGGGTGGGTGGTGCCGGAGTGACCGCGCTGACCAACGGCAATTACGTGGTGAGCAGCCACAGCTGGGACAACGGCGCGATCGCCGACGCCGGCGCCGCGACCTTCGGTTCGGGGACGACCGGCATCAGCGGCGCGGTCTCGGCGGCCAATTCACTGGTCGGCGGCACGAGCGGCGACCAGGTGGGCTTCGGCACGGGAGCATTCGCCGGCAACACTGTGACCGCACTCAGCAACGGCAACTACGTGGTGGCCAGCCCTAACTGGGACAACGGCCCGAGCGCCAACGCCGGCGCCGCGACCTTCGGCTCGGGGACCAGCGGCATCAGCGGCCTGGTCTCGGCGACCAATTCGCTGGTTGGCAGCAAGGAGAATGATCGCGTGGGCTTCCCCGGCGTGACCGCGCTCAGCAACGGCAACTACGTGGTCGCCAGCAGGTCTTGGGGCAACGGCACGATCATCAACGCCGGCGCTGCGACCTTCGGCTCGGGGACGGTGGGCATCAGCGGCCTGGTGTCGACGGCCAACTCGCTGGTCGGGGGCGCGACGTCCGCGCAGGTGGGCGCTTTTGGTGTGACCGCGCTCAGCAACGGCAACTACGTGGTGTGCAGCCCCTTCTGGAATGAAGGCATGCCGAGCTTTCGTGGCGCTGCAACTTTCGGCTTGGGGACCAGCGGCATCACCGGTGTGGTCTCGTCCGCCAACTCGCTGGTTGGCAGCAGCGCTGGAGACCGCGTGTGTGCCTCCCAAATCACCGCACTGAGCAACGGCAACTATGTGGTGTCCAGCTATTCCTGGAGCAACGACGGGATCGCCTTCGTCGGCGCCGTGACTTTCGGCTCGGGGACGACCGGCATCAGCGGCGCGGTCTCGGCGGCGAATTCGCTGGTCGGCGGCGCGGCGGACGATAGTGTGGGCCAGGGTGGCGTGATCGCGCTGACCAACGGCAGCTACGTGGTGAGCAGTTGGCTATGGAAGAACGGCGGGATCGGCGACGTCGGCGCCGTGACGTTCGGCTCGGGGACCAGCGGCATCACCGGCGTGGTCTCGCCAGCCAACTCGCTGGTCGGCAGCAACGGCGGCGACCGCGTGGGCGATGGCGGCCAAGTTAGTACGGGCGTAAGCGGCGTGACCGCGGTCGGCAACGGCAACTACGTGGTGAACAGCCCGAGGTGGAACAACGGCGCCGGCGCCATCACACTCGCGCTGTCCGACGGCAGCGTCGTCGGCCCGATCACCAGCACCCACAGCGTACTGGGCACGGTGGCGGGCGCAGGCGCCTCGCAGACCTTCGCCTACGACGCGGCGCGCAACCAGCTCGCGGTCGGCCAACCGGACAGCAACCGCGTGGTGCTGCACCGCACCGGTATCGGCACCGCGATCAGCATTACCGGCGACATGCCCGATCCATCGATCGGCGGCCAGCCGGTGACCTTCACCGCCTCCATCATCGCCTCGCCCAATCCGCCCGCCGATGGCCGGGTCACCTTCGCCGCCAGCAGCGGCGAGTCCTGTGTCGACACCACGCCGACCGCAACCTCGGCCACCACGGCGGACTTCTCCTGCACGATCACCTTCACCGCCGGCGGCGTCGGGGCCGTGTTCGCCGAGTACACGGGTTCCATCATCCACGCCTACAGCGG
>DHLY01000034.1:6347-6490 GCA_002405525.1 Proteobacteria bacterium UBA4656
TTCCATCATCCACGCCTACAGCGGTTCCGGGCCGGAGCCGCACACCACCATCGTGGACCCGGTGTTCACCAATGGCTTCGAGGGCCTCTGACGCAAGGCGCCGCACCGGAGCCGGAGTCTCGTAGGGTGCAATGAGCGCAGCG
>DHLY01000034.1:6701-6893 GCA_002405525.1 Proteobacteria bacterium UBA4656
CCCTTCCGTGAGTACAAGGATGCCAAGGCCTGTCCGTCTGGCTTCCCGTTGGTTTGGTTTCTTGTTCCGGTGTTTCTGTTGCGTTTCGTGGTCGGCGCTGGTTCGGTGCATCAGTCGTGGGCGACGCCAGAAGCAGAGGCCCGCAATCCAGGACACGTAGGGACGCCTCCGGTCAACCCCGAGGATTCTGCG
>DHLY01000135.1:0-1392 GCA_002405525.1 Proteobacteria bacterium UBA4656
CGCCCTCCGCGCGCCGCCGCTGCGCCTTCACGTCGCCACGTCCTCTGCCGCGAGTGACGCCAACGCCACGCGACTGATCGTCTCCCGGCCCGGTGCGCGCGTGCAGATCGAGACTACGCCGGTGATGCGCGGCACCGTGCATCCGGTGCGGGTGATGAAGGTGAGGCCGCGGGTCGAGACCGCGTTCGGCTTCGCGCAGATGCAGGTGCTGGACTTCGCCGATCTCTATGCCGGCAAGCTGGCGGCCGCCTTGAGCCGACAGCATCCGCGCGACTGGTTCGACGTCGGCCTGCTGCTCGACAGCGGGCGTCTGGATGCGCACCTCTGGAGGACCTTCATGGTCTACCTGGTCGCAAGCCCGAAGCCGGCCGCGGAAATGCTTGCGCCGGGAGAGCCCAACGACTTCGCGACTGCGTTCAGGACGCAGTTTGCGGGCATGACCGACCAGCCCGTCACGGCCGAAGCGCTGCTGGCAGTGCGTGCGCGGTTGCTGGCGCTGCACACGACGTTGATGGATCGAGCGGCCTGCGACTTCCTGCTGTCGATGGAACGCGAGGCTCCCGACTTCGACCTGATTGCGCTTCCGGCTGCGGCGCAACTCCCGGGCGTACGGCGGAAGCTGCAGAACATGGCGCGCCGCACTCCGGCAAAGCGCGAGGCGGACTACCGCCAACTGATGGAAGCTCTGGAGCGGATTGCGGCGTCGGGCTAGGACGAATCGCAACCCGGCCCGATGTCGTCCGGATCACGGTGCCGCCCCGCAACCACGCGCCGCAGCCGCACAGGATGGTGGCCACGCGGTTTGCCACCTTTGGTAGAGTAAGGAGTCCTTACTTCCGGGGTCCGTCATGCTCGCGAAGCTCACCGCCAAGAACCAGTTGACGTTGCCGAAGGCGGCGGTCGAGGCCGTCGGCGCGTCGGAGTATTTCGACGTCGCCGTGCGGGATGGCCAGATCCTGCTGACGCCCGTGCGCATCCAGCGCGGCGATGCCGTTCGCGCAAAGCTCGCCGCGCTGGGGCTCGGCGATGCCGACGTGGCGGCGGCCGTGGCCTGGGCGCGCGGCCCGGCGAAGCCCTTGCAGGGGGCGGAAAGCCCCGGCGGCTACGACGACAAGGGCACCAAGACCCGAAAGCGCACGCGCAGGAAGCCGGCCGCGCGCCCATGAGCAAAGCGCCGCCGCGGGTGGTGCTCGACACGAACGTCGTGCTGTCGGCGCTGCTCTTCGGCGGCGGGCCGGCGGGCCGCGTGCGGGCCGGATGGCAGGCGCGGCGCTTCGTGCCGCTGGCCAGCACCGCGACCGCGCAGGAGCTGGTGCGCGTGCTCGCCTATCCGAAGTTCAAGCTCTCGGCGCACGAGCAGGAAGAACTGCTGGCCGACTGGCTGCCGTGGGT
>DHLY01000135.1:1787-2514 GCA_002405525.1 Proteobacteria bacterium UBA4656
CCCATGAACAAAAACGCGAAATGAACGCCATCGATGAGGCCGGCCATCTGGCCGGCGCAAAGGCCGCCTTGGAGCGCGCAGGCCTGCGCGTGGCGCCCTTTCGCGCACCGGCGGGCATTCCGAAGACCTGGGCCGACGCCTGGTGGCGGATTGGCCGCGGCAAGGACGGCGAGGGCTATCTGGTCGAGGTCAAGCGCCGGGTGACGGCGGGTACGGTCGGCGGCGTGATGGCGCAGTTGCGTGATCGTGCGGCCCACGCCGGGCTGCCGACCCTGCTGCTCACCGACTACGTCACCCCGCCGGTGGCCGGGCTTCTTCGCGAACGGGAACAGGCGTTCGTGGACCTCGCGGGCAACGCCTACCTCGCCGGGCCGGGCCACTACGTCTACGTGATCGGCCAGCGGCCCAAGGCGCGCGCCGTCGCCACCCACGGGGGCGGCACGCTCACGACCAATGGGCTCAAGGTCCTGTTCGCCCTGCTGTGCGACACGGCCCTCGCCGACGCACCGCAGCGACGGATTGCAGCCGCTGCGGATGTCGCCCTCGGCGCCGTGCCCGGCATCCTGAAAGACTTCCAGGCGGCGGGCCACCTGGTGGCGCTGGGCCAGCGGCGGCACTTTCGCGCCAGCAAGCGCCTGCTCGATGACTGGGCCCAGGCCTATGCGCGCCGGCTTCGTCCGAAGACCTTGGTGGCCACTTACGAAACCGAACGCTTCGACCTCTGGCG
>DHLY01000135.1:2833-6108 GCA_002405525.1 Proteobacteria bacterium UBA4656
GTCCACCCCGTGCTGGTCTACGCCGACCTGCTGGCCACCGGCGATGGCCGCTGCCTGGAAACCGCGCAGATGCTCTACGAGGCGCACCTTGCTCGACTGCTCCCAGCGGAGTGACCTCGCGCTGCACGCGCAGGTGCTCGCCGACGTCCACGTTGCGGCGGCGGTGCTGGATGTCAGGCCCTTGATCGTCGGCGCGTTCGCGCGCGACCTGCTGCTCGCCTACGCCCACGGCATCCCGATCGGCCGCCAGACCGAAGACCTCGATCTCGGCCTGGCCGTAGGGACCTGGGACGATTTCGAGCAGCTGCGTCGCGCGATGCTCGCGTCAGGGCGCTTTGCGTCGACCGCCGTGGCACACCGGCTGCGGCGCGGCGCGCTGCTCGTCGATCTGGTGCCCTTCGGGGCCATCGAGACCGCGCAGCGGACGCTCGCTTGGCCACCCGACGGCCTCGTCGTGATGGACGTGTTCGGCTACCAGGAGGCGCTGCGGGCGGCCATCGACGTCCGCCTTCCTGGCGACGTGGCGACCCGCGTGGTGCCGCTGCCCGGCTTAAGCTGGTGTGCTGGCAGGACCGCCATCAGCGGCAGCCGCGGAAAGACGCCGCCGATCTCCAACTCATCCTGGGCAACTACCTGCACGCCGGCAATGCCGCTCGACTCTGGACCGAGTTCGTGGCCTGGACGCAGGACGAGGGTTTCGACTACGACGCCGCGGGGGCGCGAATGCTTGGACACGATATCGGCAGGCTCATGGATGCCGTCGGTCGTGAACGCCTTGCTGCGCTGCTTGCCAGGCAGACCAGCGAGGATTCACCCGGTCGCCTGCCGGTAGAGATGGACATCCGGGATCCCGAACGAGCGATTCGGCTCCTTGCGGAAATGCGCCGAGGGATTCTCGAAGCACCGGCATAAGGGGCGCCACGCCCATCGGAACCGCGAGGTTGCCGCCCAGCGCCAAGGACTCGAATCGCTGCGCATCTCGACCGGTGAAACGCCGACATGGTGATTGCACTCCCCGCCGGCAATCCCGCCGGCGTGCAAGGAGCCGCCATGAAGCCGATCGCCGTCGAAGCCGCCGCTGTCGTCGACACCCTGCGTTTCCGTCTCGCTGCCTCGCAGACCCTGCCGCGCACCCACGTGCGGGTGACGGTGCAGGTGCATACCCTCGTCAGTTCCGGCGACCAGGATCATGATGCGCTCGTGGGCCGCGTGCGCGCCGCGCTGGGGCGCTTCATCGACAGCGCGTGGACGGTGAGCGGCGTGACCCGCAAGGCGAACGACACCGGCTTCGAGCGGGTGGAGCTCACGGCATCCGCCCAGGTGCCGGTGCGCGAGAACTACAACCTGCACGAGCGGGCGCGCCGGGCGTCGGTGGAGGGACTGGCCATCACCGATCCGCTGGTCGATTCGCGCCTGCCCGGCAAGGTGATCGCCGAGGCCACGATGGGCCTGCAGGAGCACGTGCTGGAAATGGCGCAGGAACGCATCGTGCGCTTCGACAAGGCGACCGGCCGCAGCTGGCGCATCGGCGACATCCCGTTCGGCGTGGATACCGAGAACTACGACGTATCGCCGAAACTGACGCGTCGCGAGACCGCGGTCCTCGAAGGCCCGACCGACGACCTGCTGACCACCTCCGAGCGCCTGCTGCTGGTGGCGCAGGTGACGCTGAAGTCCAACGCGGCGTAACTCGCCCCGTTCGATCCCGCCTGCGGCGCGCGGCAGGGAGGCTGCCGTCGGCGGTGGGGCTTGGGGTTGCCTCTGCGAATCGACGCACGCTGATCCCTGAAGCCGCACAGGAACCCGCCCAGCGGGCGGCCACGGCATCGAGCTCCTGCCGCGGGTAATCGATGCTGCGGTCGCGCAAGTGGTGCGCTCCTGCAGGGAGTGCGGCCCCGCCAATGCAGGAACCCGAACTGCGGGCGGCCGCGGCATCGGCCTGTTGAAGAAAAGACCGGGAGTGGCGGTCGCGCACGGTTTGGCGCGGGCGGATCAACCGCGGGTGCGCCGGGTGCGCGGCGGGGCCGCTGGACCCGCGTGACCTGCGGCATCCCGCCAGCGCGCGCGCAGCCCGGCGGGCGCCAGCACCTCGATCCGCCGGCCGTGGCCGAGCAGCCACCAAAGCAGTTGTTCGGTGACCGGCAGCGTGGCTTCGACGCGAGCGCGCCCGGGATCGAGCCAATCCACGACCTGGTCGCGGGACAGGGTGCTCTCCTCGAGGTGCTGCCCGGTCAGCGCATCGACCTCGAGCACGAGGCGCGCGACTTCGCCGGTCGGCAGGTCCATGCCGCGCTGCTCCTCGATCCAGCGCCGCAGGTTGAAGCGCGCGGGGCGCTGCGCGGCCTCGTCAGTGACGCGCACCGCACCGAAGCGATGCAGGGCGAACTGCTTGACCGGGCCATCCTGCGTCTCCACCGCGACCAGGTAGGTGAGCTGGTCGCGCAGCACCAGGCCCAGCGGGTGCAGGCGCCGTCGCGTGTCGGCCTGCACCGGACGGCTGCGCGCGCGGTATGCGCCTTCGATCACGCGACCTTCGAACAGCGCGGTCTGCACGGCGTCGAACACCGCCTCGGGGACCTTCGGCGCCAGCAGCGGCTGTCCGCGGTCGACCACCACCACCCTGTCGCGCCATCGCGAATAGCTGCTGTCGCCGGCGCTGCGCAGGGTTTCCGCGGCGCGCGCGGCCAGCGGGCGGAAGCGCGCGCGCAGCAGCGGCGGCAGCAGCGGCGCGACGTGCCGATCGAGCAGCTCCCAGGCCAGCGCGGTGGACGGATCCATCGCCGGGATATCGAACGACTCGGCCTCGCGCGTCCACGACCAGCGGCGCGGGCGGGATTCGTCGCAAGTCAGCGGAAGCAGCTCCGACAGCCGCACGAGGTCGCGCTGCACGGAGCGCTCGTGGATCTCGAAGCCCCGTCCGGCAAGCGCGGCGCGAATCGCGGCTGTGGTGGTGCTCCGCGGGTGTCGCGGAACCAGGCGCAGCAAGGCCAGCGTGCGTAGCAAGGGATCGGCCACCGCGACCTCCGTCGGTTCTCCCGGCGCTCGATTCTGCGCCACGCGCGAACGGTTGCAAGCGATCCGACACGATCTGTCGCCGCCATGCGGACACTGCGCCCAACGCCCTCGCGCCAACCCGCGCCGGCGCAACGTCCCAAGGCAGGGCCCGAGGGCAGGGATGCCCGCTTCCGGCGCCGCGATTCGCGAATCGGAAGCAGTCTCCCGCCTGTCTTTGGCCTGAGCCGGCAAGTCCCACCAAAAGCAAGTCCCACCAAAAG
>DHLY01000135.1:6295-15063 GCA_002405525.1 Proteobacteria bacterium UBA4656
TGGCTGCGCAGGCCCAGGTGCTGACCCCGGAGGACGGCGTCTGGTGGAATCCGGCGGAACCCGGCCGCGGATACCAGATCGAGACCCAGAACGGGGTCATGATCCTGAGTACCTACGCCTTCGATGTCGCCGGGAACCCGCAGTGGTATCTGAGCGCCGGGGTCTACGACCCCGTGACGCGTACTTTTACCGCCACGCTGGACAGTTACCGGGGTGGCCAATGCTTCGGTTGCCCATTCCGGCCTGCTGTCGCCACCGGGGGCGCGGGGCCGGTAACGATCCGGTTCACGAGCGGCGTCACCGCCACCTTGAGCGCACCCGGCGTATCGGTGCCGATCCAGCGCCTCTACTACAACTACGCGTTGCCCGATGGTGCGGTCTTCGGCGGCTGGGTGATGTCCCAGCAGACCGGCAGTCTGGTCACCGGTGATTGGCTGGTTTTCGACCGGACGTCCCCGGCGCAATCCGGCCCGCCCTATGTGCTCGGCAACCGCGACCGCGATCCCGCCTCGCTGGTGCTGGGTCGCTTCGAACCGACGCTGTCGCGCTGGTTGTTCGTGCTCGACAGCAGTTCGTCGTTTTGGCGCGCCTACGAGTTCGACATGAACAAGCGGACAATGGTGGGCCGATCGTGGCTGTACCCAAAAGGATCGACCATCAGCGGCAACGGCGTTCCCTTCGCGGGAAATCGGCTGTTCGACCGAAGCGAATTGGCCACGCGGCTGGCATTGACTGGCGAGAAACGATCCGCGTTCGAAATCCGTGACGCGGCCGAGTGGGCCGAGGCGGACAAATCCGGGGAGCCGGCAGACGGTTTACGGAGCAGCATCGCGGAAATCGAAGCCGCGCTCACGGTGATCTTGGCGCCGCGCTGAGCGCCACACAGGAACCCGGTCGGCATTCGGTCGGGTCGGCCGCGCAACCGGCACGGGCGGCACCTCTCCATGTGCGCTGCAAGGTTCGGCTTTGCGGCCGCAGGAAGCGGCCGCACCCGATCGGCGCCGACGCTGCGGTCGTCCCGCAGTGCCAGCCGGCGCCGCCGACGATCAGCCCGAGATCGCGAGCTGCTCGCGCTTGTACAGCCGCGCCGCGACCAGCCAGGCCAGGACCACCACTGCCAGGCCGGTGCCCATGCCGAGCGCCCACTCCTGCGCGGTGAGCGACTCGCCGCGCACCAGCCGCGTAATCATCTGGTTCTGGGCGAACAGCGGCACCGCGAACATCCACAGTTTTTCCTTGACCACCAGGAACTGGCCGGCGAACACCGGCACCATGGGGATGAACATCAGCAGGGACACGAAACTGCCCGCCTCGCGGTAGCTCTTGGCCTGCGCCGCAAGCACGGTGGTCAACACCGCGCCCAGCAGCACCACCGGCAGGATCACCAGGAACAACTGGCCGAGCAGCGCGGCCGAGGTGTCGACGATCGAGCGTGAGCCTTCCTCGGCGAAGAAGGCGAAGCCGTACTTGTAGAACAGCCCGGTGGCGACGATGCCCGCGATGGCGAACGCCGCCGTGGCGAGGATCTTGCCGCTCACGATGCCCTCCCGGCTGACCGGCGTCGCCAGCAGCGGCTCCAGCGACTGCCGCTCGCGTTCACCGGCGGTCGAATCCATCGCCAGGTGCATGCCGCCGATGAAGGACAGCATCAGCAGCAGGTAGGCGACGAAAAACGCGACCACCGGATTCGCCTTGGGCAGCGCAAGATCGCGGTTGGTCACCAGCACCGGTGAACCGACGCCGGGATGGATGCCGCGCGCGACCAGCCGCAGCGAGCCGACCTCGGCGCCGTAGGTCGCCAGCAGACCCTGGATGCGCTGGATCGACGTCCCGGTCTGGGTCGGGCGCGAGCTGTCGAAGGTCAGCTGCAGTTCGGCCGGGCGGCTGCCTCGCCAGTCGGCGGGGAACGACTCGGGCACGCTGAGGCCGACGTCATAGGTTTGCGCGCGGATCGCCTCGTCGAGGCCGTCGTCGATCGCCTTGACGTCGACGTTGTGTGCCCGCAGCCAGGCGACGAGGTTCGGGGCCCGCTCGGCGCCGACCACCGGCAGCTCCAGCGCCTGCTCCAGTCGCTCGCGCTGCTGCTTGGCACCGACCGAGCTCAGGGAACCGAACACGATCGGAATCAGCAGCGGCACCAGCAGGAAGTTGACCATCACCATGCGGCGGTCGCGGAAGGCGTCGGTCAGTTCCTTGCGGAACACGGTGAACACGGTGTTCATGCGAGCAGACCCTCGTCGCTGCCGATGATCTTCACGAAAGCGTCCTCGAGGTTCGGCAACCCGGTCCGCTCGCGCAGTTCGTCCGCGCTGCCCTGCGCCACCACGTGGCCCTTGGCGATCACCACGATGTGGTCGCAGAGCGCGGCCACCTCCTGCATGATGTGGCTGGAGAACAGCACGCAGCGGCCCTCCGCGCGCAGGCGTTGCAGGTAGCCGCGCATCGCGCGGGTGGTCATCACGTCGAGGCCGTTGGTGGGCTCGTCGAGCACCACGTTCCGCGGATCGTGGACCATGGCGCGCGCGATCGCGGTCTTGGTCCGCTGGCCCTGCGAGTAGCCCTCGGAGCGGCGGTCGGCGAAGTCACCCATGTCGAGCGCGGCAACCAGCGCGTCGGTGCGGGCCGCGATCGTGGGTTCGTCGATTCCGTGCAGGCGACCGAAATAGGCCACGTTCTCGCGCGCGCTGAAGCGCTTGTAGATGCCGCGCGCATCCGGCAGCACGCCGAGCACGCGGCGCACCGCGGTGGGGTCGCGCGTGGCGTCATGGCCGTCGACCAGCACGCGGCCGGTCTCGGGCGCCATCAGCGTGTAGAGCATGCGCATGGTGGTGGTCTTGCCCGCGCCGTTGGGCCCCAGCAGGCCGGTGATCTGGCCGTCGCGCGCGGTGAACGACACGCCGTCGACCGCCTTGACCACGCCGGCCTTGGTCTTGAACGTCTTGCGCAGATCCTGGACTTCGATCATGTCAAGGCTCCCAGCCGTAGAAGCCGCCGAACGGCGGGGTATCGTCGAGGCGATCGAGGCAGGACACATCGAGGTCCTTCGCGTTGGCGTCCTGCACGAACAGGCTGACCAGCTTCGGCATGCAGCCGGCCGGCATCGCGTTGTGGCCGGTCCCGCGCGCCACCAGATGGCGGCCGTTGGTCAGGCCGGCGAGCACCTGCTCGCCATAGCGCGGCGGCGTCACGGGATCGAGCTCGCCCGACAGCAGCAGGACCGGCACGTCGCTGTTCACCGGCCGGTGGAAATCCGCCGGCGCGGCGCCGCGCGGCCATTCGGCGCAGGCGGCCCTGATGCCTTCGACCAGGGCGTTGCCCATCGTGGTGCCTTCGTCGGCCGGATCGGCGACCAGACCGTCGACGTCTTCGCTGCAGCTGACCGAAAAGTGCATGCCGAGCGATATCGTCTCGCCCATCAGTTCGCCGACGATCCGCGACTGCGCGAGCAGGATGTCGAAACGGCCGGCGGCGGCCTCCGCGAGGCCGAGCGGCAGCATCCCCGCGGTGTTCGGCGCGTAGGAGAACAGGCGAACCACCGTGGCAAGGTCGGTGGGCCCGAACGTACGCGTCGACACGACGCCGGTGACCGGATCCCGCGCGCTGACTTCGACCGGCGTCTCGCGCAGTTTCGCGAACAGGTCCTGCAGCGTGCGACCGGGCGCACCGAAGCGCTCACGGCAGGCGGCGTCGTCGGCGCAGCGGGCGAAATGCTGGGCCAGCGTGGCCTCCAGATTCTTCGCGTGGTCGTTGCCGAGGTACAACTCCGGTGGCACCACGCCGTCGACCACCAGCGTGCGCGTGCGGGCGGGGAAGCGGCGCAGGTACTCCAGGCCGACCCGCGTGCCATACGAGATGCCGACCAGGTTGACCTGTTCGGCACCGATCGCCGCGCGCACGCGGTCGAGGTCGGCCACCGCATCGGAGGTGGTGTAGAAACGCAGGTCCGCCTTCGCCGAGAGTTCGTCGCGGCAGCGCGCGGCGAAGGTGCGCATCGCATCCGGCGACTGCATCGCACCGGCCTGCAGTTCAGCCTCCGTCGGCGTGCACGCAAGGCGATGGCTGCCGCCGGTGCCGCGCTGGTCGACCAGGATCACATGGCGGCGTGCGCGCAGGTCGCGGAACGCGGTGGCGGCAGCCGGGTAGGCCTCGCGGGCAGCCTGACCGGGACCGCCGGCCAGCATGAACACCGGGTCGGGCAGCGCCTCGTCGGCGCGGCTCGGTACCCAGGCGATGGCCAGGTCGATCTGCCGGCCCGCGGGCTGCGAGGGGTCTTCCGGGACCTTCAGGGTGGTGCACTGCGCGTCGATGTTCAGCGGCAGGCCGGGCGCCTTGAGCCCGCAGGGCTCGAATACGAGGCTGCCGAGCGTGCGCGCACCGGCAGGCGCGACGACGCCGGCGGCCAGCAGCAGCGTGGCCGCGCCAAGAAACGTTCTCATGATCGTGTCTTCCCCACGGTCGGATGGATACCGACCCGTCCGGGGCCGGCCATCGAAGGATGCCATGCGCTCGCGTGCATGCGCGGGCCTAAAGTCATGACTGCGCCACCAACGGAACATCCCTGCTGATCGCCGCGCCGAGTTCGCGCGCGATGTCGTCGAGCGATCCGGCCAGCGCCAGGGCGCCGCCGCGGTCGCTCAGGCGCGGCAGCGCGGCGCGCGCGGCGTCCAGGTGCTGCCGGGCGGCGTCGAGATCGCCCTCCGCCAGCGCGACCGCCGACTCGGCGTAGGCGCGAACGGCCGGCTCGGAGAATCCGCCGCGCGAGGCCTCCAGCCAGCGGCGCGCGCTGGCGCCTTCGCGCCGATGCTGGCCGATCCAGCCCGCGAGCCCGAGCGCGAACGCGCCGCGCGCGGCTTCGGCGATCGAGGCGCCGTCGTCGCCGCCGAGGATCGCGGCGACCTCGCGCCAGCGCGCGTCGGCGGCGTCCAGGTCGCCCTGGTCCTCGGCGCGGCCGGCGGCCAGCATTGCGGTGACGGCGCGCAGCGTGGCGTCGCCGGATTCCTCGCCGATCGTGCGCAACAGCGCAGGGTCCCAGTCGCGAGGACGCACGCCGGCATGGCTCTGGCCCATCAGCGCGCCGAGCGCGAGGCGCTGGCGCGTTTCCTGGTCGCGGCGGGCGAGGCCGAGCAGCTGGCCCCCGTCGCTCATATAGCCACCGGCGCGCACCGGGATCAGGGTCGCCACGCCGATCCCCGCCGACATCGTAGCGGTGACCAGCAGCAGGCCGCCCCACCAGCCGCCGACAGCGAAGGCCGCAGGGACTGTCGCCACGGCAAGCAGGAAGCTCGCCATCGGGCCGCCCGCCACCAACAGCGCGAAGCTGGCGCGGCCGCTGGACCGCTCGTCATGCGGCGCGCATGCGGCAAGGCCGCCCCAGGTCGCGGTCACCCGGTTGCGCAGCAGGCGCACGCGGTCGGTGCTGAACTCGAGGTGCAGTGGGCCTGCGAAAAGCATCAGCGGTCGCATCCCGCCGAGCCGCCCGCCGAGCAGGTGGCCCGACTCATGGACCACCACGCAGGCCCACCACACCAGCGGCAGCATCAGCACGGTCCACAGGTCGGCCGCCAGCCGGCCTGCGAACCGCGCCGCGACATCGACGGCGAACAGCTCGGCGATGCCGATCCCGACGGCGCCGCCCAGTGCGGTCCCCGCGAGAAAAACTGCGATCCAGCGACGCCTGGATGCGGCAGTCGCCGGCGATGGCGGAGGATCAGGGAACGGCGTCGGGTTCATCGATGCTCCTTCGTTCGGGGAGGGGTTCGGCGCGCCGCTGCGGACGTGCGGGCCGTGCGGCGCGCGCGGCGTCCGACCGGATTGCAGGGAAACAGCGCGATCGACAGCGCGAACAGTTCGCCTTTCGGCTCCGCGCGACTGCCGAGCCGCTCGACCTCGTCGTACAGTGCACGCGCCCGTCGCCGGAGGCGCGCGTATTCGGCAGCGGTGACGCGCGCCACGCAGCGCCAGGCCAGAACGGCCCGCGGGTCGGGATAGGTGTTCACCGGATCGATGCGGCCCGCTGCGACTGCACCCTGGATGTCGCGCCGCGACTGGTCGAGCGCGTAGGCCAGGATCGCCTCGATGCCCGCATCCCCGGCCGCCGCGGCGAACTGCGGGCGGTGCAGGGGCAGTGTGCGCGCCGCGGCCCGGTAGTGCCGCTCGACCACCCCGCGCACCTTCACCTCGCGCTCGACCACCAGCAGGCCGGCGTCGAGCAGCAACTGCACGTGGCGATACAGACGGGTCGGCGCGCAGCGCAGGCTGGCGGCCACCTCCGCCACAGTGCGTGCGCGCG
Organism: Proteobacteria bacterium UBA4656; assembly: GCA_002405525.1. Taxonomy (GTDB): domain Bacteria; phylum Pseudomonadota; class Gammaproteobacteria; order Xanthomonadales; family Ahniellaceae; genus UBA4656. Next base: position 12,585 of record DHLY01000135.1, read on the forward strand.
GCACCAGCACGTTGACCAGGTGCTCGCGTAGCGGGTCGGCCAGCAGGCGCAGCTCGGCCGGCGAGATCTCGCATTCGGCGGGAATCTGAGGCGCGGCGGCGGATCGGGTGCGTTTGGTGGACATCGGTGATTGTTCACGCTACGGACGTATCGTGAATATTGCAAGCGCGACACACCAGCGCCGGACGTCACGTGATATCGACGTCGTTCCGCGGCGCGCGGTGCACCCGGCGCCAACGCGCGGGCGACCGACTGTGGGAGCGAGCGCCGCTCGCGACCGCCACCTCCACCCTCGCCGTACCCCCGGTTGTCGCAGTCGCGAACGGTGCTCGCTCCCACAGAAAGCCGCTTCGCCCGGACAGACGCTGCATGCAGGCTGCGTGCAGCGCGATCATGCTGCCGCAAGCTCGGAAGGCTCGCAGCGCACGCGCCGCTCCGGCCGGACTTGCGGCAGGGGCTCAGCCCGCCGCGGCGCGCCTGGGGTCCGGCGGGGAGACGTATTTCTCGCGGCGGATGTGCGGGATCGGCAGGCCGTGGCCCTTCAGCGCCTCGAAGCAGGCATCGACCATGTTGGGGTTGCCGCACAGGTAGGCGATGTCGCGCGCGGGGTCCGGCGAGAGTTCGGCGAGCGCGGCCTGTACGTAGCCGCGGCGTTCGTCCGCGTGCGGGAGCGCGCTGCCCTCGCGCGACAGGCAGGGCATGAAGCGGAAGCCCGGCAGGCGGTCCGCCAGCGCGCGGAACTCGTCGCCGTAGAGCACCTCGCCCGGATTGCGCGCGCCGAACAGCAGCACGACCTCGAGGTCGCGCTCGGCGATCTGCTGTTCCAGCAGCGGCCGCATCGCGCGGTAGGGCGTCACCCCGGTGCCGGTGGCGATCAGAAGATAGCGGCCGTTGGTGTCGGCGTCGTGCAGGCAGAAGCGGCCGTAGGGGCCGCTGGCGGCGATCTCGCCGCCGACGTCCAGCCCGGACAGCAGCCGCGTCGCCGCCCCGCCCTCGACGTAGGACACCGCGATCTCGACCAGGCCCTCCGGATTGCCGGGATCGCCGTGGAAGGTGCCCACCGAATAGCTGCGCTTGAGCGCGCGCCCGCCGTCATCGAAATGGATCTGGATGAACTGGCCGGGGATGAAGCGCAGCGGCGCCCCGTCGGTCCGCTCGAAGGCCATGTGGCGCACGGCGGGGGCCAGCATGTGGCTGCGCACCTGGCGCAGGGTGAAGTGCTCGGACATGGGCGGGGGGGGGGCCGGGCGGGGGCCGTATACTACGCGCCCCCCGTCCTCGCCGCGTCGCCGCCCGTCGGCGGCCGGCGCCGCGCATCCCGAGGCCCCGCCCCCGCATGAGCGTTCCCGCCCTCGCCGTCCGCGACCTGCGCAAGACCTATGGCAACGGCGTCGAGGCGCTCAAGAACGTCTCGCTCGAAGTCGCCGAACGCGACTTCTTCGCCCTGCTGGGCCCCAACGGCGCCGGCAAGTCGACCCTGATCGGCATCACCACCACCCTGGTCAACCCCAGCGACGGCCGCGTCGAGGTGTTCGGCCACTGCGTGCAGCGCGACCGCGAGGCCGCGATGGCCCTGCTCGGCGTGGTGCCGCAGGAGTTCAACTTCAACCAGTTCGAGACGCCGTTCGAGATCCTGGTCAACCAGGCGGGCTTCTACGGCATCCCGCGCCGGGTGGCGAAGGAGCGCGCGGAGAAGTACCTCAAGGAACTGCAGCTGTGGGACAAGCACGCGATGCCCTCGCGCACGCTGTCGGGCGGCATGAAGCGGCGCCTGATGATCGCCCGCGCGATGGTCCACGAGCCGCGGCTGCTGATCCTCGACGAACCCACCGCCGGCGTCGACATCGAGATCCGGCGCTCGATGTGGAAGTTCGTGAGTTCGATCAATGCCGCGGGCACCACGGTCATCCTCACCACGCACTACCTGGAGGAAGCCGAGCAGCTGTGCCGCAACGTGGCGATCATCGACCGCGGGCGGATCGTGGAGCACACCACGGTCAAGAGCCTGATCGCCAAGCTCGACGTCGAGACCTTCGTCTTCGACGCCGCCGCCACGCTGCCTGCCGCCCTGCCCGCCGTGCCGGGGGTGGAACTCGTGCGCGTCGACGCCAACACCTTCGAGGCCACCATGAGCCGCGCCCACGACCTCAATTCGGTGTTCGCGGCGCTCAGCGCCGCCGGCATCACCATCCACTCGATGCGCAACAAGGCCAACCGGCTGGAGGAACTGTTCGTGCGCCTCGTCGAAGGCAACAAGGCGGCCTGAGCATGCACGCCGCCGCCCGCCTCAACGCGCTGCACACCATCCTCTCGCGCGAGATCCGCCGCATCCTGCGCATCTGGGGCCAGACCCTGGTGCCGCCGGCGATCACCATGCTGCTGTACTTCGTGATCTTAGGTCACCTAGTCGGCAGACGCATCGGCGAGATCGGCGGCATGCGCTACATCGACTACATCGATAAGGGACTGAAAATGAAGA
>DHLY01000018.1:0-3503 GCA_002405525.1 Proteobacteria bacterium UBA4656
CGACCTTGCCGCGCACGCCCTCGGCGCGCGCTTCCTTGAGCGCCTGCAGGGTCGGGAACTCGATCACCTCGGCCTCGAGCGCGCCGCGCGTGCCGATTCTGCCGCCGAGCGCTGCCAGCACCAGGCGCTGCGGGAAGGGCGCGACGATGGCGCCCGTTTCGCGGCGCCGCTCCCACACCGGAAAGGTCACCGGTTCGGTCCACACCTTGTCGTAGCCGAGGCCCTTGAACGCACGCTGCGCCCAGGCCACGCCGGCCGCGTCGCCCGGCGTGCCGGCCATGCGCGGGCCGACCTCGGTGGTCAGCGACTCCAGCAGCATCCAGGCCTCGTTGCGCTCCATCGCCGCGTCGCGCATCGCCACCGCGCGTTCGATCGAGGCCTCGTCCACCCGGGTGATCGCGGGCGCAACCGATGCGGCGGCCGGCGGATCCTGCGGCGGCGGCTCCGCGGCGTGCGCGAGCGGGCTGGAACAGGCGAGCAGCAGCGGCAGGAGCAGGCGGCGCATGGCGGTTCCCCGGAACGGAAACCGCCAGTGTGCCAGAACCCGGCGGGCGCGCCGCCGGGCCGCGGGTCAACGCTGCTTCAGGAGATCGCGGATCTCGGTCAGCAGCACGATGTCGGCCGGCGGCGCGGCCGGCGCCGGTGCCGGTTCTTCCTTCTTCACCATGCGGTTCATGGCCTTGACCACCATGAAGATGGCGAAGGCGACGATCGCGAACTGGATGATCGTGTTGAGGAACGCGCCGATGCCCATCTCCACCGCCGGGATCGCCTTGCCGGCGGCATCGACGGAGGCGGCCTGCAGGGTGATCTTCCAGGCCGAGAAATCGACCCCGCCGACCAGCAGGCCGATCGGCGGCATGATGACCTGCTCGACCAGCGACGACACGATCTTGCCGAAGGCTGCGCCGATCACCACGCCGACCGCCAGGTCCACCACGTTGCCGCGCATCGCGAACTGCTTGAACTCCGCCAACAGGCCCATCGTCTGCTCTCCTCAGGTTTGCCCCGGACCCCTCCGGGCCACTGCAGCATAGGGCGCAGGGCACCGCCCCGGCGAGACGCCGGGCACGGTGTGCGTCGCGCGGTCGGGCGGGATTGAAGGAATCGCGCCCGAACGGCGTAAGCAACCCACAAAGGACGTCCCCGTTCCGGCGGACGCCCCGGCTGCGGAACCCCGATCCATGCGCCTTGCCCCTGCGTTGCCCATCTTGCTCGCCCTGGTGGCCGTTCCCGCGGCGGCCGGCCCCGGTTTCTGGACCAGCACCGGCCCCGATGGCGGCTGGGCCGCGCGCGTGCAGGTCGACCCGTCCGACCCGGCCTGGGTCTATGTGGCCACCTTCGGCGGCCTGTATCGCTCGCAGGACGGCGGCCTGAACTACACGCGCATCGAGAACGGCCTGTCGCGCAACTCGCTGGGGCGGATCCCGTTCGCCATCGATCGCCAGCAGCCACAAAGGCTGTGGGCGGTTTCGGCCACCGGCGGTTTCGCCGTCTCCACCGACCGCGGCGCGTCGTGGTCGGCGACCGGCTACACCCTGCCCGCGACCGACTGCGTGCAACACATCACCGACGGCGCGGGCCCGCAGGAGGTGTTCATCGCAACCTGCGGCGGCAGCGTGCTGCGCAGCACCGACGGCGGTGCGAGCTTCGTCGCGCCGACCACCCTGCCGACCGGTTCCGCCGGCGCGCTGTGGCTGGCGCAGGACAGCGCCGATCCCAACCGCCTGCTGGCCGCGATCATCAGTTTCCCGGCCTCGGCGGGCGCCGTCTGGCGCAGCACCGACCGCGGTGCCACCTGGACCGTGGCGACCGGTTCGACGACGACGAACTTCTGCACGCGCGTCGCCTGGGCGGGCGCGGGCATCGCCTATGCCGCCTGCGGCGATGGATTCCTCAAGAGCACGGATGCCGGGGCGACCTGGTCGCTGGTCGCCAACGTGCCGTTCGTCGATGCCATCGTGGTGTCGCCGGCGAACCCGAACGTGGTGTTCGCCAGCGGGGTGGGCGCCATGCGCCTCGACATCGCCGGCAACAGCGCGACGGTCACGCCGCTCGATGCCGGCCTGCAGCCGATCCCCAGCTATGGCCGCCCGGTATCCGGCGAGGACCTCGCCATCCATCCGTCCTTCCCCGGCACGGCGGGCCTGTGGCTGGCCAGCGTGGCGGGCTTCTATCGATCCAGCGACGCCGGCGCCACCTGGGTGCCGAGCCAGGTCGGCCTGCGCGCCCAGGTGGTGCGCGCGATCGCGCCGCATCCCGCCCCCGCCGTGTCTGCGGCCAGCCGGCGCATCCTGGCCGGCGTCTTCCACGACACCAGCGCCAACTTCCCGCTGTTCCGCAGCGACGACAACGGTGCCACCTGGAGCACGAACCCGTCAGCCGGTCCGCGCGCAGCCGGGCTGCGCGCAATCGCCATCGACCCCACGACCACCGGCGCGGTGGCCAGCACCCGCCTCTACGCGGCCGGCCTCGCGCAGGCCGATCCGGTGTCGGGACTGAACGGCGGCCTGTTCCGCAGCCTCGACGGCGGTGCGACCTGGGCCACCATCGACGACGGCCTGCCGGCCACCGGTACGCCGCCCAACCGCCGCATCGGCGTGGTGCGCGCGATCGTGCTCGATCCGCGCTCCTGCGCCACGCCACCGGCCTCGGGACCCTGCACCAGCGGACCGCTGCGCACCGCCTACGCCGGCGGTTCCGGCCGCAGCCGGGTGGCGCCCGCGCCCGCGGGACGCGGCTGGCGCGTGCTCAAGACCACCAACCTCGACGCGCCCGGTGGCCCGACCTGGACCGACATCGACGGCCTGCCGCAGCCGACGGCCAACGAGACCCTGCTGGTGCTCGCGCTGGCGATCGATCCGGTCACGCCGCAGACGGTCTACGCGGCGACCTACATCACCCTGCTCGGCGGCGCGACCACGCCGACCCAGCCCAATGGCGTGTTCAAGTCCACCGACGGCGGCGCCACCTGGAGCAACGCCACCAACGGCCTGCCGCGCCTGCTCGGCTCGGCCACCACCGCCTGGGACGTGGTCGCGCTGGCCCACCATCCGACCACCAGCGGCACGCTGTGGGCGGTGGCCACGCCGCTCGGCGACTCGGCCTCGCCGGCGGCGTCGCGCATCTACAAGTCGACCGACGGCGCCGCCACCTGGACCCGCGCCGACACCGGCATCCCGGCCAATGCCGACCTGCGCGCGCTGATCGTCGACCCGGCGGCGCCGGACGTGCTGTACGCCGGCGGCATCGGCAGTCCCGGCAACCCGGGCGGCGTGTTCCGCTCCGACGATGGCGGTGCGACCTGGCGCTCGATCAGCATCGGCCTGCCGTCCGCCGCGGTGCTCACCCTGGCGCTCGATCCAGTCGACCGCAGCGTGCTGCACGCCGGCACCAGCAGCAGCATCTGGAGCCTCACCCAATTGCCCGATGCCGACGGCGACGGCGCGCCGGATGCGCAGGAGAACGCGGCGCCCAACGGCGGCGACGGCAACGGCGACGGC
>DHLY01000018.1:3683-8264 GCA_002405525.1 Proteobacteria bacterium UBA4656
CCACGGCGCGGCAGCGGCCCCTGCAACGGCGGCTTCACCACCGACGTGGTGGCCGGCACCTGCCCGCGCGCCTACGACGTCAGCGGCATCGACGCCGCGCGCTTCGGACGCGATCCCATCGCCGGCGCGTCGGGGCGGGCCTACGCCTACCCGCTGGGGCTGCTGCGGATCGAGCTGCCCGGCTGCAGCAGCGCGGAGGTCGCGGTCACCTTCCATGCCGCCGGCGACGACCCCGCGGCCTGCCCGGACTTCAGCGACAGCCAGTGGTCGTTCCGCTACTTCGGCCCGCAGCAGCCCGGCGTGGACGCCACCCTGGGCTGGCATGCGTTCGCCGCGCGCGCGACCCGCACCGGGGCGCGTACCTGGCGCCTGCGCCTCGATGCCAACCAGTTCGGCAGCTACCGGCCGGCGGGCGAGGGCATTTTGTTCATCGGCGGCCCGGCGCTGGATGGCGATCGGGTGTTCCGCGACGGCTTCGAGGACTGAGCCGGGACGGGGCCACGATGCCCGCAACGCCCGCTGAACCGGCGGCGCTGCGGGCTGCGTCCTTTTGTTGCGTTTCCGCGTAGGGAGCAAGAGCGCCAGTGCCTATACTGGGTCGGTCTTCAACGGGGGTTCCATGCGCAAGTCGTCGTGGGTTTGCTTCGGTCTGGCGGTCCTGGCATTGCAGTTCGCCGCGACCGTTCCCGCCGGCAACGGATTCTGGACCAGCACCGGGCCGTGGGGCGGACGGGTATTCGGTCTGCAGATCGATCCGTCGACGCCCGGTCGCCTCTACGTCTCGTCGGCCGGGGGCTTCTTCCGCTCGCTGGACGGCGGCACCACCTGGACGCGGACGGGCAGCGGACTGATCGGCCTCGGCGAAGGCACGGCGCTGCACATGGATCGCGATCGGCCGCTGCGCCTGTACGTCGTCGACTTCTCCGGGCGCCTGATGCGCTCGGTCGACGGCGGCCAGAACTGGTCGCCCGCCGGGTTCGACACGAGGGCGGCCGGGGTGTTCCCGACGCGCTACGCCGACGTGCCGGGCGCCGCGCGCAACGGCGAGTTCTACTTCGCCGTGCGCTCGAACTTTGCGACGAGCGGTGTCTACAAGACCACCGACGATGGCGCGACCTTCGTGCGTCTGGCGGGGCTGCCGGCAAGCCGGGGGATCAGTTCCATCGCAGTCAGCCCGACCAATCCAGACCTCGTGATCGCGGGCGGCGACTTCACCCCGGGCACCGTGGCCGGCGCCGCGGTCCCGCAAATCTGGCGCAGCACCGATGCCGGCGCGACCTGGACCGTGGTGCGCGAGGAGCCGGCGCCCAATCCGGGCGCGTTCAGCATCGCGCAGGCGGTTACCGCGATCAGTTTCGGTCCCGGCTCCACCGTGTATGCGGCGAGCGCCAGTGGCCTGCTGCACAGCGCGGACAACGGCGCCACCTGGAACCTCCGCCTGGCCGGGGTCAATCCGGTCGCCGTGGCCGCGCACCCCACGCTCGCCGACACGGTGTACGTCGGCGTGCCGCAGGGCGCGTTGGTGGTCACTGCAGCCGATACCGCAGCGCCTGTGTCCTCCGCGCTCAGCACGCTGCTGAGCCCCAATCCCTCGTTCACCGACTTCAACACGCCGCCGCGGCCGATCCAGGGCAGCGTCGCGCAACTGGTGCTCACGCCGGACTTTCCCACCGCGGGCAGCGGGCTGTGGGCGGTGACCGAACACGCCGGCCTGTTCCGCAGCGGCGATGGCGGCGTCACCTGGAACGACGCGTTCAACACCGGCCTGAGCGCGATGAACATCCGCGCGGTCGCGGTGCATCCGAACCCCGCCGCACCGCCCGGGCCGCGGCCGCCCGACACCCGCATCTACGCCGGCTGGGGCGATCCATTCACGCCCTCACAGGCGCTGTGGCGCAGCATCGACAACGGCAACAACTGGCCGGTGGCCAACAGCGGCCTGCGCGCCGTGCAGGTGCGCAGCGTGGTGATCGATCCCACGACCACCGGCAGCATCCTGAGCACCGTCGTGTATGCCGCCGGCCGCGGCACGCAGACCGGGGGGTCGGGCTTCGTTTCGGGCCCTGCGCCTGGCAACAACACTGCATCCCGCAACGGCGGTCTGTACAAGAGCGTGAACGGCGGCAATACGTGGACCACGATCGACGCCACGCTGCCGACGGTGACGTCGGGAACCCGCACCTTCGCCGACATCGGTCTCGTGCGCACGCTGATCCTCGACCCGCGCTCGTGTACCGTGGGCCCGCCACCGGGACCGACCGGTACGCCTTGCACGGCAGCGAGCGGGCCCCTGCGTATGGTCTATGCCGCTGCCGATGGCCTGCAGTCACCGCCCGTGACCGGCCTTTTCTCGCACCGCATCGTGCGCAGCACCGACGGTGGCGCGACCTGGGCCGCGCGCGACAGCGGGATCCCGAACTTCGTCGCTTCCGGCACCGGGCGCCAGTGGGTGACCCCAATCCCGCTGGTGATGGACCCCACGAACTCCGACGTGCTGTACGTCGGCACCGCCCTGCGCTACTTCGACAGCGCCGTGCCACGGCCGCCGCCGACGCTCCAGAACGGCGTGTTCAAGAGCACCGACGGCGGCGCGACGTGGACCTTCTCCAGCGCCGGCCTGCCGTTCCGCGACGGGTCCACCACCACGCGCCACGACGTGCTGGCGATCGGCATCAGCGCGCGCAATCCGCAGGTATTGTGGGCCGCGACCTCGACCGTGACCGGCACCACCGGCAACGCCACCTCGCTGTACCGCTCGACGGACGGCGGCGCGACGTGGGCCGAGGCGCGGGCCGGCATCCCTGCGGGTCTCGACATCCGCGCGATCGTGGTCAACACGCCGGCCGACACGACGATCCCGGAGGCGATCTACGTCTCCGGCGGCGGCAACGTGGCCAACCCGGGTGCGGTGTATCGCAGCACGGACAACGGCACCACCTGGGTGTCGATCAGCATCGGGTTGCCGGCGGATTCCGCGCTCGCGATCGCCATCGACCCGCGCGATCGGCGCCGCGTGGTCGCCGGCACCAACGCCGGCGTGTGGGAACTCACCCAGCAGCCCGACGTCGACCTCGACGGCGCGCCCGACTTCGTGGAGAACAACGCCCCGAATGGCGGCGATGGCAACGGCGACAGCCAGCCCGATGCGTTGCAGGGTGATGTCGGCTCCACGATCGTTCTCGACAACCGCCCCGCGCGAAGACCCGACGGCTTCGTCGGCTGCCAGGGCAGTTTCACCACCGAGATCATCAACGACACGGAGTGCCCGCAGGCGCGCGACGTGCAGGCGCGCTTCATCGACGAGTTCCCACTCGATCCGGTGCCCGGGGGCAACGGTCGCAACTTCCGTTATCCCTTCGATGCCATTCGCTTCGAAGTGCCGCAGTGCCAGCGGGCGGTCGTCGAGATCACCTTCCACTTGGCCGGCAGTTCGCCCACGGTCTGCCCGACCTTCGACGACGAGCAGTGGAGCTTTCGCTTCTACGGACCGCAGGTGCCGGGTGACGGGGCGACGGTCGGCTGGTACGACCTCGGCAATCGCGCGGTGCGCGCAGGCCCCAGGAAGTGGCGCCTGACGCTGGACGCGGGCCAGTTCGGCAGTTACCGCCCCAACGACCCCGGCAATGCGGCGAACAATTCGATCCTGTTCGTCGGCGCGCCGGCGCTCAGCGGCGACCGCGTGTTCCGCAGCAGCTTCGAGCCGGGCGGCAACTGATGCGCGCGACCGCCCTGCCGCGCCACAGCGGCAGGGCGGCGTCAGCGGATCGTTCCGCGCAGCACCGGCAGCCCGGGGAAGGTGGCCTCGAACACGTCGCCGACCACCAGCGGCCCCACGCCCGCCGGCGTGCCGGTGAACAAAAGGTCGCCGGGCCGCAACTCGAAAAGGCGCGACAGCGCGGCGATGATCTCCGGCACGCCGAAGATCATCGTGGCGATGTCCGCGCGCTGGCGCTCGATGCCGTTGACCTTGAGCGCCAGCTCGCCCGCGGCGGGATGGCCGAGCGTCGCCGCCGGCACGATCGCGCCGACCGGCGCCGACGCGTCGAAGCCCTTGGCCGTGTCCCAGGGGTTGCCCTTCGCCTTGGCCGCCGCCTGCAGATCGCGTCGCGTCAGGTCGAGGCCGATCGCGTAGCCGAACACGCAGCCCAGCGCGCGCGCCGGATCGAGGTCGCGGCCGCCGGCGGCCAGCGCCACCACCAGTTCGACCTCGTGGTGCAGGTTCGTGGTTCCGGGCGGGAAGGGCACCTCGGCCCGCGGCCACGCCGCATCGGCAGGCTTCATGAAGAAGGTCGGCGTTTCGCGGTCGACGGTGCTGCCCATCTCCTTCGCGTGTTCGGCGTAGTTGCGGCCCACGCAGTAGATCCGGTGGATCGGGAAACGCGCCTGCTCGTCCGCCACGGGCACGCTCGGGACAGCGGGGACGGGAATCACGAACGGGTGCTTCATCGGGCGCTCCGGTGGCGGCAGGCGGGGCGAGTATAGGCAGCCGCCGGTGCGGGTGCCCGGGTGGCATGACACGCGTCATCCACCGCGGCTGATGCGGTGCCCTTGCGGTCACCGCCTGCCGACGCCACGCTGTGC
>DHLY01000132.1:0-2440 GCA_002405525.1 Proteobacteria bacterium UBA4656
TCGCGAGCGATGCTCGCTCCCACGGGGCAAGCGCAGGGTCAGCCGGCCGGTGCAGCCCCGCGCGGCATCCCGGCCAGGCGCAGGCGGAACTCGACGCCGGCGCCTTCGGGCAGGTTCACCGCCGTGGCTTCACCCTGGTGCAATTCAGCGACCAGGCGCACCACGAACAGGCCCAGCCCGAGGTGCGGCGCCTCACCGCGCGCCGCGCCCTCGCGGAAGCTGACCAGCGACTCGAACAGGCGCTCCTGCATGCGCGCGGGCAGCGGTGGGCCGTTGTTGGCCACCGCGAGTTCCGCGCCGTCCTCCTGCGCGCGCAGGCGGATGCGGATCCAGCCGTCCTCCGGCGCGAAGCTGCGCGCGTTGTCGACCAGTTTGTCGAGCGCCTGCGCGATCAGTTCCGGCGCGCCGTGCAGGGCGATGCGGCCACCCGGGACGTCGAGCGCGATCCGCCGCGGGGCGACCACGTCGCGGTAGGCCTCGGCGCAGCCGCGCACCAGTTCGGCGAGGTCGAAGTCCTCGCCCTCGGCGCCGGCGACGAAGCGCTCCATGCGGCTGGCCTCGGCCATCGAGCGCAGGATGCCGGACAGCCGCTCCGCGCCCTCGCGCGCGCGCTGCGCATAGATCCGCGCCCCGGACGGCAGCGATTCGTGCTCGAGGTTGTCGAGCGAGGAGCGCACGATGGCCAGCGGCGTGTTCAGCTCGTGCGAGAGCTTGCTCGCCAGCGTGCGCAGGTAGTCGTTGTAGGCGCCAACCTCGCCCAGCAGCCGCGCGAAGCCACGCGACAGATCACCGAGGTCGTCGGTGGCGTTGAGGTGCGGCAGGCGCGGGTCGAGGCGCCCGTCGGGCCGCAACGCGCGTCCGGCCGCATCGCGCAGGCGGCGGATGCGCAGGCTCAGCACGCCGGCGTAGGCGAACAGCACCAGCGCGGCCAGCAGCACCGCGGCGAGGCTCGCCGCCATCACGCCGAACACCGCGCGGTTGGCCAGCACGAGCAGCGCTTCGGAGGGCTGCTCCAGCAGCAGGGCGCCGCGCGGTGCGCCTTCGCCGGCGATCGGCACCGCCGCGGAAACAATGGCGGCGTCGAGTTCCTCGCCCGCACGCACGTTGCTGGCCGCCACGCCCGACAGCGCCTGCCAGACCACCGGCGCCTTGAGCCGCGCGCCGTCGCCGTCGAACTCGCCGGGGCCCGCTTCCGCCGGCGGCGCGAGCAACCATCGGTACAGCAGGCCATGCGCGCCCTCGGGGGCTTCGGCGGCCGCCGGCGCGGGCGTGGCTTCGGCCGCGGTCGCATCCAGCGCGCCCGCGCCGCCGACCACCCAGCCGTCGGCCGACACCAGGCGCAGCCGCGCGCCGGGCGGCACCAGCGAGCCGAGCACCAGATCCAGCCGCGCATCGCGGCGCAGCAGCGGCAGGCGATCGCCCGGCGCGGCGGCGAGGCTGGTGCTGCGCTCGCCGCCGGCCGGTTCGCGATCGATCGCCGCCAGCGACAGCGCCTGCGGGCCATCGCCGCGCGGCAGGCGCAGTTCGACGCGGTAGCCGTCGGCGGTCTCCTGCCACTCGCCGACCGGCGCGAGGCTGGGATCGCCGTCGCCGGTGACCTGCAGCGCGCCGGGCGCGGCATTGGCCAGGCGCCAGCGGCGCAGGCCCCGCGGATCGGCGACCGCGAGTTCCAGCGCGTCGCCACGCCGGCCCAGCGGGTCGAGCGCATCGGCGCGCACGCGGCTGCCGTCGGTGACTTCGACCAGCGCATACAGCGCGCCGCCCTGCTCGCCCAGCACCAGCGACAGCCGCCCGTCGACGCTGCGCGCGCGCTCCAGCCCGGCGAATTCGTCGCCGCCGCCATCCAGCAGCGGCAGGCGCTGCAGCGGATGCACGAACAGCGCAGGACCTGCGACCGGCAGCGCGTCGCCCGCGGTGGCCACCAGCGCGCGCGCCAGCGCGGCCGCACCCCCGAGCTGCGCGCGCTCCTGGCCTTCACGCAGCAGGGCCTCGGTCTGCCGCACCAGCTGCCAGCCGGCCCACGGCAGCAGCAGGGCCGCGCCGAGGCTCAGCAGCAGGAGGATGCGGGTGCGCATGGGGCGCGCGGTCCGACCGCGCTCAGGGCTTCCAGCGGTAGCCCGCGCCGTGCACGGTGTCGATCGCGTCGAACGCCGGGTCGACGGCGATGAATTTCTTGCGGATGCGCTTGATGTGCGAGGTGATGGTGGCGTCGTCGACCACGACTTGTGCGTCGCGCATCAACTGGTCGCGGCTCTTCACGTGGCCCGGATGGCGCACCAGGGTGTGCACCATCCAGAACTCGGTCACGGTCAGCGGCACCTCGGCGCCGTTCCAGGTCACGCGCATGCGGTCGGCGGCCAGCGCCAGCGGGCCCTGGCTGACCGTCGCCTCCTGCGTCGGCGGCCGGCGCAGCGCGTCGACGCGGCGGAACAGGGTGTTG
>DHLY01000132.1:2626-7603 GCA_002405525.1 Proteobacteria bacterium UBA4656
CGCAGGCCCGAGATGATGTCGAAGTCGGAATCGCGCGCGGTGAGGAAGATGATCGGCAGGGTCGGCGCCTTGCCGCGCAGTTCGCGGCACAGTTCGAAGCCGCCCTCGGGCTCGTCGCCGAGGCCGATGTCGATCAGCACCAGGTCCGGCAGGCGCAGCTCGAAAGCGCGGCTCGCTTCCGGCCGCGAGCCGTAGGTCAGGACGTCGAAGCCGAGGCGCTTGAGCGCATCGGTGTAGTTGGCGCGGATCGCGGGTTCGTCTTCGACGATGGCGATGGTGCGGGCCATGCGGTGCTCCGGTGGTGGCGCGGCCACTGTAGGGACCGGGGCCCGCAGCGGCAACCGCCGCCGCCCCGCGCCCGCATTCCGCCCGAAGCGGCCATCGCCGCGCCACCCGCGCGCCGTCGCGCGGGCCTCGCATGCGGCTGGAATGACCCGGCGTCCACTCCCGACGCGACCTGGCCCGCCGCTCCCATGACCACCCTCGCCGTCTCCCTGCCGCGCCGCATCGATCCCACGCCCGCCCGCAGCTCCGAGCGCACCGCAGCGGCCCCCGGCCGCTGGCTGGCTGTGCTGGTGGTCGCGGTGCTGCTCGCCGCCTTCGCCCTCGCCGCGCGAGGTGGCCGGTGAGCGCCGCGCGGAAACCGGAGGCCAGCGCCGCCGCGCCGCTGCTGGCGCGCCTGCACCGCCGCGAACAGGTGCGCGCCGCGCTGTCCCACGAGCACGATCCGGCACCACCGGAACTGCCCGAGGCCGTGCGCGCCCGCTGCCTGTCATGGCAACGGCGGGTGAGGATGCTGCTGGAGGCCGATCGTGGGCGGGGAGCGGCGGGGATGGTGGGCTGAGTCGCCCCACCTGATGTGGTCGTCGCTTGGCGTTCGTGGTGCGTCGCCGCCCCGAGCTCCAGATGAGCTCGGTCCAATCGCGGTCGGGTTTCGCATGGCGTATCGCTGGCGCCTTGGATACCGCTTCCTTCGCGATGACCCCACAATGAAGGGCGGCAACGACTACGGCTGGCTCAGGTCCACTCGCCACACGGCAGGCTCGTCGTGCAATCGAGCGTGCACGGCCCGGGCCATCTCGCGAACCGGTCGCCATCAAGGTTCGCAACGCCCACGAATTCCGTCGACTGAATGCGGAACTAGTTGCACACCGAGTCATTGCGGCAGCTACGTGATCATCGGTCCGTCGGTGGCGCTGTGGCACCGACGCCTCGCGCGCGCTCTGGCCGCCGCGCTCCGCTGACGCGGAGCGAAAAGAAAGGCCTCAATGCTCTATGGACGAAATGCAGGCGCCAACTTACCCTAGTCATCAGCAAGAGCCTCATTTCGCCAGCAGGGAGCAGATCGGCGTGAGTGACAAGCGGCTATGGCAGTGGCCCGCCTTCGATCGAGGGAGGGCCTTCGGATCGATTGCGCTCGCCAGCTCGGGCCTTTCATTTCTCGTGACGGGGCACGCCACGCAGATCGAGATTCGTGGGCTGGACGGCAGCGGCGAGTTCGGACGGGAGGTCGTCGTGCTCGCCAACGGCAACCTCGTCGTCACGGACCCTGGGTTTGACGCCCCTGGGGGTTCGGCCAACGTGGGGGCCGTGCATGTCTACCGGCCCAACGGCGTGCGAATTCGCACGCTGACAGGCAATACCTTCAACGACAGGGTCGGAAGCGGTGGCGTGGTGGTGCTCGCGAACGGCGACTTCGTCGTGCTCAGCCCCAACTGTCGAGCCGGAGGATTGGTCGACGCCGGTGCCGTGACGTGGATGTCGGCTGATGTCGCTGTCGACGAGGCGGTGTCCGCGACCAACTCGCTCGTCGGCGGAACGGCGGGCGACCAGGTGGGCAGCGGCGGAGTGGTGCCGCTGCCGAACGGGGCGTACGTCGTCAGCAGTCCGCTGTGGGACCGCGGCTTGGTGGTCAATGCTGGCGCGGTGACGTTCGGCCCCGCTGGCATCGGAGAAAGGGGCACGATCAATGCGTCCAACTCACTCGTGGGATCGAACACCGATGATCGGGTTGGCCGTGTAACGGCGCTTCCCGGCGGGAACTATCTTGTTGCAACGCCGAACTGGGGCAATGGTTCGGCCTTGGCGGTCGGCGCAGTCACTTTCGGCTCCGGGCTGACCGGGGTCAGCGGTGCCGTGTCCGAAGGAAACTCGCTGATCGGAAGCAGCGCCCAGGACCGCATTGGCGGCGATGACCCTTCCTCGGTGGTTGTCTTGGCCAACGGCAACTACGTCATTGCAAGCCGGTTCTGGGACAACGGAACGGCCCCGGACGCAGGTGCCGTCACGTTCGGGTCCGGCACGGTCGGCGTTGCTGGGCAGGTCTCTTTCGCGAACTCCCTTGTGGGCTCAAGCCCGTCCGATTTCGTCGGGCAGGTGACGGCATTGCCCAGTGGCGACTATGTTGTGACCAGCCCGCTATGGGACCAGGGGGCCGTCGCTGACAGCGGTGCGGCGACATTCGGGTCGGGGGTTGCCGGCGTTCGTGGGGCAGTGTCGAGCGCCAACTCGCTGGTGGGAGCGTCGGCCGGCGACCGAGTTGGCGAGAATGGCGTCACGAGCCTCACCGGAGGCGCAATGGTAGTCGCGAGCCCATCATGGCGAAACGGCCAGGTGTTGCGCGCCGGTGCGGTCACATTTGCACGGGGAGGCGCAGAGCTCATCGGCTCGGTGTCACCAGCCAACTCGCTCGTCGGGACGTCCGACGGAGACCATGTTGGATTTGGGCCGATCATTGCACTGAGCAATGGAAACCATGTTGTCGCGAGCGGCGGCTGGAGAAACGCCTCGGGGCTTCGGGTGGGTGCGGTGACGTTCGGCCACGGGGCTACTGGAGTGACCGGGCCGATCACCGCTCTCAATTCACTGGTCGGCTCACGCGATGGCGAATCGGTTGGAGGCGGCGGCGTTCTGGCGTTGCCGAACGGCAACTACGTGGTCCTGAGCCCGCATTGGAGCGCGGGCGCTCATGTGAATCTTGGTGCGATGACCTTTGGTTCCGGCACGGGCGGCACCGTCGGAGAAGTCTCGGCCCTGAACTCGTTGGTCGGTTCAAGCGACAACGATTACGTTGGCGAAGGGCCGGCAGTGGCGCTGGCCAACGGCGACTATGTCGTCGCAAGTCCGAGGTGGCGGAACGGCGCCTCCGCTGAGGCCGGAGCCGTTACCCTTGGGTCAGGCGCGCTCGGAATCGTAGGCATTGTGTCACCAGCCAACTCTCTGGTGGGCGGCAGCTCCGGCGATTTCGTCGGGAGCGGCGGCGTTCTGGCGCTGGCAAGCGGCGCCTATGTGGCGCTGAGTCCGGGATGGTCGCGAGACGGTATTGGGCCCGTAGGTGCTGCGACGTTCGGACCCCCAACCGGAATCACCGGCGCCGTGACAGTGGCGAACTCGCTCGTGGGCTCGTCGGTGGGCGACAGGGTGGGCGCTGGTGGATACGCAACATCTGATGGCAACTTCATCATCAGCTCACCGTTCTGGGACCGCGGGGCAGTGCCGAATGCCGGCGCGGTCACCTATGGGTCCGGAACCATCGGCGTCCATGGTGCCGTGTCGCCCGACAACTCGCTGGTCGGGAGTCGCCAGAGTGACGGGCTGGGCGTTGGCGGCATCGACCTCTTGTCCGGCGGCGCCTATGTCGTCCGAAGCCCGTTCTTGTCAGGCGAGTTGACGGCCGCATCTGGTGCTTTTTCCTTGGGTTTCGGCGGCGAGGCGCTCGCCGGCGACCTGGATGCTTCGCAAAGCGTCTTCGGCACGACGTCGAACTCAGGCACGTCACACGTATACGCATACGATGCCGATCGCCGTCAGCTTGCGGTCGGACAGCGTGCCAGCAACCGGGTTGTCCTGTTGCGGCGCGGAATCGCTACGTCGGTCATGATCGTGACGGCGGAGCCGGACCCATCGTTCCCAGGCCAGCCCGTGCTCCTCACTGCAACCGTTACTGCTTCGCCCAGTGCGCCAAGCGACGGTGAGGTGGCCTTCTTCGCGAGCAGTGGGGAGCGGTGCACGGATACGGTTCCGGATGCGGTGTCGCAAACGAGCGTGGCGTTCACCTGCAGCATCGTGTTCGCGGAAGAGGGCAGCCGTACGATTTTTTCGGAGTACTTGCGGTCGGCTAGCCATGCCTACGGCACTTCTTCAGCCGAGCCCCACCTCACGTCGGTCGGCCCCATTCTTTCGGACGGATTCGAAGGGCGCTGAGCCGGGCGACAGCGTCCGCTCGCTCAATCAATCGCCGCCCGCATCGCGGCGATCGTCGCCGCGTAGTCCTTGGTGTTGAAGATCGCCGAGCCGGCGACGAAGGTGTCGGCGCCGGCGCGCGCGATCTCGCCGATGTTGTCGGCCTTGACGCCGCCGTCGATCTCGAGGCGCACGGCGCGGCCGCTGCGGTCGATGCGCTCGCGCACGGCGCGCAGCTTGTCCAGCGCCGAGGGGATGAAGGACTGTCCGCCGAAGCCGGGGTTGACCGACATGATCAGCACGAGGTCGAGCTGGTCCAGCGTGTGGTCCAGCCACGACAGCGGCGTGGCCGGGTTGAACACCAGCCCGACCTGGCAGGCGTGGCTGCGGATCAACTGGATCGTGCGGTCGACGTGCTCGCTGGCCTCGGGGTGGAACGAGATCAGGGTGGCGCCGGCCTTGGCGAAGTCGGGGACGATGCGGTCGACCGGCTTGACCATCAGGTGCACGTCGATCGGCGCGCTGATGCCGTGCTTGCGCAGGGCTTCGCAGACCAGCGGGCCGATCGTCAGGTTGGGGACGTAGTGGTTGTCCATCACGTCGAAGTGCACCCAGTCCGCACCTGCCTTGAGCACGGCGTTCACTTCGTCGCCGAGGCGCGCGAAGTTTGCGGAGAGTATGGAGGGGGCGATCACGGGTGGCTGGCGCATGGGATGTCGTCCTCGAAAAGCCGCAGGAACCGTCCCTGGTGTAGTGCTCCGGCCCGGCCATCCATGGCCGGGCGCTCGGCGGGCC
>DHLY01000060.1:0-21153 GCA_002405525.1 Proteobacteria bacterium UBA4656
ATGTGACCGGCGAGGGAACGCCGGTCCGTCGCGCGCAGTCCAGCGCAGTCCGGGGCAGTCAGGGCGGTCAGGGCAGGGTGTCGAGAAACACCCTGCGGGGGCGCGGCACGGATGTCGCGCTCGCGCATCGATCGCGCAAGCGATCGACACCGCGGGAGCGAGCACGGCCACATGCCGGACGCGCGACGTCGAGACGGTGCGGGAAAGCACTTTCCCGGCAACCTGACAGACCGGCAGGTCGAGTGACTCCCCGACCCCCGCCCCGGCCGACGCAGCCATGCGGCGGGGGCATCGAGGGTGGTTTCCGCGATCTCCTCGGGCCGGGGGAGCATCGGCGGCTGCGTTTCGACCGGCGGCAGGGTCCGCCAGCACGCCGCCGAGCGCGAACGCCCGGTTGCGATGCCCATCCCGAAAGCCGGCAGCTTGCTGTCCCGGAGCTTCTTCTCGTTCCTCCTCCGGCGCGTGCGGGGTCCGGCCGTCACCGCGCGGCGTCGACGCCTTCGGCGATCTCCCAGCCGCGACGGGTCAGGCCCTGCAGCGCGTTCTGGGTGGCGCTGCCTGCGATCAGCACCTGCTTGTCGACCACCCGGAACCCGGCGACGTCGAAGAAGTCCGCGGTGGGCGCGCTCCATTCGAGCCGGTCGACCGGCAGCGGCAGGACGAGGCGCGATTCCGGTGCCCGTGATGCCGCGGCCGCCAGCGCGTCGAGCGCCCCGGGTTCGCGGCGCGCCATGTCGAATACGTGCGGCGACCGGTTGCGGTCCGGTTCGCCTTCGCGGCGCGGCGGTTCGATCACGCGCAGCGCCGGCGCGGTGCCGACCAGCAGCAGTTCGGCGTCGCGCAGTCGCAGTACGGCGAGCATCGCCAGCGCGTCGACCAGGTAGCGCACTTCGACCTCGGCGTCGACCGCCGCGGCCAGTTCGATCACGTCGATGCAGCCGGAGGCGGGCTGCAGCTCCACCAGCGCGTCGACCAGGGCGGTCTGCAACGTCGGCGTGAAGCGGCCATTGCGGAGGAAGCGTTGGCGTTCCGCCTCGCCGCAGCCCAGGGCCGCGAGGCGCCGGTCGTTGCGCCGGCGCACTTCGGTGGGCGGGACGTCCCAGACCACGCGGTTGATGCGGCGCGCGGCGCCCAGCGTCTGGCCCGCCGCGCCGCCGAGCTGCCCGGCGGCGAGTGCCACGGCCTTGTCGCCCGCCAGCGCCGCCCACGCGAGGCTGTCCATGCGGCTGTCCAGCAGGGGATTGCTGCTGTAAGGGTCGACGCCCAGCCGGCGCGCCCAGGTGCGGCGCGCATCGCCGTAGCCGATCCAGTCCGTTCCCAGCCGCCACAGGCGGCTGCCGCCGCGTTCCCACCACGGGTCCGACGGCGGCTCGCGCAGGACCACGCCCGGGCGCGTCGAGACGCGATCGTACGCATCCCCCGCGCCGGTGAGGACCTCGCCGGCGCGGTCGCCGCTGTCGTCGAGCGTTTCGGCGAGGTCGTCGAATCGGCGGCGGAAGAAGCGCAGCGCGCCGGCGGGCAGCGCCTCGAGCGTCTCCAGCGGGCGCGTGGCCACGCTGCCCACCGTGCCGGCCAGCCGTCGCGCGCTGGCGCCGGCCGCGTCCGCGGCGAGCGCGGCGTGGCCGGTGCGCTCGAGCGCCTCCACCGCCGGCAGTTCGGCGACCCGGATGCGCAGCATGGCGAGGCTCTCGGCCACCAGCGGCCCGTAGCGGGTGTCGAGTTCGAAGCGCGCCATGTGGCCCTCGATCCGCGCGCACGGGCGCACGGTGTGCAGCGGGCCGCTGAGCAGCGCGGGCTCGGCGAGTTCGACGGTGGGCACTTCGTCCGGTGCGGCGCAGGGCCGGGCAGCGCCGGGCGCGGTGATCAATCCGACAGCGAGGATGGCGACGGTGCGGATCATGACCAGCGGATTGTCACCCGCGCGCCCCGCGCAGGGGCTGAACGAAGGCTGGCGGAATGCGGGCGGTCGGGGCGGCGAGAGGGATCCGCATCCTGCCGCGTCCCTGCTGGCGGACGCGATCCGCCGCTGCCCGGCGCGGAAGCTGTCCGGAGGAACGATGATGCACATGCTGCGCGTACTGGCATGGCTGGCGCTGCTGCCCATCCTGGGCGGCTGTGTGCGGCCCGACCCGATCACGTTCAAGATCGACGGGTACAACGAGCGGCTGCGCGGCGATCGGGCCGCACTCGATGCCGCGCAACTGGCCGTCGATCCCGCCGCGCTCCGCTTCGGGCCGTGGCCGACCCGCGCCGACGCCCTGGTGCGCGCGCTGACTCCGGCCCACCCCGAGGCCGCTTCGCTGGTGCAGTCCGACTGCTGGTTCATGGCGCGTGCGCCGCAGGGCGGCGGCGACGCGGTGCGCGCCGAATGGGAGGCGCTGGCCACGGTCACCGGCGACGCGCCGTTCGAGGACCCGGAGGACGGCCGGCTCGACCTCGGCCTGTGCCGGCTCGACGATCCGCAGACCCGCACCCCGCTGCTGCATCGCGAGCGGCGCTCGGATGCCTTCAGCGAGATCGACTGCGGCGCGGAACTGGGCACGGTGGTGGTGCCCGGGACGGGCAACCTC
This sequence comes from Proteobacteria bacterium UBA4656, assembly GCA_002405525.1. Lineage (GTDB taxonomy): Bacteria > Pseudomonadota > Gammaproteobacteria > Xanthomonadales > Ahniellaceae > UBA4656. The sequence continues at coordinate 2,571 of DHLY01000060.1, forward strand.
TTCCGCTGCCGCGAGGACACGGCGATCCTCGCCTTCCGGCTGACCGCGCGGCGCGACACCGCACCCGACCCGCTGGGGCGCTGCGCCGCGCCGGGATCGGCGCGCTACGCCGCGCCCGTGCCGATCGCGCACGGCGTCGACTTCTGGAGCGGCCCGCACTTCGAGGGCCGGCAGGGCCCCGAGGTCGGGTCGTGCGGCGCCGGGAACACCCTGGTGCCGGAACGGGCCACGGTCTACGAGATCGAATCCCCGCTCGGTGGCCCGCGACAGCGTTTCGAGCCGGCGCTGCTGCCGGTGGCGCGCGGCGCGCGGGTGGCCCGGCCGCTGGCGCCGACCCCGGCCGGCCACGCCTGGGCGACGCCGGTGGACACGCACGCCAGCGGCGCCTCGCGCTGGCGCGAGAACTGGTCGCCGTCGCTGCGGGTGGCGACGGTGCGACTGGTCGGTTTCGATCCGCCGCTGGGGCCCGACGAGGTGCGGCCGGGCGCGGTACCGAAGCCGCTCGACCGCGCGCCCGCGCCGCGCCTGTGCATCGAGGACCCGGGGTTCGGTCCCGGCTGCCGGTGGACCTGCGACGATCCGCTGCCCGCCGACGGCGGGCTGGCCTGGCCCCTGCTGTCGCAGGGAACCTGCCGCAATGCGGCGGGCCAGGTCGAGGCGCCGCTGGTCACGCTCACCTATGCCATCGACCGTCTCGCGGCCGGCGCGCCGTCCGCGCCGCTGCGTTGGAGCCTGGCCGGCTCCGGCTGGACACAGCCGTGGCTGGAGTTCGAACTGGAAACCACCCTGTCGTCCGCGGCGCTGCGCGCCGAACCGCCGGCCGGCGATGCCGGGCGCCTGCAAGTCGGCCGCAGCGGGCGCGCCGCCTTCCGCGTCGACAACGTGGGCGTGCAGCCGATCGAGGTCACCGCGGTGGACGTGATCCCCGGCAGCGCGCAAGCGGCGGACTTCCGGGTCGAACTGCCGTTCGCACCGGTGCCGCTGCCGTTGCCGATCGAGGTCGAGCCCGGCGCCGGCGAGGCGGTCGTGCTGCCGCCACCGGGCGCGGAGGAGTTCCCCTCGCTGGCGATCATCCGTGGCGCGGCGCACCTGCGGATCAGCGAACGACCCGACCTTGCGCTGCTGCGCGACGGCGTGTCGATCCATCGTCGCGCGGGCCTCAACCTGCGCGACGTGGTCGACGTGCGGTTCAGCGCCAAGCCGCGCCAGCCCGGTGCCGTGCAGCCGGTGGCGACGACCACCTGGGCGCTGCGCCGCGTGCCCTTCGTGGTCCAGCCCGGCGAGGCCTTCGACCTGTCGGTGCTGGCGCGCCCGTCGGCGATCGGCACGCGCCAGGTCCCGGTGCGCGTGCGCGGTCGCTCGACGATCGATCCCACGCGCACAGTGGAGATCGTGGTCGTCGCGAGCGCACGGGGCCTGGCGGGCCCGCGTCTGGTGATGGCGCCCGCGCAGCTCTACGTCAGCGCGCCGTCGCCGGGCGTCGAGCGAACGCGCTCGGTGCTGCTGATCAACGACGGCGACGTCGCCGGCGCGCCCGGCGCGCCCGTGCTGACGGCGGTCGGACCGGTGCCGGCGCAGGGTCTCGCGTTCCGGCTCGACCTGCCCGAGGGCGGCGCTGGCGCGCTGGCGCCGGGCGTGTCGCGACTGGCGCGGATCACGTTCCGTTCGCGCTGCCTGCCGGGGGCCACGGGGCTGGCGGAAGAGCGCGCCGAACTGCGCTGGCCGACGCCGGACGGCACGCTGGCGGTGCCGTTGCGCGGGGCGACCTGGTGCGGTCCGTGAGCGCAGGTCGGGCAGGCGAGAGGATTGGCGCGGTCGTGCGTCTTCAACGGAGCGCGGCTGGCGCGCAACGACGGGAGCGGGACGTGGTCGCAGCAGCGGCGAGGCGTCAGGGTGTGGCATGGCTGGCCATGCTGGCGGTGTCGACGGCGCAGGCCGCACCGGGAGCCTTCGTCCGCGGCACGATGCCCGCACTGGCCGACGAGGGGGCGATCGCCGCGATCGCGATCGGCGACCTCGACGGCGATGGTACCGGGGATGTCTATCTCGCCTTCGCCAACCGCAGCGGCGCCTTCGGCGTGGAGACGCCGCTGGCCGACAGCCTGCTGCTGGGCGCCGGCGGCGCCTTCAGTCCGTCGACGGCGGCCGCGTTCGACGCGGCTTCGCCGGTGGCGGCGGTCGGCGTGGTGCTGGCCGACTTCGATCGCGACGGTGATCTCGACGTGCTGGTGGCCGGCGGCGGCAGCTACAACGGCAGCAGCGTGGTCGCCGCGCCGACCCAGCTGTTCCGCAACCTCGGTGGCGGCACCTTCGCCGCCCCGCAGTCGGTGGGCCCGCCGGTGCGATCGACCGGCATCGCAGCGGCCGACATCGACGGCGACGGCGACACCGACGTGGCGATCGCCCGCAGCAGCGGCCGTGTGGACATCTATCGCAACGACACGCCGGTCGGCGGGGCGATCGCCTTCGCCGCCCAGCAGCAGATCACGGTGGCGGCCGGTCCCGCACCCGAAACCGGTCCGATCGCCTTCGGCGACTTCAGCGCCGACGGCCGCCCCGACCTCGTCGCGCTGCGGGTCGCCGACAGCGGCAGCGCGGACAACCCCCAGCCGCGCGGCGCGGTGTACTTCGAGAACCGGATCACCACCGGCTTCACGCAGACAGCGGTGGTGCCGCTGCCGGACGGCACGCCGACCGGGCTCGCGGTCGCCGACTTCGACCTCGACGGCCGGGTCGACGTGGCGGTGTCGGCCGCGCGCGACTTCCAGCCGCTGGCCGGGCCGCCCGGCGCCAGCCGCATCCTGCGCAGCACCGCGACCGGCCCGATGGTGGCCGAAGCGCGCTTCCCGCCGCACAGCCACACCGCGGTCGCCGCCGGTGACCTCGACGCCGACGGCCGGCCCGACCTGGTGTTCGCGCGCCGCCGCTGCACGCCGACCTTTTTCGGCTGTCTTGACGACGACCTGGCGTCGCTGGTGATCTATTTCGGCGCCAGCTCCGGTTTCGTTCCCGGGCCGCAATGCATCGGCGCGCACGCCGACGCCGCGCGCGCGCTCGCCGTCGGCCGGCTCGACACCGACGCACTGGCGGACGTGGCGTTCTCCGGCCCGCGGCCGGCCGGCGGCGGCGGAGACGGGCTCGGCTGGCTGCGCAACGACGCGCCGGGGGCCAGCAACGCCTGCTGCCTGGCCGAGACCGCGGGCGATCTCGCCGACGGGGCGCCGCTGCGCGCACTGCGCGGTGCGACCGCCGCGGCGGTCGACATCGGCGCGCTGGCCCGCGTGCGCGACGTGCTGATGCCGGACTCGACCAGCGGCGCGCGCCTGCTCGGCCGCTACGCGCAGTTCAGCCCCGAAGTGGTGGCGATGATGCGCACCGATCCGACCCTGTGGCGCGACGCCGCCGCCACGCTGGGCCTGTGGACGCGCCCACTGCGCGACCTGGTCGACGGCCGTGGCGCGTCGCGTGCGGTCGACCAGGCGATGGTCGACGCGGTGGATGCCTTTCTGCAGCGCCTGGCGTCGAATGGCAGCCCGGCGTTGGCCGGCGCGATCGCCGACGAGCGTTCGCGCCTGCCGGCATTCAACGCGCTGGTGGGGCTGTCGATGACCGAGTTCCGCGATGTCGCTCTGCCGCCGGACCTGGTCCTGCGCGATGGCTTCGAAGCACCGTGAGGCGCGCACCCGGAGCGTCCGCACCCCGTTGATCGGCGTCGTCGTCCGGCCCATCATGGCGCGACCTCGCGCCGATCACGACCCGTGGAAATCCCCGTCGCTCTGTTCATGTCCGCCGATGTCGTCGGCTCGACCGCCTACAAGACCGCCGCGATCGACGCCGATGGCCGCGCACTCTGGCTCGAAGCCTTCGACACCCTGTTCCGCGAGCTGCCCCTGATCTTCATCGGGCAGGTCGCCGCCGCGGGCATCGACTATGATCACGTTCCACGCTGCGGCGTGTGGAAGGTGCTCGGCGACGAGATCATCTTCATCGGCATGCCGGCCAACCGCATCGAAGCCGAACTTCTGAGCCTCGCGTTCATCCGCACGGTTGCCGCGTATGACCGGCGGATCGCGGGCCGCACCCCACTGCGTATCCGCGGCGCGTGCTGGGCAGCGGAGCTCGGTGATCGCAATCGCATCGTCGAGATCCCCGAGATGTTCGGCGGCTCCGACGGGCGCGCCTACGAGGACTTCCTCGGGCCCGACGTCGACATCGGCTTCCGGTTGAGCCCGCATTCGGTGCCGGGGCGGGTGATCGCATCGCCCAACCTGGTCGAGAGCCTCGCCGCCAGCGGTGCCTCCTCGCCGCTGCGCTTCCATCTGCTCGGCACCCGGGCGCTCAAGGGCGTGTGCGGGGGACATCCCTTCCCGCTGATCCTGCTGTCCTGCGCGCGTGAGCCGTTCGACGGCGACGCGGGCATGCCGGTCCTGCCCGCCGCGCAGGCGCCTGACCGCGTGCGGCAGGATCTCGCCGCGCTGCGCCGCGAACTGCGCGACACGCATGGCGCCGTGATGGCGCCCGCCGTGTTCGAACCCACGGGCCGATTCCCGGGCCCGCCGCCGGACTGACAATCACCGGGGCTGCGCGGCCGCACCCGCTTGTGCCAAAGTGGGCGCAGACGCCGGGGGATGCGTGTCGGACCAGCAAGCCTTCCAGATCGAACCGACCCGCGCCGCGGTCAGCGCCTTTGCCGACACCTTCGCCGGCTGGTGTGCCGCCCGCGGCGTTCCCGAGCGGATCGTGGGCGCGTTCCTGGTGGCGCTCGACGAGCTCCTCGTCAACCTCGTCGAACACGGCGGGTGTCCGGGGCCTGCGTCGATCGACGTGCGGCTGGACCGGGCTGCAGCCTGTCTGAGCGTGCGCGTGGTCGATCGGGGCGAGGCCTTCGATCCGCTGCTCGAAGCCCCGAACCCCGACACCACGTCGGCGCTGGAGGACCGCCCGGTCGGTGGGCTCGGCCTGCTGCTCGTCCGGCGCCTGATGGACCGCGTGGAGTACCGGCGCGCGGACGGCAGCAACCAGCTCACCATCGCCAAGCACCTGAACCAGGACCCACGGAACGACCGCCATGCTTGATGTCCAGACCACCGTCGCCGACGGCATCGCCATCCTCGTCCTCAGCGGCCGCATCGACGCCGCGACGTCCGACCAGCTCGACTTCGCTGCGGAAGAGGGCGCAGGCGGCGCGAGGCGCATCGTGCTCGACCTCGCCCAGATCCGGTACGTCAGCTCCGCCGGCCTGCGCGTGTGCCTGATGATCGCCAAGCGCCTGCAGAAGGTCGGCGGCAAGCTGGCGCTGTGCAGCCTCAGCGACGGGGTGCGGGAAGTCTTCGACATCGCTGGATTCAGCCAGATCCTCACCATCACGCCCGACCGCGACAGCGCGATCGAGGCCGTGCGTTGACCGTGGCCCCGGCCGGATCCGCCGAGTCGCTGCAGATCGGCCGTCGGGCCCGGCGCGGGCTGCCGCCCTGGCTGCAGGGAAGCCTGGTCGCAGGCGTGGTCGCCGCGTCCATCCTCGGCATCACCGCGCTGACGTATTGGCGCACGGAAGCGGCCCTGATCGACGAGATTCACTCCGGGCTGCTGCGCACGGCGGCCATCGCGGCGCGGGCCATCGACCCGGAGGTGCACAAGGCGTTCAAGCCGGGCGACGGCGAGGACGGAATGGCCTATCAGCAGGCGATCCGCCCTTTGCGCGAGATCCTGGAGGCCGACAGCAACGTGGCCTACGTGTACTCGGCGGTGCTGATCGACGGCCGGGTCTTCTTCGTGCTCGACGGCACGCCGAAGCCGCCACCCGGTGTGGCCGATGATTCAGTCGCGCTGTTCGAGCAGTACGATCCGCCGCCGCCGGACCTCTTGATTGCCCTGCGCGAGGGCAGGCCCATGGTGTCGCAGCCCTACTCCGACAAGTGGGGCACCTTCATCAGCGCCTACCAGCCCTTCCACGACACCGGCGGCGGGCTGGTCGGCGTGGTTGGCATCGACCTGAAGATGGACAACTACCAGCGTCGCCTGCAGCCGATCCGCCAGGCCTGCCTGCTCGCGGCTGCGCTCGGTGTGCTGTTGGCGGTGCTCATGGGCCTCGCGCTGTGGGTGGCTTCCCGCACCGACCGCAACGTGCGCGAACTCGGGCGCCGGCTGCGCACGGTCAACGCCCTGCTGGCGGTCTCGCGCGCCCTCGGCTCGGGGGTGGAACTCGCCGACCTGCTGCCCGTCATCGTGCGCCAGACCACCGGCGTCATGGGCGCCGAGTATGCCGCGTTGTACACCCGCGACCGCTCGAACGGCCGCCTGCATCTCAGCCACGCCGACCGCGCCGCGGATCCCGCCCTCGCAGGGCTGGACTGCAGCGACCGCGGCATCGTCGGCCGCGTGGCACGTACCGGAACGCCGGCCAACGTGGGCCGCGTGGACACGGACCCCGATTTCGATCCGGCGGTCGACGACCAGGCGGGCGTCGGGCCGCGCAACCTGCTGGCGCTTCCGATCATCGACGCCTACGGGCAAGCGCACGGCGTGCTGCAGGTCGTCAATCGCGTCGAGCCAGGGCCGTTCGACGATGACGACGCCATCCTGCTCGGCGCGCTGGTGGCGCAGATCGTCGTCGCGCTGGACCGCGCGCGCCTGGTGCAGGTCTACGTCGAGAAGCAGAAGCTCGATGAAACGCTGCGGCTGGCGGCGTCGATCCAGATGAACATGCTTCCGCACGACTTCTCCGGCCGTGAACTGGAGCGCGTCGACCTGCACGCGCTGCTCGCGCCGGCCAAGGAAGTCGGCGGCGACTTCTACGACTTCTTCTTCACCGCCGACCGGCGGCTGGTGTTCCTGGTCGCCGACGTGTCGGGCAAGGGCATGCCCGCGGCGCTGTTCATGGCCAAGGCCAAGACCCTGATCAAGGCGCACGCCGGCCTGGTCGCCTCGCCGGAGGCCATCCTCGCCCGCGCCAACGACGAGCTGAGCGAGGACAACGACGACGGCATGTTCGTGACGGTCTTCCTCGCCATGCTGGACATCGAGACCGGGCACCTGCGCTACGCCAACGCCGGTCACAATCCGCCGTTCCGGCTGGCCTCCGACGGCAGCGTGCAGCGCATGGCCGTGCCGCGCTCGATGGCCCTCGGCCTGGTGGGCGGCGTACCCTATCGTGCTGAAACCCTGGAACTGGCGCCGCAGGAAGGGCTGTTCCTGTATACCGACGGCATCAACGAGGCCATGAATGCGGCGGACGAGCAGTTCGACTATGCGCGGATGGAGCAGGTGCTGCGCACCGCGCCGCGTCTCGCCCGCGAGATCGACGATGCCATGCTCGCTGCCGTGCGCTGCTTCGCCGACGGATCCGAGCAGTCCGACGACATCACCGCGCTCACGGTGCGCTGGCGCGGCGGCTGAGCCGGCCCTCGGCGCCGCAGTCGCGATCTCAGCGGACCTGGTAGCGGGTCAGCGCGAACGAGAAGTAGAGCACGCTGGCGAACATGATCACGTAGGGCAGCCCGTCGACGCCGAGCCACTGCATGGCCATGCCGATGGCGAGGATCCCGAGCATGCCGCCGGCAGCGTCCATGATCGAGAACGCCGCGTTGGCCGCCACCAAGTCCTCGCCGGTGAAGCGTTCCGCCGTCATCGCGAGGCAGATCGAATACAGCCCGCCGATCACCCCGCCCCACGCGAACAGCAGCGCGCGCGCGCTCCATGCGTCGTAGATCGCGATCGGAAGGTACACGGCCGCCGCCAGCGAGAGCAGGATCAGCGCGATCATCACGTAGCGGCGATCGAAGAAGTCGCTCAGCCAGGCCACCGGCATCTCGAGCAGGATCGAGCCCAGCATGAAGGCGGTCAGCAACAGCGCGGCGTTGCCGATGTCCAGTCCGTTGCTGATGCCGTAGACGGTGATGAAGCTCTGCAGGCCGAGGATCGACACGCCACAGATGGCGACGGCGAACATCACCGCGGGCGCGCGCGCGACGGCGCCGCGCACGCTGGTCTGCGCGCTGCGCTCGAAGCGTGGCGCGAAGAAGCGCCCGAGCATGATCGGCGCCACGGACAGCGTGCTCAGCAGCGCGCTGGCATAGAGCGGGATGCGCGTCTCCGCGGCGATGCCCGCATCGGGCAGCAGGCCCAGGCGGCCGGCCAGCCAGGCATCGGTCGTGGCCATGATCGGCTCGATCAGGTCGACTACCAAGTGCAGGCCTTGCAAGATCAGCGGTCCGCAGGCCAGGCCCAGCGAGATCGAGGTGCCGAACATGGCCATCGACAGGCCGCGCGCGCGGGTGAAGGGGATGCTGTTGAGCCAGATCTGCAGCAGGGTGCCGGCCAGGATGTTGCCGAAGCCATGCAGCAGCACCAGCAGAAACCACCACGGCAGGTCGGTGGTGTAGGCCAGCAGAGCGATCGCCGGCAGGCGGATCGCCGCCGCCAGCAGCACCCAGCTGTACAGGCTAGCCACCCGCAGCAGGCGGGTGAGGCCGAGGCTCACCGCGAACACGGATACGAACTCGATGGCGAGGATCGCGCCGATCAGCGCGGGGCTCGCGCCGTAGGACTGCAGCGTGGTGGGCAATACCACGGCATTGATGCCCACCGACGTCGACTGCAGGAAGTTGCCGCCGACGACCAGCAGTCCCGCCGTCCAGTTCGCCAGTTCGCTGCGCCGGGCCGTCGGCGCGGGGCTCATCGCGCCTCGTCCTGCGCGAGGCGGCGCCGGATCTCGCGGTAGAGCGCCAGCCGCCGGTCATTGATCACGCGGATGAAGTTGCGCAGGAACCAGACCGCGGCGGCCGTGAGGAAGGCGATGAAGAACCCGGTGACCATGGCGCGTACGGTGGCGCGCTTGATCGGTTCGAGACGTTGGAAGTACTCCGAGACCTCGAGGTCCATGCCGAGCACGGCGTAGAAGCGCCCCTGGGCGTCCAGCAGGGGGACGTAGCCCGATACGAAGGTGCCCCACTGGTCGGTGTAGGGCTCGTCGGACACCACCACCACCTGCTCGCGCAGGGCGCGCTGGATCTCGGGATTGGCGTCCTCGTAGGGGTCCATGAGGCGCACGCTCTTGTCCTCGGCCGCGGGATCTGCAGGCGGTGGCGTCGGGTCGAGGATGAAATGGATCCTGCCGTCCTTCGCCACGGCGGTGTAGACGTAGGCGATCTTCGGGTCGGCGCGCAGAAAGCGCAGCATCATCGCGTCGATCCGCTGGTAGGCTTCGCTCTCCTCGTCCTCGGGCCGGGTGAACGACTGGTGCAGCACCGGGTCGATCTGGCTGGCGACCATGCGCGCTGTGCGCAGCACGCCTTCGCGGATTTCGGCTTTTTGCGCATCGAGGGCGCGGGCATAGATGAAGTACACCGTGGTCGCCACGGCGACCATGACCGCGACGAACGCGAACACGGCCTCGAGCAGCGGGCGGATCCGGTACTCGCCCGGCGCGTAGTCGTCCAGCAGTTGCCTGAGCGTCGGTTCGGTCATGCGGGGCCCCGGGTGCGCGGTAGTCGGCGGGGTTGGTCAGCGGCTGCCCGCGCCGCCCGCGAGCGGCGGCTTGGGACGCATCGCCAGCCGCGCCTCGATGCGGTGCAACGCGCTGCCGGGCGGGGGATTGCGCGCGGTGCCGAAGACGTGGTCCCACAGCGTGATCAGCAGGCCGAAGTTGCGCTTGGGCACCGCGTGGTGGTGCAGGTGGTAGTCGCCCCAGGCGAAGACCCGGGTCCATGCGCCCTGGACGCGCGGATTGTGGTCGAGGATTTCCTCGCTGAGGAACACCTCGTAGGCCCAGTGCAGGGCCAGCAGCGGCAGGCCGAACGCGGGAAAAGCCAGTGCGATGGCGACCAGCGGGAGGCTCATGTTGATCCAGACGTCCACCGACGAAGGCCAGTCGCCGAACCACAGCAGATACTGCGGCCAGCGCGGCCTTGCCGGCTTCGGCAGGCTGCGCAGGTAAGGCTTCCGGTGGTGCGCCCGATGCAGCGCGAACAGCGGGTTCCAGCGGTGGCGCCAGTGCGAGAGGCGGTGCAGCAGGTAGATGGCCAGGGTCCAGAGCAGGAGGCAGGCGATCAGACCGGCGAAGAAGGACCAGTGGTCCACGTCAGGGCTGCGCTGCGCAGTCTTGGCGGTGCACCCCGCAGGGCAGCGGAATGCTCGGATCGACGGCCACGGACGGACTCCTGCGGGCCGGCTGCGCGGCGCCGACGAAAGCGCGGACACGACGCAGATGGTCGCGGAGTGTCCGGGCACCCGCGCGAAGGAGCACCCTGCAGCCGCTCAGTTCCAGGAGCAGACCACCTTGCCGCACTGTCCGGCCTCCATCAGGTCGAAGCCCTTCTGGAAGTCGTCGATGTGGATCTGGTGGGTGAGGACCTTCTGCAGCGGGAAGCCGGTGAGCAGCATCTGGGTCATCTTGTACCAGGTCTCGTACATGCGCCGGCCGTAGATGCCGTGCATGACCAGGCCCTTGAAGATCACCTTGTCCCAGTCGATGCCGGCGCCGTTCGGAAGGATCCCGAGCAGCGCGATCTTGCCGCCGTGGTACATGCAGTCGAGCATGTCGTTGAAGGCGCGCGGGTTGCCGCTCATCTCGAGCCCGACGTCGAAGCCCTCCATGTGGAGGTCCTTCATCACGCTGCGCACCGACTGTTTGGACACGTTGACGACCCGCGTCGCGCCCATGTCGGCGGCCAGTTTCAGTCGGTAATCGTTGATGTCGGTGACCACCACGTTGCGCGCGCCGACGTGCTTGCAGATGCCGGCCGCGATGACGCCGATCGGACCCGCGCCGGTGATCAGCACGTCCTCGCCGATGAGGTCGAACTCCAGCGCGCAGTGGGCGGCGTTGCCGTAGGGGTCGAAGAAGGCGGCCAGTTCGCTGGGGATCTGGTCGGGGATCGGCCACAGGTTGGCGGCCGGCATCGCGATGTATTCGGCGAAGGCGCCCTGGCGGCTGACGCCGATGCCTTCGGTGTGCGGGCAAAGGTGCTGCTTGCCGGCGCGGCAGTTGCGGCACACGCCGCACACGATGTGGCCCTCGGCGGAGACGCGCTGGCCCAGCGAGTAACCGCGCACGCCCGCGCCCATGTCGACGATGCGGCCGACGAACTCGTGCCCGATCACCAGGCCCGGCTTGATCGTGCGCTGGCTCCATTCGTCCCATTTGTAGATGTGCAGGTCGGTGCCGCAGATCGCGGTCTTCTCGAGCTTGATCAACACGTCGTTGGGGCCGATCCCGGGCATCGGCACGCGTTCCATCCAGATGCCCTTGGTCGGCTCGCGCTTGACCAGCGCCTTCATTGTCTGCATCGCAGTCCCTCCGTCGAGGCCGGATTATAGGCCAGCCGGCCGCGCGGCAAGGCGGGCCGGGCGCGCTGGCGCGGCCGCGGCGTGTTCCAGCGCGAGCCCGGCCCAGTGGAACGGCGCGCCCGCCGCCGGCGGCAGGGCGTCCGCGGTACCGAGCGCCCGCCGCAGGGCCTCCAGAGGTCCGGCGGCCCGGGCCCGCGCCAGCCATTCGCGCTGCGCGCCGGCCAGCGCCACGTCAGCTGCCGCGCCCGCATGCAGTCGTGCATGGAAGTCCAGCAGCAGCCGCGCGGTGGGCGCGTCAGGCACCCGCCACAGCGTGCCGAGCACCGCGCCGGCGCCCGCCGCGGACAGCGCGCGCGACATGCCGAGCAGTCCCTCGCCGCCGACGTCGCCGCCCAGCGCGCTCTCGCAGGAGGACAGCACGACCAGGCTGCCGGGCAGGCGCAGTGTCGCGATTTCCGCCGCGCTGAGCGCGCCGTCGTCGTCGGCCGCGCCGCTGCCGCGCGCCAGCGCGAGGAAACTGCGCGTCGGATCGTCCGCGTCGAGCACGCCATGCACCGCGAAATGCAGGATCGTGGCGGTCGGCGCATGGCGCCGCGCGGCCGCTTCGGTGGCCTGCGCGCCGACGAAGCGCAGTGCGCGGGGGCCGTGCAGCGCGACCAGTCCGTCGACCTCGCGGCGCGCGCCCGGCAGTGGTGTGGCCAGGTCCGGGTGCCGCGTGGGATCGCGCGCCGGCGCGAGCATCGGGTCGACGTCGGCGAAGCCGACTACCCACCCATCGGCGGCCGCAGCGGGTGCGGCGCGCGCGAACACCGCCGGCGAGGCAGCCGTGGCGAGGACCCGCGCCTCGACCAGCCGCCGCGGCGGCTGCGCGTCGTCGATCGCCAGCGCGGCGAAGGGCAGGCGGCGCAGCGTGCCGTCGGCGACCAGGGTCCAGCGAGGGGCATCGGCGATCGCCGGCAGCAGGGCGTCGAACAGCAGCCGGTAGAGGTCGTGCGACTGGGCATCGAACGCCGCGGCCGATGCGGGCGGCGGGTCGCCTCGCGCCGCCAGCAGGCGCAGTCGATCGACACGGGCGCCGAGGTCGGCGGCGGTCAGCGGCAGCACGGCCATGCGCGGCGGGGAGTCGCCGCGGCGCCAGGCCAGCGCCACCAGGGCCTCGTCGGTCGCGACGAACGAGACCAACGCCTGGTCCGGTTCGAGCGCCGTGCCCGGACCCGCGGCCCCGTCGGCCGACCAGGCCACGGGGACCGCCTGCGGCGCCGGCAGCAGCCGGCGCAGGAGCTGCGCGCGGTAGCGGCCCTCCAGCGCGGCCGCGCCCCCGGCGTCGCCGCGCCGCGCCAGCAGCAGCAGCGGTTCCTTGTAGAAGTCCTGGTACTGCGCGGCCCAGCGAGCGCGGATGTCGTCGTCGCCGCCGACCACCTCGCGGTGCCGCTCCAGGCCGTCGATCGCCGCGCCGTAGTCTTCCAGCGCACCGTCGGTGTCGCCGTCGTCGCGGCGGATCCGCGCGCGCAGGAAGCGCGCCTGGGCGGACTGGATCGCGCCGGCGCCGGCCGCGGCCTGGCGCGCCATGGCGTCTTCGACCGTCGCGCGCGCCGCATCGAGCCGACCCTCGCGCCAGGCTGCCTCGCCGATGCCCAGCAGGGTTTCGGTGCGGATCGTCTCCGCGCGGTTGAGCTCAGCGTAGCGGGCCAGCGCGCGTTCGCCGTCGGCGCGCGCGTCGGCGAAGCGGCCGAGCCCGATCAGCGCCTGCAGCCGGAAGCCGAGCGCGTCGGCGTCCAGCGAGGTGCCGCGCAACGGGCTGTCGGGCGCCGCCGCCGTGGTGGCGGCGACCACCGCGTCGAACAGCGGCAGGGCCTCGGCATGGCGACCCTGCCGCAGCAGCGCCTGCGCCAGTTGCAAGCGCGTGCTCAATGCCTCGTAGCCCTGCGGGTCGATCGCCTCGGCTTCGGACAGCGCGGTGCGGAACAGGGCCTCTGCCTCGTCGAACTGTGCGCGCCGCAGGAGCACGTCAGCCAGCGCGGTGCGCGCCTGCTGCGCGAACAGGGTGCCGGGCGCGGCGCGCTCGAAGGCGTCCAGCGACTCGCGGGCGTAGGTTTCGGCGGCGGCGAAACGCCGGCGCTGCATCGCCATCAGGTGGGCGTTCATCGCCGCGCTGCCGAGAAGTGGACTGTCGCCGGCCGTTGGACGCAGCAGGGCGAGCGCGGCGTCGAAACGCAGCAAGGTGTCTGCGGCGCCTTCGATGCCCGCCAGCGTCGCCTGCTGGGCGAGGATCGCGCCGTGCTCGATGCTGCCGGGCGCCAGCGCCTCGATGCGCGACTGCGCGGCGTCATACTCGGCGCGCGCGCGCGCGCGGTCGCCGCCGCGCAGCGCAGCGAAGCCGCGCAGCAATCGGGCCTGGGCGGCGTCGAGGCCATCGCCGGCCAGTGCCAGCGCTGCGTCGGCGTCGGCGGCGGCGCCCGGGTTGTCGCGCAGCAGGCTGCGCGCGCGCGCGCGCAGCAGCAGGGCGTGGGCGCGCGGCGCGTCGCTTCCGCCGTCGCGCAAGGCCAGCAGGCGGTCGGCCAGCGCGAGCCCGGCGCGGCGGTCGCTGCGGCGGTCGAGGGTGCGCAGGTGCGACTCGATGAAGTCCGCCGCGGCGGCCGGGGTGAGCGCGATCGCCGCCTCCAGCGCGGCGTCGGCCGCCGCCCAGTCGCCGGCCAGTGCGAGCCAGCGCGCACGCAGCAGGCTACCCTCTGCGCGCGCCGCGGGGTCGCGCTGCGCGGCGACCCATGCGTCGAGAGCGGCCAGCGCGCGCGGCCAGTCGCGTGCCGCACGCGGGGCCAGCAGGGCGGTCAGCAGGGCCGGTTCCGATGGCGGCAGGGTTTCGAGGTCCCACGAGCCGGGCGGCAGTTCCAGCGGCGCGGGGGCGTCCGCGCGGATGCGGCGCAGCGCGACCGGCCCGCGCCGCGCCTGCTCGATTTCGAGCCGTCGCAGGGCGGCCGCGTCGAGCGTGCCGCCGACGGCATCGAGCGTATCCCCCGGGACGAGGTCGACGCCACGCGCGGCGACCCGCGGCGGCACATCGAGAACGATCTGCCGCGCCAGCGCCGGCGGCGCCAGCGCGAGCAGGACGATCGCGGCGAGCGCCGGCGCGCGCACGGTGTCAATCGATGCGGAAGCGCCAAGGGCCGGCGATCACCGCCCCGTCCGGCGCGCGCACCTGCCACAGCCAGTCGCCCGTGCCGAGCCGGGCGCGGTCGGCGTCCGGCAGTGCGGCCGCGCAGTCGGCGACCGAGCCTCGCCACGCCACCTCGCCGGTGGCGTCGAGCACTTCGACCGTGCCCGGAGCCGCGGCCGCGCAGGCCCACACCAGCCGCGCCGGCGCGGCGTCGAGGCGGGCGCCGTCGGCCGGATCGAGCGCCGCGACCGCGGCCCCGCGCAGCGCGTCGGGCGTCGGCGCACGCAGCAGCAGCGCGCCGGCGCCGACCGCGACCAGCACGCTGGCGGCCAGCGCGAAGACCGCGGGTGGGCGGCGCGGCCGCGCGAGCGGCAGCAGCGTGGGTGGCGCGACGGCATCGCGCGCGAGGTCGCGGGCGAAAGCTTCGGCGTCGATTGCAGCGCGCAGCGCATCGGCGCAGGTTGCGCAGGCTGCCACGCGCTCCAGTACGGCGTCGCGGTGCGCGGCGTCCAGCATGCCGGCGGCCAGCGCGGCCAGGGTGTCGGCGTCGGTGCAATCGCGTCCGCCGGCCGGGCAGGCCGGCTGCGCGGCGCGCAGCAGCGCGGTCAGGGCGGGGTCAGTCATCGGCCGTCTCCGTGGGGCGCGCGCCGCCGAGCAGCGCCTTGAGGTCGTCCACGCCGCGGTAGGCGAGGTTGCGCACGGTGGCCTCGCTGGTGTCGAGCAGGTGCGCGATCTCCGGCGTGGAAAAGCCCTGCAGCAGCAGGGCGGCCGGTCGACGCCGGCGCACCGGGATGCACGCCAGCGCGTCGCGCAGCGCGGCGGCGCGCTGCGCCTGCGCGAGCGCTTCGTCGGGTGCGCGGATGTCCTCCGTCGTGGCTGCCATCAGGGGCTCCTCCACCGTGTCCTCGGGTCGTGCCGCCCGCCGGCGCAGCGCATCGACCACCACCGAGGTCACCACGCGCTGGATGTAGGACGCGAGTGCGTCGAGGTTCTTCTCGCGCTCCAGCGCCTTCCAAAGGCGGATGCGCGCCTCCTGCACGAGGTCGTCGAGGTCGATGCCCGGCCGGCCGCCGAGGTGGCGCGCGAACAGCGCCCGCAGGCGGGGCTCGTGGGTGCGCAGCAGCGTTTCGATGCGGGAATCGCCCGGTGCCATCGGTGCAGTTTGCCGGGGGCGCCGCGCGCGGGCCAGTCGGGTCGTGCCCCGACGGTGAGAAACCGCCGACGACGCTGCGTCCATGCTGGCATCGTCCTCCTCGACCGGAAGCCATCGCGCATGCGCCGTACACCCCTTCCCGCTCGCCTCGCGCTGGGCTTCGCCGCGCTCGCCGCCGGCGCTGCCGCGGCCCAGGACGTGCTGCCCAATCTCGAGTACGCAATGGTCGACGGCCAGCGCCTGCGCCTCGACCTGTACCGGCCCGCCGCCTCGGCCCCGCCGCCGGCGGTGGTGCTGTGGGTGCATGGCGGCGGCTGGTGTGCCGGCGCACGCACGCCGCTGTCGCCGGACGTGGCCCCCTTGCAGGCGGACGGGCTGGCGATCGCATCGGTGTCGTACCGTCTGACGTCCACCACGCCCGACTGTGCCAATGCGGCTGGCGCGACGTGGCCTGCGCAGATCCACGACCTCAAGGCTGCAGTGCGCTGGTTGCGCGCGAATGCGGCCACGCTCGCGATCGACGGCTCGCGGATCGGGGTCTGGGGCCAGAGCGCCGGCGCGCACCTCGCGGCCACGCTGGCGCTCAGCGCAGGTTCGACCGAACTGGAAGGCAGCGTGGGGCCACACCCCGGCGTGGACAGCCGGGTGGCGGCGCTGGTCGCCTACTACCCGCCCACCGATCTGCTGAACCTCGGACCGGACTTCGCGACCAGCCCGACCAACCGGCCCGACCTGGTGGCGGCGGTCGACGGTCCCGGCCAGCCGCATGCGCGACTGATCGGCTTCGGAGGTCCCGGCGAGGGCACGGGCGTGCTTCGCGCGCAGGCCGGCAATCCCGATCCGCCGTGGCCGGCACGCCTGGCCACCGCGCGCTCGGCCAGTCCGGTGACCCATGTCGATGCCGCCGATCCGCCGGTGTTCCTGCTGCATGGAACGGCCGACGTGACGGTGCCGCTCAACCAGGCGCGTCGGCTGCGCGACGCGCTGGCCGGCGCCGCCGTGCCCACCGTCTACCGCGAGGTCGCGGGGCTGGGCCACGTGCCGCCGGGCGGCGCGTCCGCCGCCGAGGCGCGCGCGTGGATCCGCGAACGCCTGGCGCCGACGGGCGTGTTCGGCGACGGCTTCGAGCCCGGCGCGGGGCGCTGAGAGGCTGCGAAAAACCAGCCGCTCAACCGGGCCACGGATGGCCCGCGCGGGGTCAAGCGCGCCAGTGCATGATTCGCGGGAGCGAGTCCGGATCGGTACCGGACTCGCGACTGGAAAAACCCACAGGATGTGGGTCTCTTGACAGGCGCTGAGCCGCGATCCGGGCGCCCGCCAGCTATTCGAAGCCGTCTGCGAACAGCGCCGGAGGCGCCGCGGCATGCGCAAGACGGGCCACGGCCGACGGCAGGCGGGCCATGAACAGGCCGCCCTGCTTGCCCAGCGGCGGGTCGGCGGCGGCCACCCGCGAGATGGCGTGGCGCGCGAAGTCGTCGGCCAGCGCGCGCAACGTCGGTTCGTCCGCCAGGTCCGAGGCCCGCGCCAGCGCGGCGGCGGTGAACGACTTGCCGGTGTCGTAAAGGCAGGCGTCGAAGCAGGGCGACGGCATCGGGCCCGGCGACCATCCGGGGGCGAGCCCGGAGATCGCGCCGCCGATCCGCGCGCCCGACCACGCGAAGTCGAGCGTGTTCGGCCAGATGCCGGCCGCCGACCCGTTGCCCGGCGCCATCGTCGCGGTGCGCGCCAGGGTGCGGCCCCAGTCGGCCATCACCATCGAAGGCGCGAGCGCCGGCACCCCGAGCGGTGCGTCCTGCGTCGCCACCCGCAGTCGCGCGAGCTGCTCGAAGTCGTAGCCCGAGGCCATCCACACCTGCGAGGTGGTGTAGGCCCCGGGAGCGAGGATCGACAACCCGTTCCCCACCCCCGACTGCACGATGAATCCCAGCCGACGGCCCTGCGCGTCGGTGCCCTGCGCCCAGTGCAGGCTGAGCCAGCGGGCGATGTTGCCGCGCCAGTCGTCGAGGTAGCTGGCGTCGACGGTCTGGCCGAGCAAGCGGAACACCTCGTACCACTGGCTGGCCGAGCGGTCGTTGATCTGCACGTAGTCGTCCGCGCCCGGCGCGGTGGGCGCGCACATCGGCCCGGGCGGTGCGCCGGCGCGCGAAGTGCACAGGTAGGCGCGCATGGACGCCGCGCCGCGCGCGAGCGTCTCCGTCACCCAGGGGTCGCCGGTGAGAAAGTGGTACAGCACGAGGTTGTCGAAGTAGCCGTGCGAGGAATTGAAGTTCGCACGATATCCGCCGCCGCCGGCCGGCGCCTGGCCGCAGTAGAACCACGGGTCGGCGGGCGCGCACTGCATGATCTGGGTGTGCAGCATGCGCAGGGCCGCCGGCACGGCCAGGGCGTCGAACCACGCCGGGTCGCCCGCGCGCAGGGCGGACAGCACGGGCAGGATGCCCGTGTTGTGGTAGTCCGTCCAAGACGCGCACCAGTAGGAATCGTCCCAGTCGTCGGCGGGCGTGGGGTCGTTGGCGCCGCAATCGGGCGGGCCGTCGTTGGGCGTGCCCCAGTCCGACGGCCACAGGCCGCTGGTCATCAGGCCGCGCAGGCCGAGCGCGTCGAAGCGCGAGCGGGTGCCCGACAGCATGCGCTCGGCCGCCGCGTCGAAGCCGGCGTAGGCGGCCGGCAGTGGGCCTACCGGGAATTCGGGCACCGCTTCCGATGCGGCGTACTGCGCCGGCTGCGCCCACAGCCTCAGCGGGTGCGCCAGCGGCGCCCACAGGCGTCGCGCCAGCGTGCCGGCCGTGGGCGTGGCCGGCAGCGCGGCGACCGCGAGCGTCGCGTGCACCGCCTGCCGGCTGCCGACCCAGATCCCGGGTGCGTCCACCCAGTCCAGCGCGACATCGCCGTTACCCAGCACGCGCAGCGCCTGGGGTTCGTGGTGGTCCATGCGCGCCAGTGCGACGCCGATCGCCCTTCCGCCGGCCGACAGGGCGAGCGCGCCGCCG
>DHLY01000060.1:21294-32005 GCA_002405525.1 Proteobacteria bacterium UBA4656
CGCGCCCGGCCGGAAGGTGCCGGGCATCGACAGGTCGTAGGCCAGCGGCGCGCTGCGCGCGGTGCGCCGCAGCTGGCGCAGGTGCACCGCGTCGCCGCTGCCGAGGTTCGCCGTGAACGGCGCCAGCGCCGACTCGGCCAGCACCTGCACGCTGCGCGCGCCCGTCGCCGCGGGGCGCAGCGCATCGCGCAGCGACAGCAGTCGCAGGCCGTTGACGCCCGCCGCGCAGAGCAGGTTTTCGGCGTTCGGGCAGCGGTTGCCTTCCCAGGCCAGCGCGCTGCGCACCAGCGCGGTCGGCGACCCGGACGCGAAGCGGTACTGGCGGGTCAGCGACAGCCCGCCGCCGCCGACGGGCGGCATGTCGAGCGTCCAGGCCACCGTGAGGGTGGCCGACAGCGGACCCTGCGCGTCGATGCGCGCAAACCGCACGGTGGCCGGGACCGACGCCGTCGCGCCATCGATCTCCGCGCGCGGCGGCAAGCCTGTCGCGATCAGGCTGCCGTCGGCGCCGCGCACCTCGGCGAACAGCGTGCCGGCGGCCGGATCGACGACGAAGCGCGCCGCGCCGGTGTCGATCATGTAGCGACCGCCGGCGGCGACCACCGACAGCGGCGCGGCCGGGGCGGGTGGTGCACCGGGCGGTGCGTCGGTGCGCAGGCGCAGCCCGCTGCCGGCGGTGGGAGCGGGAGCCTCCACCAGTACCCACTGGATCGGCGCGGAGGCGTCGTCGCGGCCGGCGTTCCAGCGCGCCAGCACCCGGAACTGCGCCGCCACCTCGGCGCCGCCGTCGTCCAGCAGTCGCAGGCGCGTGGGGTCGACCACCCCGGCAGCGCGCGCCAGCGGCACGCCGCCCGCCGCGAGGTCGGTGGCACGGCCGAGGCCGCTCGCATCCGGAGCCGACAGCACGATCGTCGCGGGGGCGGATGGCGGCCAGTCGGCGCGCGCGGCGCCTGCGAGGGCGAGCGCGAGGCAGGACACCACGAAGCAGGGCACGCGATGCATGGACGACTCCGTTGACCGGTCCAGCAGCGACGCAGCCCGGGCGCGCGCCCTCTCGCGCCCGCGGTCGCCTGCAGCCCCCGGGGTTCTGGTGTCGCGGGCGACGGTGGAGCAGGCGCCGCAGCGGCGGTGGTCGCCGGGTGGGTGTCGTCGGACCCGAGGAGCTCCCAGTCCGTCTTCGCGGCGTGGTGGACAGTTGGCTCACGCTGCAGCCCGGCGCGGCGGCGCGGGGAAGCGCAGATTGGGCCGGCGTGACATCCCGCGACGCGGCCGCGTTCGCGGACTACGCGATCGGCAATCGACCTGGCCCGTTGCTTGGTCCGCGACCGACCGTCCGTCGGCGCAGCAGGGGCCGCCCGCGGCCAGGTGAGGGAATCGGCCGCCGGTCTGCGATGTCCTGCGCAGCACCGTACGGAATCGGCCCACGATCGCAGAGCCTGCGTGGAGGCCTGTCGAGCTCCGGCATGTCCTGGCCGCTGCGGCGCGCGGCCATCGACTGCCGGTCGGCCGGGACGGCGTGTCCCAGGCTCCGTCCGATTCCTTCATCGCGCAGGTCTTGGCAGCCTGCGCGGCGACGCGGCCGAGTGTCGATTCAGAGGCTCCTTGGCAGATTGTCGCGAAAGTGCTTTCCCGCATCTTGTCGACGTCGCGAGTCCGGCACGCGTCCGCACTCGCTCCCGCCGCATCGATCGCCAGCGCGATCGAGGCGCGAGCGCGGCATCCGTGCCGCGCACCGGCAGGGTGTTTCTCGACACACTGCTAGGGCGGCAACTCGAATTCCTCGCCGTTCGCACGGAGCCCCACGCGCTCGAACCAGTCCGGTCCCAGTTCCCCGTCCGCGCGCCCGCCCGCGCAGGGCAGCGATGCGATCCGCCGACCCGCGCGCTCGACGACGATTCCGGCGCGTTCCTCGGTCTCGCCCTGCGGTCCCCATCTGCCGATGCCGGCATACACGACATAGGCGTGGTCGCCGCGGCGGAAGCGCATCCACGATGCGCCGCCGCCGGCGAAGGGCAGGGTGTCCGCTGTGGCGGCCTGCGGCGCGGGTAGACGTTCGGCGGGAAGCTGCAGTTCCAGCGGGGCCGCAGGGTCGGGCTTGCCGAAGCGGTACTGGACCCAGGCGCCGGGCTGCGTGGCGTCGCGCGAGGCGCAGACCGAGACCTGCTTGCCGCCCGGCCTGCAGGCGAACACCACCGCCTCGTCGGTGGCGCAGAACGTGGACGGCACCGTGGTGGTCGCGGCACCGTCGATGATCCGCGCGGTCGCGATCAGTACGATGCGCTCGCTGTCTTCGCAATCGGGATCGCCTTGGCAGGATTCGGCCATCACGTTGGCTTCGGTCCAGGTCAACGCGACGCGTCGGCCGATGAGTGAAGGCTCCTGGAAGCAGACTTCGAAGTCCGCGGATTCGTGGCGGGTCTGTCCCGCGTCGTCGCGCAATTCGACCTCGCAGGCGGTGTCGGCGTTGACGAGCGAGATCACGGTGCCGCCCGTCGGTTTGGTCTCGCCGGCGACGACGAGGGTGCCGTCGGCCGCGAAGCCGGGCGCCGCCGTGAAGGCACAGACTGCGAAAGCGAGGAAGGACAGCGGGAAGCGGGTCATGGAGGGTCGGCTGGCGGGTTGAAGGCGCGGGCGGCAGCGTCGCGGAAGAACATCGCGGCGGCGTGACGGATGCGCGACTCGGCCGCGAAATCGGGATCGTCGACGGTCCGCGGGACCTTGTCCATGCCGGCGAGCCACCGCGTCATCGCGCCGTCTCGGAAGTACTGGCGGTGCTCGTCGCGGGTGGCCTCGCGCTCGCCCAGCCAGCCCTTGATGGCCACGTAGGCGAAGACCAGCTCGCCGTCGCGAAAGTAGTACTCCGTGACCACGCTGCCGCTGTCGTCGAGGTCGGTGGCCTCGACCTTGCGAACGCCGCGCGCGTCGCGCCAGGCGCGGATCTCGCTCGGGTACTCGACGTCGGGGCATCGTGCGAGGAAGTCGGTGCGCTCCAGCCGAGGGAGCGCGCCGTCGACCTCACGCGTGATCTGGCGCGCGGCAGCGGCGGGATCGGGCACAGCGAAGACGGGCATGGTGAACAGCACCGCGGCGATCCAGGGCAGGCAGGACGTGATCATGTCGCGCATGGCAGCCCCTGACCCCCTGCCCGGCATTCTGGCCGGCGGCCGGCGCTACGGCAAGCGCCGCTCGGTCGAAGGCAGTAACCGGGGTCCTCACGGTTCATCGTCCTCGATCATCACCGGTTGCTGCCGATCGATGGCGTCTGCGGCGCGGCGCGGCCCGGTAGCGGTGGATCGAGCATGGCCCGCAACGACGCCGGCGGCCTCGCCTACGCCGTCGCGCTTCAGTGCGCAACAGGTTTTCGTTCCGGCATGTCCACTTGATGGGGTCGTCCAGAGTGATGGCGCGTGACGATTCGCCGCGCGTATCCCGGGGAACCTCCGGACAAGACCCGTACATGGCGGTTTCGGAGCAGGTGCCGGTGAAAAGGCTGCATCCGTCTTGATTTCGAACGCGGCGCCCGCGGTGTCTTCTTTCGTCACCTGCCCCGGCGTCGGCGCGCCACTCATCGCCCCGAACCTCAACGAGCGGTCGATCACGCTCCTTGCCGGTGCGGATGTCGGCGATTCCTCCAGCCCCGATCCATCAGGATCGGTTCCGGTGGGGCCCCGTGCGAGCGGGCGCACGGGGCCTGCGGTCCAGGGTGGCGTGAGCCAACGGAAAAAGCCTGCGGAAATCCGGGGCGATTCACCAGAATCTCAGGAAGCGTTCGGTCGGTCCTGTCGACACGGGCGGCGTCTTCTGTGGCCCTGTCGTCTTCCGTTGACAGCGCGCGCCGAGCTTGGCTAGTTTCGGACTGCGCGGCCGAACGGCCGCCGGGGAATCACCTGTGGCGTCCATCCGAGCCTTCGGGCAGCGGATCGTACGCGTCATCAATTCAGGGGAGTCAGTTGCGATGAAAATGCGGTCGATCCTGCTTCGCTCAGCCATGTCGGTTTCGCTGCTCTTTTCGGCTGCGGCCGCGCTCGCCAAAGCGCATCCTTCAGGTTCCGATCGCGCATTCGCGCTCGGCGAAGCGCTCGTGCTGCCGGCGCCGGATCTGTCCGGAATTCGGACCGAGGATGCCAAACGCATCGGCGGCCCGTATCGATACGGCGTGCAGATTCCGGTCCGCGATCTGGCGATCGATCTGCGGCGGCCGGGCGGCTGGCGCGTGGATGCGGGCGGGATGGCCGTCTGGCAGGTGGAATTGGTCTCTCCCGGCGCGCGCACCCTCGACTTCCATTTCGCGCGTCTGACCTTGCCGGCGGGGGCGACCCTGACGCTGCGTGGCGAGGGTGAGGGCAACTTTCGAGAGATCACTGCGTCCTCGCTCAGCGGAGATTCGTTCTGGTCGCCCTATGTGGTCGGCGAGCGCGTGCGGCTCGAGCTGCGCGTGCCGCGCGCCCTGCGCGCCCGCGCGGTGCTCGAGCTGGCGGAGGTGACCCACGGCTACAGAGGACTGTTCGAGTCCGCGCAGCCGGGCGAGAAGTCGGGTTCGTGCAATGTGGACGCGGCCTGCTCGCAGGGCAACGGCTGGCAGGACCAGATGAGTTCCGTCGGCCAGTACACCTTCAGCTCCGGCGGTTCGAGCTATGTCTGCACCGGCTCACTGGTGGCCAACACCGGCAACACCACCGCTGCCTACTTCCTGACCGCGAACCACTGCCTGAGCACCGCCGCCGCGGCCGGTTCGGTGGTCGTGTACTGGAACTACCAGAACCCGCAATGCCGCGCCCCGGGCTCCAGTGCCAGCGGCACACCCATCTCGAAGACCACGTTTTCCAGCCACAGCCAGTCCGGCGCCACCCTTCGCGCGACCTATGCCCCCAGCGACATGACGCTGCTCGAGCTCTCGACAGCCGTGCCGCAGGGCGCGAGCGTTTTCTTCTCCGGCTGGAACCGCGGCACGGCAGCGCCGGCCTCGGCGCGCGGCATCCACCACCCGGCGGGGCATGAGAAGAGATTCTCCTCCGACAACAACGCGCTTACCGTCTCGGCCTATGGCGGTGGCAGCGGCACCACCCATTGGCGGGTGGGCAATTGGGAGAGCGGCACCACCGAAGGTGGTTCTTCCGGCTCGGGCCTGTGGGATCCGTCCGGCTTGCTCATCGGGCAGTTGCATGGCGGGTCGGCCGCGTGCGGCAACACGCTTTCCGACTACTACGGGCGACTGTCCGTGTCGTGGGCCGGCGGCGGTACCAACGCCAGCCGCCTCAGCAACTGGCTCGATCCGGGAAACACCGGTGTCACATCCAAGACCGGATATCGCGCCGCCGGCTTCTTCCAGAACGCCACCGACGTGATCATCAACGACAACGTGACTGTGGAGAGCAGTCTCACGGTCAGCGGCCGCACCGGCAGCGCGCCGAGCGCCCTGCGCGTGAACGTGCGGCTCACGCACAGCTACATCGGTGACTTGAAGATCGATCTGGTCGGGCCGAGTGGGGCGGTGGTGGCGACCCTGCACAACCGGACCGGCGCCGGCGCCGACAATGTCTATCAGACCTACACCGTCAATGCGTCAGCGCAGACTGCCAATGGCAGCTGGCGGTTGCGGGTGAACGACAACGCCACCGGAGACAGCGGCCGCGTGGACGCCTGGAGCCTGCAGTTCTGATCCGCGTGCGGCGCGCCGTCTATCGGACCACGATGGAGCGCTTGGAGGCGGCTCGACCTCAGGTCGGGCCGCCGCGATCATCGATGGGATTCAGGTTCGGTTCCTGCGGGCCATCGCCGAACGGCCAGGGCTCTCACGCGGGGACGCGTTCTTGCTCTGGTCAGGCGCGGATGGCGGGTGATCAAGATGGCCGGCGGCGGGCGCGGGCTGGCGCCGGAGCCGCAGAGGGGGGCGAAGCGCGACCGTTGGCGGTCCGGGGCCGATGGTGGGCATCGGGGCAATCGGTGGCGGATTCATGCGTTCCGCCATGGCAAGCCGGGGAATCGGTCCGACATCCGCGAGCAGGCCGCAAGGCGCGGTCCGGCAGATCCTGAATCCGGGCCGGTTCAGTCCGCCACGCGTCCGTCGCGCTTGAACACGACCCCGCCCTTCATCACGAACGGCACGGATTCGAGTACCGACACGTCGGCGGTCGGGTCGCCGTCGACCGCCACCAGATCAGCGAGGCGTCCGACCTCGATTGCGCCAAGGTCGTCGCGGCCGAGCGCCTCGGCGGCGTTCAGGGTCGCGCTGCGGATCGCGTCGACCGGCGACATGCCGTAGGCGACCATGGTGGCGAACTGGCGCGCATTCTGGCCGTGCGGGAAGATGCCGGCGTCGCTGCCGAACACCATCTTCGCGCCGGCGCGATGTGCGCGGCGGAAGTTCTCGCGCTGGATGTCGGCGATCTCGCGGTCCTTGCGCAGGTTGTCCTCCAGCACGCCGTTCTTGCGGCCCTCTGCCTGCGTGTACTCGGTGTTGTAGATGTCCATCGAGAGCCATGCGCCGTGCTGCTTCGCAAGCCGGATTCCCTCCTCGTCGATCAGGCTGGCGTGCTCGATCGTGTGCACGCCGGCGCGGATCGCGTCCTTGATGCCCGAGGTGCCGTGGGCGTGCGCAGCCACACGCAGGCCCCACATCGAAGCTTCGTCGACGACTGCCTTCATCTCCGCGTAGGTCATCTGCTGCTGGCCGGGCTCGGTGTTGCGCGAGAACACGCCGCCGGTGGCGCAGATCTTGATCACCTGTGCGCCGTACTTGCGCAGGGTGCGCACCGCCTTGCGTGCTTCGTCGGCGCTGTCGGCACTGAAGGCGTTCTTCTGGTCCATCGACGGCGGGAAGTAGGTGCTGTCGCAGTGGCCGCCGGTGGCGCCGAAGGAAATCGCCGCCGTCACCACGCGCGGGCCGCGCACCTTGCCCTCTTCGATCGCCTGCCGCAGGCCGACGTCGTTCCAGGCATCGGCGCCGACGTTGCGCACGGTCGTGAATCCGGCGTGCAGCGTGCGCTCGGCGTGCGGCACCACCAGCACGGACCAGAACCGGTCGCTGAACCTCAACCCTTCGTAGCCCCCATATGTGGGGTCGCTGTCGAGGTGTACGTGCATGTCGATCAGGCCCGGCAGCAGGGTCTTGCCGGCGAGGTCGATGTGAGTCGCGCCTTCGGGCACCGGGTCGCCCACCTTGCCGACCGCGGCGATGCGGTCGTCGCGCAGCACGACCTGCGGCGCTTCGACCAGTTTGCCGCTGCGCACGTCGAGCAGCCGTGCGGCGGTGACCACGGTGTCGGCGGCGGGTGCCGGCGCGGCGAGGACGGCGGCGAACAGGGCGAGGCAATGCGGCGTGTGCGGCATGGCGGTCTCCGACGACGTACGTCACAGTATCGCGCGCTGCCTGGGGGATGCACGCCGCGCCGCGCGCGGGCTCGATCAGTCGCCGGGTCGCAGTTCGAGCACGTGGGTCGCCGGGCCGGGCAGGAACGGCGTCGGCGCGCCGTCTTCCCAGTCGCGGTGGCCGGCAAGGTAGAACCGCGACAGCGGATGGCCGCTCTGGCCGCCGGGCATGTGGAAGTAGCCCTCATCCTCGTGGCCGGGGGCGACCACCATCCGCTGCGAGGCGCCGAACGCAGGGCCTTGCACGCGCGGCATGGCGGTGTCGCCGGGCAGCGCGCGGACGGGCGCGTCGAGCAGCCAGCCCAGCCCCGGCACGGCGCGCGACAGCGGATGGCGGATCGCGCTGGTGTTGCGCTCGCCCCAGGTGCGGGCGGCGAGTCCGCCCGGCATCGGGGCGAGTTCGTCGACCACCCGCTTCGCCGCCGCGCGCAGCAGCGCATCCCAGTCGACGTACGGTGGCGGCAGCAGGTGCGCGGGACGCTCGTTGACCAGCCGCCACACCGCGCCCTCGGCCTGCTGCAGCGCCGGCAGCCGGTAGCCGGGGTCGGCCGGCGTGCGCAACGGCGCGGCAAGTCCGTCGAGTACCGACGCCGAGACGGCAAGGCGGAAACCGCGCACCAGCCGGTAGGCCACCGCGTTCGGCGTGGCGCGTTCGTCCCAGGTCTCGGTGAGGCGATCGAACCCGGCCAGCGCCGGATCGTCGCCGGCGGCGTGCAGCGTGGCGCGCAGCAGTTCCCACCAGCGGCGCAGGAACAGCGTGCGGTCGTCGAGCTGGATCGCGCGAAGGTCATCGGCGGCGAAGCGATCGCGGGCGCGCAGCCCGTCGCGGATTTGCGCGGCGCGCGCGCCGAGCGCGTAGCCTCCGTCGCCGATCAGCGCCTGCACGGCCCCGGTTGCCACCCGCGCGTTGGCGGTCCAGATGCGGCCGTCGGCGGGATCGACGATGCGCGGCTGTGCGTCGGCACCGAGCCAGCCCTGCCAGCCGGCGCCGGCTGCGCTCCAGTCGGCGGGCGCCTTCGCATCGGCGCTGCCGCGGCGCGGGATCGCGCCGGCGATGGTCCAGCCGATGCGGCCCGTGCGGTCGCCGACCACCATGTTCTGCGCCGGCGAGCCCGCACGGTGCGCCAGCGCCAGCGCGGCGTCGAGGTCGCGCGCTGATTCCAGCGCGTTGAGGCCGAAACCGACGGCGTCCGGATAGTGCGCGGTCCAGACCAGCGCCAGGCTGCCCAGCGCGTGCCGTTCGTGGACGATCGGCCCCCACCGCGTCTCGCGCACCAGGATCTCGACCGGGTCGGCGCCGGCGACCGCGATCGTCTCGTGGTGCTCGACCACCCGCGCCTCGCCGTCGGGCGTGCGGTAGCGGCTCTGCGCCGAATCGGTCCACTGCACGGCGACCCAGTCCAGCCAGTCG
The DNA here is from genome assembly GCA_002405525.1 of Proteobacteria bacterium UBA4656. GTDB lineage: Bacteria > Pseudomonadota > Gammaproteobacteria > Xanthomonadales > Ahniellaceae > UBA4656. The sequence continues at coordinate 30,074 of DHLY01000060.1, forward strand.
CCGTAGGCGTTGGTGAACGCCCAGGCGATGTGGCCGTTGCTGCCGACCACCACGCCGGGCACGCCGGGCAGCGTCACGCCCTGCACCTCGACCGGCGCGCCGTCGGCGCCGGGGAAGCGCAGCCGGGCGCGGAACCAGATGTTGGGCACGCGCAGGCCGAGGTGCATGTCGTTGGCGACCAGCGCCGCGCCGGTGTCGGTCAGCGCACCCGCGACCGCGAAGTTGTTGCTGCCGATGCCGAGGTCGCCGCCTACCGCCGCGCCGTGCCCGAAGCGGCCCGCCGGCAGCCGCCGCAGGTCGACCTCGTCCGCGCCCGGCAGCGCGGGCGGCGAAAGCGGGCCGCCGTCCAGCGGGGCGTCCCATTCCGTCCCCTCGGCAAGCAGCAGGGCGGCCAGCGCGGGCGGGGCCTGGCGCAGGATGCGCGCGCGGTCCAGTTCGTGCGAGTTGTCCTCGTCCTGCAGGTCGAAGTACATCGCGAACACGACCAGCACCGTGTCCTCGGCCGACCAGGGGCGCGGCGACTGGCGCAGCAGAAGGTAGGGAAAAGGCCGCGCGGCCAGGGCATCGAGTCCGGCATTCGCGCCTGCGACATAGGCATCGAGGTCGGACCGCGCGGCGGGGTCGGTGGCGTCCAGGACGGCCTGCGCGCGAGCGCGGAACCGGTGGACGCGGCGTCGCCGGTCGGTTTCCAGTGCTGCGGTGCCGAACAGGTCCGCCAGCTCGCCGGCTGCGGCACGGCGCGCGAGGTCCATCTCGAAAAAGCGCTCCTGCGCATGCACGAAGCCGAGCGCGCGCATCGCATCGGTCCGCGACCCGGCCTCGATCGTCGCCACGCCGATTGGGTCGCGCGCCACGCTGGAGGGCGCGGCGAGACCGGGCAGCGCGCGTGCGCCATCGTAGGCGGGCAGGCTCCGGCGCAGCGTCCACCAGCCGGACACCGCGGCCAGCAGCGCAAGTGCCACGCCCATCCATAGGACGCGGACGGCCCAGCGGCGCGCGTTGCGCATGCCCGATCCCCCTCGGCAGGACCGGCGCGGTGCCGGCTGGTCCGGAGTCTAGCGGGATGTCGGGAAAACGCTGCCCGGCATTTCGTCAGAGTCGGCCGCCCGGCGCCGTTCCCGCGTTGCCCCGCGGATCGTGTACCGGCATGCACGACCCGCCGGCGAGCCGCCCCCTGCTTGCGCGTGGTCTGCGCTGTCGCAGCCCCCGGAGCCGGTGAAAAAGCCCACACCCTGTCGGTTTTTCCAGTCGCGAGTCATGCCCTTGCGTGCATGACCCGCGCGCGGGCCGTCCATGGCCTGCCTGAGAGGCTGTTCTTCACAGATCCTCAGGTCCGTACGCCGGTCACTGCCGCGAGCGTTTCGAGACGGGCAAGCGTCTCGGGATGGGCATCAGTGCCCGGGACGACGGAGGAAACCGTTGCCGGATTGTCAGCGATCGCCCTCGAACGCCAGGGCGGGCGTCGCGCTGTCTGCGGGCGCCCCGAGCCGCGTCCGCGCCTTGCGTGCGGCGATCGAACTCGGCATTGCAGTCTCGAGTAGCACGATCAGGCGCAGCGCTTCCGCTTCGTCGCGGGTGGCGATACTGCGGTCGATCGCGGTCACCACCAGCGGATAGAGGTCGTTCAGGCCCTCGCGCACGCGTTCGCTCTGTGGCTCGACGGCTTGCGCGGCAAGCGTCCACTCGAGCGCGTTGTCGCCCTGCGGGGCGACCGTACGGTTGTCGGCGAAGGCGGCGTTGGCACGCGCCAGGTAGTCGGCGGCGGCGCTGCTCGACGCGCTCGCGTCGGCCACGCACAATGCCAGCAGCGCCGCACAGGCGAGCGTGGTGCCGCAACGGCGGATGATGGTCATGCGTGACTCCGGTTGGCGGGACGACCAGCGCCTGTCGTCCCGTCGGGAGACGCGCGCGCCGGCTGGAACGCGCTGGGAG
>DHLY01000060.1:32226-33744 GCA_002405525.1 Proteobacteria bacterium UBA4656
CGGTTCCGACGCCCGTCGGCCGGGCGCGCGACAGTCGCCGCGGGCGACGGCCTCCTCGATCGGCCCGCCGCCCGGCGTCAGGACATGCCGCCGGACGGTACGGGGATGCCCGGCTTGCGTCCGACCATGCGGTCGCGCAGGGCGCGCACCGGCAGCGAGTCGGGTGCGACCCGGTTCAGCAAGGCGATGATCCGCGCCGCCTCGGCGCGATCGTCGGCTTCCAGTGCGCGCTCCGCGGCGGCGACGCCCAGCGGGAAGACTTCGGCCACCGCTTCCTCCACGCCCTGATTCGCGGGATCGAGTTGCCTGGCGGCGATGTAGTGCTCCATTGCGTTGTCGCCGGGCGGCGCGACGAACCGCGAGTCGGCGAACGCCGCGTTGCCCGCGGCGAGCAGTCGCGCCACTTCCGGGGCCAGCGCCTCGGCCTGCGACAGCGGCGACGGCGGCGCCGCAGGTGCGGCTGCGGCATCGGGATCGGACGGCGCACCGCAGCCGAGAAATGTGAGACAAAGCATGGAGGCAGTCGCTGTGCGCGCCCATGACGGGTGGTTCATCGAAGATTGCAGGCCTGTGGCCAACCGGGAACCCATTCTGACACCGGATGTCGGTCGCGAGCGGATGCCGACGGACCGCCCGGCATGCTCGCCGCTCCGCGCCCGCCGCCGCCCGTCACGCCTTCGCTGCCGGCTCGATGCGCTCGACACGCTGGAATCCGCGCGGCAGCAGGCCACCGCGCTGTGCGCGGGCGCCACCAAAGTTCACCAGTTCGGACCAACGCAGGGTCATGTGGCGCGAGCCGGCGTACACCACCACCTCGCCGCCTTCGGGGATCACCGCAATGCCGGCGCAGAGCTCCTCGCCCTTCTCCAGCAACTTCTTCGGGATCTCGATCAGCTTGTTGCCCTTGCCCTTGTCGAGCTCGGGCAATTCGGCCACCGAGAACATCAGCAGATGCCCGGCCGTGGTGGCGACCACGATGCGGTCGCGCGCGGTGTCGGCGGCGATCCCGGGTGCGAGGATGCGTGCGCCGTCGGTCAGAGACACCACCTGCTTGCCGTTCTTGTTGCGACTGACCAAGCTCTCGAAGGGGGCCACGAAGCCGTATCCGTGGCTGGTTGCGACCACGATCTTGGCCGCCTCGTCGGCTACCGCCACCACGTCGAAGCGCGCACCCGCCGGCGGGGTGAAGCGCCCGGTCAGCGGCTCGCCGTGGCCGCGCGCCGAAGGCAGCGAATGCGATGGCGTGGCGTAGGCGCGCCCCTCGGAATCGAAGAACACCGCCTGCTGGTTGGTCTTGCCGCGCGCGGCCATCAGCAGCGCGTCGCCCTCGCGGTAGGACAGCCCTGCCGCGTCCACGTCGTGGCCCTTGCCCGCGCGCACCCAGCCCTTGGCCGAGAGCACCACGGTGGTCGGCTCCGACGGCACCAGGTCGGCTTCCGCCAGCGCGGTCGCCACCTCGCGCTCGCTCAGCGGCGAGCGGCGCTTGTCGCCGTAACGGTCGGCGACATCCTTGATCTC
>DHLY01000086.1:0-403 GCA_002405525.1 Proteobacteria bacterium UBA4656
GAAGCGCGACAGCGGGGTGCCTTTGACTCCGAGCGAAGCACAGCCATCGACCACTCCCTGGAGATGTACCCCAAACCCTAACCCGCAATGCGCTGGGCACAACTACAAGTCGACCCCAGGATGGGGCTGATAAGTGACGTGATATTGAATCGCACCTCACCCCCCGGTCAAGCGATTTTCCTTCACGGATCAACGGCATTTTCCTATCCCCCGCGCCAAGGTTGACGCATAACGTGTCCCCACCGCCCGATGGCGGTCCGCACAGAAGGCGCGGGGCACAGGGATCGTGCGATACAGCGCAGTTTGGGACAGGCACCGAAAGGCGCAGTTTGGGACAGGCGCAGTTTGGGACAGGCACCGAAACGGGCTCGAAAAAGAAACAGCCACCGAACACCCGGGCTGG
>DHLY01000086.1:577-2864 GCA_002405525.1 Proteobacteria bacterium UBA4656
CACTCCTGTTGGCCAACGGACTCGAGCCAACGCCGTTGCCGTGATCCGGGCCGATACCCGCGCGGCGTTGGCCGGGCGCCGCCCCGTGTCTTTTCGGCGCCGACCCGGCGATCGATGATGGGCCGCAGCGGCGTCCGGCGTATCCAGGCGCAACGCCAAAAGGAATCACCCGATGCGCTGCCTGTCCTGTGTTGCCCTGCTCATTGCAGGCCTGTCCGGCGCCCACGCCCAGCAGTTCGCGTTCTTCCGCGTCGAGGGTCCGCCGACCGTGCCCGGCGGGCCGGGCGTGCAGGCCAGCGGCGGCACCGCGCAGCCGGCGCTGTCGGCCGACGGCCGAGTGCTGGCGTTTGCGGTCGGCAGCGGCAGCAATCTCACCGGCGGAGCCTCCGGCGCGCAGGTGCTGGCGCTGGACCTGGCCAGCGGGGCGATCAATCTCGTCAGCGCCACGGCGGGCGGCCAGCCATCGGCGTCTTCGTCGGTCAACGAGCAGCCGGTGGTGTCCGCGGACGGCCGCTTCGTGGCCTTCGACACCGCTTCGGCGACCTATACCGGCGGGGTGGCTGGCGTACACGTGGTGCGCATCGACCGCACCACGCGCGCAGCCCTGCTGGTCAACCTCACCACGGGCGGCAGCCTGCCGGCGGGCACCACGTCGCGCGTGGGGGGCATTTCCGGCGACGGACGGTTCGTGGTGTTCACCTCCAACGCGGCAGGACTGGTGGCCGGCGATCCGGGCCTGTCCACCCAGGCGGTGTTCGTACGCGACCTGGTAGCGGGCACCACCCAGCGCATCGACGTGACGCCGAGCGGCGGCCCGGGCAATGGCGGCGCCTTCGGCGAACGGCCGACGATCAGCCGTGACGGCCGCTTCGTCGCCTTCGCCAGCAGCGCGGGCAATCTGCTCGGCACGCCGGTGAGCGGGTCGCAGCGCATCTACCTGCGCGACCGCACCGCGGGCACCACCGTCCAGGCCAGCATCGGGCCCGGTGGCGCCGACCTCAGTGGCGCGCGCAATCCGGCACTGTCGCCCGACGGTGCGAGCGTGGTGTTCGGTTCCGGCGGCAGCGGCGCAACGGCGACCCAACTGTGGGTGCGTCGTCTCGCCCAGCCCGCAGCGGTCGCGGTACCTGCGGCCACGGGCATGGGCATCTGCGACAGCGCGCGGGTCAGCGACACGGGATTGGCGGTCGCGCAGTGCCGGCGCGCCGGCACCCTGCCGGCGCAAGCCTACCTGTGGTCGCTGGCCGATCCGGCTGCGCCACCGGCGCTGATCAGCGGCAGCGACCCGGCGAACACGGTGCCGGGCAACGGGTTCGCCGGCACGCGAGTCGCGATCAGCGCCGACGGCCGCGTGTTCGCCTTCGACGCCGACGCCAGCGACCTGGTGGACGGCGACACCAACAACGCCACCGACAGCTTCGTCTATGCCGAGATCTCGGTGATCGACACGCTGTTCGCCAACGGCTTCGAACCCTGAGAGGCGGTGAACGAACAGTCTCTGAGCCAGGCCAGATGACCTGCGCACAGGCCAATCACACAAGTGCATGATTCGCGGGAGCGAGTCCGGGCCGGCGCCGGACTCGCGAATGGAAAGACCCGCAGGAAGTGGGTTTCTTGCAGCCTCTGAGCCTCAACCCGCGGCGGGGAATCGCCGCGGCGCATGCCCGAGGTCGTGCGCCGCGGGGTCCGGATCGAACACCAGGTCCTCGCGCATGCGCGACAGCACTTCCGCGCTCAGGCCGGACAGCACGGGCAGGCGGCGGGCGACCGGCGCGACGATCGCGAGCAGCCGCGGCGGCAGCGACAGCAGGCGGGCGCCTGGCGCCGCATGCGCCAGGGTACGCGCGATCATGCTGCGGTAGTCCAGCGTTTCGCCGCCGGGCAGGTCGAACACGCGATCGGATGCCTCGTCGCGCACCAGTGCGGCGCGCATCGCCGCCGCGACGTCGCCCGCGTGCACCGGCTGGCGCAGCCCGCGCGCATCGCGCGGCAGCGCCACCGCGCCGATGCGCCGCGCGATCTCCACGAAACGGCCCAGCGCGCCGCCGAAGGCGTCATCGTAGATCAGGGTCGGGCGCAGGATGGTCCAGCGCACGGCGCGCGACGCGCTCCAGGCGATCAGCAGCGCCTCCGCATCGCGCAGCCGCGCTGCCAGCGCGCGCTCCTGCGGGTCGGCCGAATCCTGCTTGGTGTGGACGCTGGTCGAGGACAGCGCGACGATGCGCCGCAGCCCACGCGGGTTCTCTCGCCCCAACCAGGCGACGAGACCATCGAGCGGGCCCGCGGA
>DHLY01000086.1:3042-12055 GCA_002405525.1 Proteobacteria bacterium UBA4656
ACCGGCGCCCGGCGTGCGGCGCGACAGCGCCACCAGGCCCGCTGACCCGGCAGCCAGCAACGCGCGTCCGACCATGCCAGTGGCACCCAGAAGCAGGACATCGGAGGACGGCAGTGCGCTGGACACCGCGCCAGCGTAACCTGTTCGGAGGTTCCCTTGATCCGGTTCGAGGTTTCGTGGGAGGTTCGCGGCTCCCGCAGAGGCTGCCGATGGAACCCGCTCTCCCACCGACCGCCGGCTGGCGCCTCGCCGCCGGCCCGCTGGTCGCCGCGTTGGCCTTCGCCGGCTGCACCCTGGCCGACCAACCGGCGGCACTGTCGGTCACGGTGGCCGTGACCGCATGGTGCGCCGCGTGGTGGATCTTCGAACCCGTGCACGGCGCGGTCACCGCGCTGGTACCGCTCGCCGTGCTGCCGCTCGCGGGCGTGCTGACCCCGGTGCAGGTGGCGCAGTCCTACGGCAATGAACTGATCCTGCTGATGGCGGGCGGCTTCATGCTGGCGGTGGCGCTGGAGCGCTGCGGCGCGCACCGGCGGATGGCGCTGGGCATGGTGCATGCGTTCGGCGGTGGCGACGGGCGCCGGCTGATCTTCGGCTTCGCCTTCGCCACCGCCTTCATCAGCCTGTGGATTTCCAACACCGCCGCCACGCTGATGATGCTGCCGGTGGCGATGGCGATCCTCGCCACCTACCCGGAACAACGGGTCGCCGCGCCGCTGGTGCTGGCGATCGCCTACGGCGCCAGCATCGGCGGCATGGGCACGCCGATCGGCACCCCGCCGAACCTGTTCTTCATGCAGGTGTATGAACAGACCACCGGCGCCCGGATGGGCTTTCTGGAATGGATGTCCTTCGGCATCCCCGCGGTGCTGCTGTTCCTGCCGCTGTGCGCGGCCTGGCTGTCGCGCGGGCTGGGTGGCACGCCACCGGCCTCGATCCCGGCACTGGGCCCATGGCAGCCGGCGGAGCGCCGCGTGCTCGCGGTGTTCGGCCTGGTGGCGCTGGCGTGGATCACGCGCACCGAACCCTTCGGCGGCTGGTCGGGCGCGCTGGGGCTCAAGGGCGCGAACGATGCTGCGGTAGCCCTGCTCGGCGTGGTCGTGATGTGCCTGGTGCCCGACGGCAAGGGCGGGCGGCTGCTGACCTGGGATGGCGCGGAACGCATCCCGTGGGGCGCGCTGGTGCTGTTCGGCGGCGGCATCGCGCTGGCGGCGGCGTTCGATGCGTCCGGCCTGTCGCGCCTGATCGCGGACGACCTCGCGGCATGGAAGGAACTGGCCGTGGGCAGCCCGCTGAACCTGCTGCTGCTGATGTTCGCGATCTGCGCCACCGTCACCCTGCTGTCCGAGATCGCCTCCAACACCGCCGCCGCCGTGCTGCTGATGCCGATCCTCGCCACCGCGGCGACCGCGGTCGGCGTGGACCCCGCGCTGTTCATGGTGCCGGCGGTGCTGGCCGCCAGTTGCGGCTTCATGCTGCCGGTCGCCACCGCCCCGAACCTCGTCGCCTACGGCACGCGCCAGGTCACGGCGCAACGCATGCTGCGCGAAGGCGCGGTGGTGGACCTGATCGGCGTGCTGGTGCTGACCGGGGTGTGCTGGGTGGCGTTCGGGCGGTGAGCCGGCCGCCGGGCGCGGGAAGAAAGTCCGCGCTCCGGTGTAGTACCGGGTAACCGCGGCCCGTCGCCGCGTGGGAGCACGCCATGAACCGCAGTTTCTTGACCTTCATCGCCGTCTGCGCCGCGGGGGCTTTCGCGCTGGTCCTCCTGGCGACCTGGCAGTTCACGCCGCGCATCGGAGAGGTGCCGGCCGACCCGATGGTGCTGCGGGTCCACGCGGTGCCGCCGGCGCGCGCCGAGGGAATCCGCGAAGCGCTGACGCTCAGCCTGATGGGCGGCCCAGGCGAGGCGCCGATGGGGCGCGTGGCCACCACCGGCCTGCCCGGGCAACTGCTGGTGCTGGCACCCGCCAGCATCCAGGCCGGAATTGGCGATGCGATCGCGACCCTCGGCGCGGGCGCGCCGGCGGCGGACGCATCGGACAGCGTGACGCTCGACCTGTGGTCGATCGTCGCGGTGCCGGGCGAGGGCGCCGACGATCCCACGCTGGCGCCGCTCGCCGCTGCGCTCGATGCGGCACGCCCGGCGCTGGGCCGGGTGCGCTTCGAACAGGGCGACGCCCTGAGCGTCACCGCCCTGGCCGCCAACGAACCATTCGACGCCCGGACCCCCGGCGGCTTCGCCGTCAATGGTGTCCTGAATCGCGCCGAGTCGGGCGTCACGGCGCGACTCGGCGTATCCAATCCGGCGCTATCCACCACGTTGCAGTTGCGCTTCGGCGAGGCGCTGGTGGTGGCCCGGGTGCCCGATGGAGACAGCCGCATCCGAGTGCTGGTGGCCCGCGCCCGGCCCGTCGATGCCCGCGGCTGAGCGCGGCGGCCGCGCGTGGCCCTGGACGAAGCGGCGCTGCTGGCGGCCTACCGCCGCCTGCGGCAGCCGCTGCACAACGTGCTCTACCGTTGGCTTTGGCATGCACCTGACTGCGAGGACGTGATGCACGATGCCTTCCTGCGCGTGTGGGATCGCCGCGCGACGGTGGATGCGTCGAAGGTCGACGCGCTGCTTTACGCCACCGCGCTGAACCTGGCGAAGAACCGCCTGCGCTGGCGCGGATTGTGGCGCTTCGTGGCGCCGGAACGCGACGCGGCCGGCGACGAAGATCCCGCGCTGGATGCCGAAGCCCATCTCGCGCAGCGGCGGGTGCGCGCCGCGCTGGAACGGCTCGACGATACCGCGCGCAACGTGCTGCTGCTGTCGGAGTTCGCCGGGCTCGACACCGCGCAACTGGCCGAAGTGCTCGGCGTGGCGCCGGGCACGGTGGGTTCGCGCCGGCACCGCGCGCTGGCCGCCCTGCGACGCGAACTGGGAGACGGCCATGGCACGTGAACTCGAACGCTGGTTGCCGCTGCTGAAGGCAACCGCGGGCGGCGAGCGCCGATTGCGGGAGGCGCTGGCCGAACGCCGTCGCGAAGCCGCGCCGCCCTGGCAGCCGGCGCTGGCCGGGGTGTGCTGCGCGCTGCTCGCGGCCGCACTGTTGCCCACGCCCGGCACCCACCCGCACCGGCCCGACATCAGCCGCGCGCTGGACCTGCCGCCGCCACCGGTGGTGCAGGTCGAAAACGGCGCCGCGATCGAGGTCCCGGTCGCCTCCGAGGGCGTGCGCGTGGTGCTGGTGATGGACCTCGGCGAAGGCGCGGCCAGGCAGTGACCGATCGTTGCCGCACCGCAGCTTGCCCCATCGTCCAGCGGCGCGGCGCGCGGTCTCGGGGTAGCGTGGTCCTGCATCGTCACCGGGGAGGGTGGAGCATGCGCAAGACGATCCTGTGCGGTCTCGCGGGCGCGGGGCTGTTGGTGGCTGGCGTCGCGCCGGTTGCGGCCCAGGCCTGCCGCGACAGCGTGGTGATGGTCCACGGCAACACCGGCCGGCCATCGGACTTCGACAACACGTACAACGAACTGCGCGCGCGCGGCTACACGGTCGCGCAGTTGTATCGCCCGGACTGGGGCAGCAAGCTGTGCGCAGCCTGCAACGATCATTCGGGCAGCGAGGAGACGCCGGTCATCAATGCGATGATCGACGCACTCGCGTCATCGTGCAGCGGACGCATCGACGTGCTCGGGCACTCGATGGGGGCCACGCTCGCCGCGCGGGTGATCGACCGCTACGCGCTGTCGGCCGACGTCGACGCCTTCGTCGGCATCGCCGGCGCCTTCCGTGGGCTGCGCTCCTGCGGGACGTGGCCGTTCGCGGTCGCGACCAGCACCTGCGGCTACTGGGGCCTGTCGATCGGCAGCCCGTTTCTGGGCAGCATCGCCGGCGACCGCTTCGGGACGCGGATGTACTCGATCAAGTCGTGGTCGGACCAGATCGTCTGCTTCGGCGGCATCTGCACCGTGGGCGGCGTGCACAGCTCGCAGATCGCCGGCGAGAACGCCAGCTACACCTACGCGCTCGGCCACTTCGGCCTGCTGACCGCGACGGCAGGCGCGCAAGCCGACCTGATCCGCTGACGCTCACCCCGCGGCGAAACCCTTCACCGCCAGCCATTCGCGGTTGTAGAGCCGCGATTGGTAGCGCGCACCGCCGTCGCACAGGATGGTGGCGATCACGTGGCCGGGGCCGAGGCGGTGCGCCAGCGCGAGGGCTGCGGCCACGTTGAGGCCTGAGGTGAAGCCGAGGAACAGGCCTTCCTCGCGCAGGAGCCGATGCGCCACTGCCACCGTGTGTGCGTCCTCGATGCGCAGGGCTTCGTCGACCGGCGCGCCGTCGAAGTTGGCGGTCACGCGGCCGATGCCGACGCCCTCGGTCACCGACGATCGCGGGTCGGGCACCAGCGCGCCGGTGTTCACGTAGCCGTGCAGCGCGCTGCCCGGTGGGTCGGCCAGCACGATGCGGATCGACGGATCGCGCGCCTTGAGTCCGCGGCCGACGCCGGCCAGCGTGCCGCCGGTGCCGGCGGCCGCGACGAAGGCATGCAGGCGGCCGCCGGTCGCCGCCCACAGTTCCGGCGCGGTGGTCGCCGCGTGCGCGTCGCGATTGGCCGGATTGTCGAACTGGTTGGCCCACACCGCGCCGGGGATCTCGCCGGCCAGGCGCGCGGCGGCCTTCTGGTAGTGGTTGTCGTTGGCGTAGGGCACGGCCGGCACGGTGCGCACCTCGGCGCCGAGCGCCTGCAGCACCGCGTACTTTTCCGGCGACTGGTTGTCGGGCAGCACCAGCACGCAGCGATAGCCCAGCGCGTTGCACACGTGCGCGAGCCCGATGCCGGTGTTGCCGGCCGTGCCCTCCACCACGGTGCCGCCGGGCGCGAGCAGGCCGCGACGTTCGGCATCGCGCACCAGCGCCAGCGCGGCGCGGTCCTTCACCGAGCCACCCGGATTGAGGAACTCGGCCTTGCCGAGGATCTCGCAGCCGGTGCCGGCCGCGATGCGCGACAGGCGCAGCAGCGGGGTCTGGCCGATCGCGCCGATCAGTCCGGCGCGTGGTGCGTCGATCGTGACCGCGCCCTCCATCCGTCAGCCCCCGCCACGCCGCGCCAGCAGGGCGCGCGAGGCGGAGAGGATATCGCCCAGCACGCCGGCTGCGGTGACCTCGGGCCCGGCACCGGGGCCGCCAATCAGCAGCGGCAGCGCGTCGTGGAACTCGGTGCGGATGCGCAGCAGGTTCTCGCCCGCGCGCACCCGCGCCAGCGGCGAGTCCTGCGGCACGTCGCGCACCGCCACGCGCGCGCCGTCGACGTCCCACGACGCGACGGCGACCAGCCGCCGGCCGCGCGCCTCGGCGTCGTCGGCACGCACCCGCCAGCGGAAGTCGGTCGCGCCGTCCGGCGCGTCCGGCGACCAGGCCACGGGATCGACCAGCGGCTCGATGGCGACGTCGTCGGCCTCCACCGGCACGCCGGCCTCGCGGGCGAGGATCACGATCTTGCGCGCGAGGTCGCGCGCGGCGAGGTCCTCGCGCGGATCGGGCTCGGTGTAGCCCTTGGCGCGCGCCTCGGCCACCGAGCCGGAGAACGACGCGCCCTCGTGCAGCCGCGAGAGCACATAGGACAGGGAACCGGAGAGCACGCCCTCGATGGCGAGGATGCGCTCGCCGCGCAGGCGCAGCGCGCGCAGCGTCGACAGCACGGGCAGCGCGGCGCCGACCGTGGTCTCGTAGCGCCACGGCGCGCCGCCGTTGGCGGCGAGTTCCTGCAACTGCGTCCAGCGCGCCAGCGACCCCGCGCCCGCGCGCTTGTTGGCACCGGCTACGCCGATGCCAACGGCCAGCAGGCCGGCATACTCGTCGGCCAGCGACTCGCTGGCGGTGCAGTCGACCAGCATCGTCGGTGTCCCGTGGTCGACGGTCTGTTCGACCAGATCGGCCCAGTCGCGCGGGTGGCGGGGCGCGAAAGCCGCGGCGGCCGGGAAGGGATCGAGGCCGGCGGGATCCTGCGCCATCCCGCGGCGGTCGAAGGCCGCGCGCAGGCGCAGCGCAACGCCGGTGCGCGCGGCGATGCCGGCGGCTTCGCGCGCCAGCAGGCGGCGCAGCGCACCACCGACCTGCCCGCGCGGACCGGCCAGCAGCAAGTCCACCGGGCGGCGGCGCACCGCGGCGACCGCGTCGCGCAGGGTCGGCGCGTGGCGCGACGAGGCGATCAGTCGCGGCAGCGGGACGCTCACGGCTGGCTCCCCGCGGCGCGTCGCGCGCGCGGCGCATCGAGCGCGCGCCGGAAGTCGCGCACGATCGGCGCCAGGCCCGCGGCATCCAGCAGGAAGCCGTCGTGGCCGTGCGCGGATTCGAGCACCTCGAGCCGCGCATCGGGCAGGGTCTGCGCCAGTTCGTGCTGGTCGGCCGGCACGTACAGCGCGTCGTTGGGGATGCTCACCACCAGGGTGGGCTGGGTGAGGCGGGCGCAGGCGGCAGCGAGGCCGCCGCGGCCGCGGCCGAGGTCGTGGCTGTCCATGGCGTCGAGCAGTCGCAGGTAGGTGTTGGCGTCGAAACGGTCGTTCAGCAGGTCGCCGTGGTGCGACAGCCAGCCGGCGACGGCCGGCTCGTCCGGGCGCTTGGCGCGCGTACCGAACACGTCCGCGCCGGGCGCGCGGCCGTACCGCGCAGCCAGTGAGCCGGCCGTGCGGTAGGTCAACATGGCGATCGCGCGCGCGGCGGCGAGCCCCGCGCGCGGCGGGTCGGCCGGGTCGTAGTGTCCGCCGGCGAACTTGGCGTCGGCGGCGATCGCCTGTCGCTGGGCTTCGCTCCAGGCGATGCACCAGGGCGAGTGGCGGCCGCTGGCGGCGACCGTGGCCACCGCCTGCACGCGCGGATCCAGCAGCGCCCATTCCAGCGCCTGCAGGCCACCCATCGAGCCACCGATCGCGAGCCGGATCCCGCGCACGCCCAGCGCGTCGAGCAGGCGGCGCTGTGCGTCCACCTGGTCGCGAACCGTGACGCGCGGGAAGCGCCCACCGAACAGCCGGCCATCGGGTGCTTCGCTGGTCGGCCCGGTGCTGCCGTAGCAGCCGCCGAGCACGTTGGCGCAGACGATGAAGTCGCGCTCCGGGTCGAGCGCGTTGCCGGGGCCGAACAGCGGCGCCCACCAGGTGTCGGCGTCGGCCGATCCGGTGAGCGCGTGGCAGACGACGACCGCGTTGTCGGACGCCGCGTTCAGCCGCCCCCAGGTGCGGAAGGCGACCTCGAGTTCGGGCAGCACGACGCCGGACTCGAGCGGGACGCCCCGCCCGAGACGCAGCCGCCGGGTGTCCGGCGAGAGGGCGAATCCGCTCACGCCGCCGCCGCCACGCGCGCCGCGCGCAGGGCCTCGTCGAAGTCGAGCTTGATGTCGTCGATGTGCTCGATGCCGACCGACACCCGCACCAGGTCGGGCTTGACGCCGGAGCTCAACTGCTCGGCCTCGCTCAACTGCTGGTGGGTGGTGGCCGCCGGGTGGATGACCAGGGTCTTGGCGTCGCCGACGTTGGCGAGGTGCGAGGCCAGCCGCACGTGGTCGATGAACTTGCGCGCCGCGTGGTAGCCGCCGCGCACGCCGAAGGTCAGCACGCCGCCGAAGCCGTGCTTCAAGTATTTGCGCGCCGCGGCGTGGTACGGATGCTCCTCGAGGCCCGGATAGTCCACCCAGGCCACGTCCGGGTGCTTCTTCAGCCAGCGCGCCAGTTCCAGCGCGTTGTCGACGTGGCGCTGCACGCGCAGCGACAGCGTCTCGATCCCCTGCAGCAGCAGGAAGGAGTTGAACGGCGCCTGCGAGGAGCCGTAGTCGCGCAGGCCCTCGACGCGGGCGCGGATCGCGAACGCGATGTTGCCGAACGGGCCCTGGTCGCCGAACACTTCCCAGAAATTCAGCCCGTGGTAGCCGGGCGCAGGCTCGGTGAACAGCGGGTGCTTGCCGTTGCCCCAGTTGAAGGTGCCGGCGTCGACGATCACGCCGCCGATGGTGGTGCCGTGGCCGCCGATCCACTTGGTGGCCGACGCCACCACGATGTCGGCGCCGAAGTCGATCGGGCGCGAGAGGTAGCCGGCGGCGCCGAAGGTGTTGTCCACCACCAGCGGGATGCCGTTCTCGTGCGCGATCTTCGCCAGCGCCTCGAAGTCGGGGATGTTGAAGCGTGGATTGCCAATGGTCTCGACGTACAGCGCCTTGGTCTTCGGCGTGATCGCGCGGCGGAACGCCTCCGGATCGTCGCCGTCGACGAAGTGCACCTTGATGCCGAGGCGCGGGAACTGCACCTTGAACTGGTTGTAGGTGCCGCCGTAGAGATAGGACGTGGAAACGAGTTCGTCACCCGCCTGCAGGATGGTCGACAGCGCGATGAATTGCGCGGCCTGGCCGGACGAGGTCGCCACCGCCGCCTTGCCGCCTTCGAGCGCGGCGATGCGCTGCTCGAACACGTCGGTGGTGGGGTTCATCAATCGCGTGTAGATGTTGCCGAACTCCTTCAGCGCGAACAGGCGCGCGCCGTGGTCGGCGTCGTTGAAGGTGTAACTGGTGGTCTGGTAGATCGGCACCGCGCGCGCATTGGTGCCGGGCGCCGGCTGCTGGCCCGCGTGGACCTGCAGGGTTTCGAAGCGGTAGGGGCGGTTGGAAGTGCTCATCGTCGTGCTCCGGGTCGGGGAAGGGACCGGAACCGCGACGGAGGAAGCCCAGAAACAGAAAACCCGCGGGGGCTTGCGCCGTCGCGGGTCTCGGGATGTTGCGGTCTAGTGTGTTGCTGGTGCTAGACCTGCCGAGCGCCGCGCGCGTGCGGACACATGCACATGCAGCAACACATGCAGGCGGCGGGACGGGCGGCAGGGGCGGTCTGGTGATTCATCGCGATGCAGAGATATATCCCGGGGGCGCGGGGTGTCAAGTGATTTCTTGGCATGAGGGCCTTTTGGAGGGCCCAGGGCCCAGGGTACAGGTGGGGAACCGATGGGCGTCGACGTGCCGCTCGCGGCCTCCCTGTGGGAGCGAGCAACGC
>DHLY01000086.1:12204-12482 GCA_002405525.1 Proteobacteria bacterium UBA4656
CCGCGGCAACGGTGACTTGCCGCAAAGGCGGAATGCCGCAGTCGCGAGCGTTGCGCGGTCCCACACTGGCGCCGCCCGCCCGACCCCGATCGGTCTGTGCCCTCACGGCCGGGCCCTGAGCCCTGGGCCCGATACCCTATGCCCTATACCCTGCTCTTCATTCACGAGCCACGACCGATGGGCTGCAACGGTGCGCTCGAAGGCTCACGGGTACAGAGCCCAGGGTACAGGTGGGGAACGCCTGGGCGTCGATGCACCGCTCGCGACCTCCCTGTGGG
>DHLY01000086.1:12655-14033 GCA_002405525.1 Proteobacteria bacterium UBA4656
CGCGGCAACGGTGACTTGCCGCACGGGCGCAATGCCGCGGTCGCGAGCGGTGCTCGGTCCCACACTGGCGCCGCCCGCCCGACCCCGATCGGCCTTGGCCCTCACCGCTGGGCCCTGAGCCCTGGGCCCTGGGCCCTGTACCCTTGCTTTGTTCACACCGTCCGCCCCAGCGAAACGCCAGACTTACCCGATGCGCAAACCCCTCTACAAAGTAACCTTCTTCAACCAGGGCAAGGTCTACGAGCTCTACGCCCGCCACGTGGCGTCGTCGAGCCTGTGGGGCTTCACCGAGGTCGGCGACCTCGTGTTCGAACCGGCCGGCGAGGGCCTCGTGGTCGATCCCACCGAGGAACGCCTGCGCGACGAGTTCAAGGACACGCGCATGCTGCACCTGCCGATGCAGGCCATCGTGCGCGTGGAGGAAGTCGACAAGCGCGGCGCGCTGGCGATCCGCGACGGGGCGACCGGCGAGAAGATCATGCCGTTTCCGGTGATGCCGCCGAAGGGGCGGTGACGACTCGTCAGTCAGCGCCGGCCGAGGATGGCCCCTCGGATTCGCGCTGCGCCCGGATCGCCAGCACGAGCACCTCATCAAGATCCGCAAGGTGGCGGTAGAGCGCCACATAGCCGCGCGCGCCGGTTCCAATCACCAACTCGCGCAGGCCGCCCCGGACGGGTCGGCCCACCAGCGGGCTGTGGGCCAGCAGATCGATCGCCTGCAGGATCGCTTCGACGCGCGAAGGACCGTCGGCGCTGCCGTGGCGGTCCAGATGCCCGAGGATGCGCTCGAAGTCGTCGAACACGCCCGGCGCGAGTTCGATCCTCGCCATCGCGATCAGCCGTCGCGACGTCGCGCCTTTGGCCGCGGCGCGACCTTGCCGCTGGCGCGCTCGACGAGCCATGCGCGCGCCTCGTCCCAGGGCACGCTGAGCCCATCCTTGGCGTAGGCGCGCCAGCGCCGTTGCGCGATGCGCCGCAGTTCCGCCTCGGCTTCGGCCTGCTCGACGCGCTGGGCGATCGCGTCGACCAGGAAGGCGTGCGGGGTGGTGCCGGCCTCTTCGGCCACGGCGGCGATCCGCGCCTTCAGCGCGTCATCGATGCGAAGGGTGGTCGTGGACACTGCGGACCTCCTGGCTTCGGCGCAGTGTAGCACGATCGTGCTACATCCGGCCGGAGCGCCCCCGCGCGATCACGGCCTCAGCCCTTCTGCGGCTGCACCTTGCGCATCGCCCGCTCGCGCACCAGCGCCAGGCCCTTGAGCACGTTCATCGCCTCGTTGAGGCCGTAGTCCTGGTCGAGGCTCTCGTCGCGCTCGACGATGGTGACCGGCTGGGCTTCGAGATCGCCGATCAGGTGGCCGGACAGGGTGCGCTCGGAG
>DHLY01000086.1:14262-14651 GCA_002405525.1 Proteobacteria bacterium UBA4656
TAGTAGCGGGCGGTGGTGAGTTTCAGCGCGTCGCCGCCGTCCAGCGGCAGCACCGACTGCACCGAGCCCTTGCCGAAGGTGCGCTGGCCCATCACCACCGCGCGGTGGTGGTCCTTGAGCGCGCCGGCGACGATCTCGGCGGCGGATGCGGTGCCGGCGTCGACCAGCACCACCAGCGGGGCGCCGCCGGCGACGTCGCCGCGGGTCGCGCTGTAGCTGCCGTTGGCGGCCTCCAGCCGGCCGCGGGTGCTGACGATCACGCCGTCGTCGAGGAAGGCGTCGCTGACCTCGACCGCGGATTCGAGCAGGCCGCCGGGATTGCTGCGCAGGTCGAGCACCGCGCCGCGCAGGCGGCCGCGCGCGGTGGCGCGGCGCAGTTTCTCGCGCAC
>DHLY01000086.1:14872-19433 GCA_002405525.1 Proteobacteria bacterium UBA4656
AGGGTCAGTTCCAGCGGCTCCCCGTTGCCCTCGCGGGCGATGGTGAGCGCGATCTCGCTGCCCGGCTCGCCGCGCAGCTTGTCCACCGCCTCCTGGCCGTTGGTGGGCGGGACCGGCACGCCGTCGATGCGGGTGATGATGTCGCCGGGCTGGATGCCGGCGCGCGCGGCGGGCGAGTCGTCGATCGGGGCGACCACGCGCAGCAGGCCGTCGACGTAGAGCACCTCCACGCCGAGGCCGGCGTAAGCGCCGCGCGTGTCCTCGTCGAGGTCGGTGAGCATGCTGCGGTCGAGGTACTCGCTGTGCGGGTCGAGCCCGGCGAGCAGGCCGCGGATCGCGTCCTGCATCAGGCGCTCGGCGCCGACCTTGTCGACGTAGGAACTGCGCACCGCGCGGAACACCGCGGCGAAGGCCTGGATGTCGCGCAGCGGGACCGACTCCGCGGGCGGCACTGCGGTGGCGGCGGCCTCGGCGGCGACCGCTTCCGCGGTGGCCGGTGCGGGCGCCGTAGCCGGCGCGGTTTCGGCCGGCGGGGCCGGCGGCTCGGCTGCGGCGGCGAGGCCGGACAGGCCCAGCAGGAGGGCGGCAACGAGGGGCTTCAGGTCGGTTCGCGCGTTCATGGCAGCAGTCTAGCGCGGGGTTGTTGG
The DNA here is from genome assembly GCA_002405525.1 of Proteobacteria bacterium UBA4656. Taxonomy (GTDB): domain Bacteria; phylum Pseudomonadota; class Gammaproteobacteria; order Xanthomonadales; family Ahniellaceae; genus UBA4656. Next base: position 15,520 of record DHLY01000086.1, read on the forward strand.
GCGGGTGTCGAGGCAGGCGCCGGCGCAGTGGCGCCGGTCGGGGAAACGACGGCGCCGGCGGGCCGCGGATGCTTTCCCAGGACGGGCCCCCTCTCCCCAACCCCTCGCATCCGGCCCGCGCTCTTCGCGCGGGCGTTCGGTGGATGAGCGGGGGTTTGCCGCGCCATCGGCGCGGCCCCGCGAATGCCGCCGCGAATCGCGGCGGCCGGACCCGGCCCATGGGCCGGCATATCCCGCCTCACCCACGAGGGGGGAGGGGCTTTGGAAGCGCGGGTGTCAGCGGCGCGCGAGCCAGCCGACCGGGTCGACCGGGCGGCCCTTGGCGCGCAGCTCGAAGTACAGGCCGCTGTCGGACCGCCCGCCGCTGTTGCCGGCCTCGGCGATGACCTCGCCGGCCGACACCCAGTCGCCGACCTCGGCGCGCACCGCCTCGTTGTGCGCGTAAAGGCTCATGTAGCCGTCGCCGTGGTCGACGATCAGCAACAGGCCGTAACCGGCCATCCAGTCGGCGAAGGCGACGCGGCCATGCGAGACCGCGCGCACCGGCGCGCCGCGCGCGGCCTCGATCAGCACGCCCTCGCTGGGGCGGCCGCCGCCGGTCGCCACGCCGAAGCCCTCGCGCATGGGGCCGGCGGCGGGCCAGGGCAGCCGGCCGCGCAGACTGGCGAAGGGCTCGGCGCCGGCCAGCACCTTCGGGATGTCGGCGATCGCATCGCGCAGGCGCGCGATCAGGTCCAGCAGGCCGCGTTCGTCCTTGCCCAGCGCGGCGAGCCGCTCGGTGGCGTCGTCGATGCGGATCTTCAGTTCGGCCAGCGTGGCGCTGCGCGCCGCGCGCGCCTGCTCCAGCGCCGCGGCCTGCTGGCTGCGTTCGGCGCGATCGTCGGCCAGGGCGCGGGCTGCAGCCTGCGCCGCCGCGCGCACGGCGGACAGCGCGTCGCGATCGACGCGCAGCGCGTCGATGCGCGCCACCCGGTCGCGCTGCAGGTAGCGATGGTAGGCCAGCGCGCGCTCGATGCGGCCGAGGTCCTCCGGCGCGAACAGGATGCGCAGGCGCTCGTGGCGGCCGGCGGCGTAGGCCGAACGCAGCAGCGCGGCGAGCGCGGCGCGCTGGGTCGCCAGCCGTGCCTCGATGCCCGCGGCCTCGGCGTCCAGCCGCGCGACTTCGGCGACCTGCGCGATGATCCGCTCGTCCAGGGTGGCGATTTCGGCCGCCACGCGGGCGATCGCGAGTTCGTCCTCGCGCAGTTTCGCCACCAGGTCCCGCGATTGCCCGCGCGCGCCGGCACGTTCGACGTCGATGCGACGCTGCTCGTCGCGCACGGCCTCGAGCCGCGCCTTGAGTTCCGCTTCCCGGGCCGCCTGGTCGTCGTCCTGCGCCGGCACGCCGCCGGCGGCGAGCGCCAGCGCGAGCAGAAGCGCGATGCGAGACATCGATCCGGCGTCAGCCCGCCGCGCGGCGCGGCGCGGCCTCGGACAGCACCAGGCTTGCGCCCGACATCTCGCGCGGCACGGGCAGGTCGAGCAGGTCGAGCACGGTCGGCGCGAGGTCCTTCAGCGCCCCGCCGTCGCGCAGGCGCGCGGGGCGACCGACGTACACCAGCGGCACCGGACCGACCGTGTGCTGGGTGTGCGGCACGCCGGCGTCGTCGACCATCTGCTCGATGTTGCCGTGGTCGGCGGTGATCAGCGCCTCGCCGCCGACCTCGCGCAGCGCGCCGACGATCTCGCCCAGAGCGTGGTCCACGGCGGCGGCAGCCTTCAGCGCCGCTTCCCACACGCCGGTGTGGCCGACCATGTCGCCGTTGGCGATGTTGCACACGATCAGGTCGTAGCTGCCGGAACGGATCGCCGCGGTGAGCTTGGCGGTCAGCTCGGGCAGGCTCATCTCGGGCTTCAAGTCGTAGGTCGCGACCTTGGGGCTCGGCACCAGCATGCGGTCCTCTCCCGGAAAGGGGGCCTCGCGCCCGCCGTTGAGGAAGAACGTCACATGGGCGTACTTCTCGGTCTCGGCGATACGCAACTGGCGCCTGCCGAGCGATCCGAGGTACTCGCCCAGCGAATTCGACAGGCTCTGCGGGGCGTAGGCCACCGCGCTGACCGGCAGGTCGGCAGCGTATTCGGTCAGGGTCACGAAGGCGGACAGCGCGGGCGCGCGCGGGCGCGCGAAGCCGTGGAAGCCCGGGCTGACGAAGGCCGACGTCAACTGCCGCGCGCGGTCGGCGCGGAAGTTCATGCACACGACGGCGTCGCCGTCGCGCACCGGCACGCCGCCCGCGATCGTGGCCGGCTGGACGAACTCGTCGTTCTCGCCGCGCGCATAGGCGGCCTCCAGCGCGGCCAAGGCGTCGGGCGCCTCGAAGTCGGCTCGCGCATCGACGATCGCCGCCCAGGCGCGCGAAACCCGCTCCCAACGCTGGTCGCGGTCCATGCCGAAGTAGCGCCCGCCGACGCTGGCGATGCGGGCGCCGGGGATCGAAGCGCATTTCGCGGCCAGCGCCTCCAGCGAGGGCTTCGCGCTGCGCGGCGGCGTGTCGCGCCCGTCGAGGAAGGCGTGCACGGCGATGGCGGGGACGCCGCAGCGCGCGGCAAGGTCGAGCATCGCCAGCAGGTGGTCGATCGAACTGTGCACGCCACCGGGCGAGGCCAGCCCCAGCACGTGCAGGGTAGCGCCGGCCGCGCACGCGGCCCGGCAGACGCCCAACAGGGCCGGATTGCCAAAGAACGAACCGTCGCAGATCGCCTGGTCGATCCGCGTCAGGTCCTGGTAGACCACGCGGCCGGCGCCGATGTTCATGTGGCCGACCTCGGAATTGCCCATCTGGTCGTCCGGCAGGCCGACGTGCAGGCCGTGGGTGTCGACCAGCGTGTGCGGGCAGTCGGCCAGCAGACGGCGCCAGTTCGGAAGGTCCGCCTGCGCGAGCGCGTTCCAGCGCGGGTCGCTGCGGTGACCCCAGCCATCGAGGATCAGCAGCAGGACGGGCTTCGGGGGCACGGCGGATTCCGGGATCGGGCTCATGCGCCGATTGTAGCCGCCGGCCCGGACCATGACTTCCGGCACGCAACCCCCGGCCCGCGACGCGCATCCCATGCCGGACCCGCAAGCCGCCACGAACCCGGAGAAACGCCATGCGCACCCTGCTACTCGCCGCCGCCCTCGTCCTTGGCCTGCCCGCCGCCGCGCAGGAAGACATCAGCAAGGTCAACTCCAGCATCCGCGTCGAGGCCGGCAAGGCGGCCGGCGACCTCGGCACGGTCAACGGCGGCATCCGTGTCGGCGAAGGCGCCACGGCGCGCGAGGTCGAGACCGTCAACGGCGGTATCCGACTCTCGCGCGGGGCCAAGGTCGAAACCGCCGGGACTGTCAACGGCGGGATCGAACTGGAGGAGACCGCTTTCGTCGAGCGCGGCATCGAGGCCGTGAACGGCGGCATCGAACTCGCGCCCGGCGCCGAGGCCGGCGGCGACGTCAGCAACGTCAACGGCGGCATCAGCGTGCGCGGCGCGCGGATCGGCGGCCGCATCGAGACCGTCAACGGCAGCGTCACCGTCACCGAAGGCGCGAAGGTGCTCGGCGGGATCAAGGTCGAGAAGCCCGGCGGCTGGTCGTGGGGCAAGCAGCGCCCGCCGCGCATCGTGATCGGCCCCGACAGCGAGCTCGGCGGCGAACTGGTGTTCGAGCGCGAGGTGGAACTGTACGTGCACGCCAGCGCCAAGGTCGGTCCGATCAGCGGCGCGACCCCGGTGCGTTACGAGGGCGCCAACCCGCCGAACTGATCGACCGCGACCGTACTCCATAACGTCGCGGCGCGCGCGCTGGGACTAGACTGCCGGGTTTCACCGCACCCGGAGTCGCCCGATGCGCCGCAGCACGATCTTGCTCGCCGTCCTCGCGCTGGCCGCCTGCCAGCGCGAGC